>CAIVAR010000113.1 GCA_903904005.1 uncultured Anaeromyxobacter sp.
ATGGCACCACCTCGGCGCCGGATCTGCTCGCCGCCGGGGAGGTGGCCCGCCCCGTCTCCGCCGCCGAGGCCGTGTCGTGGGGCCGCCGCGCCGGGGAGGCCGCCCGTGGGTAAGACCATCCTCTGCGCCTGCGAGGACGTCCCCCTCTCCGAGGTGGGGCGCGCCTTCGCGCGCGGCCACCGCGACCTCGAGTCGGTGAAGCGCTACACCGGCTTCGGCACCGGCCCGTGCCAGGGCAAGAGTTGCCTCAACGCGGTGGTGAAGGAGTTGCTCCGGCTGGGGGCCACGCCCGCCGAGATCACCCCGTTCACGGCCCGCCCGCCGGTGCAGCCGGTGACCTTCGGCACCCTCGCCGCGCTCGACCCGGAGACGCTTCCCCTCGACGAGGGGGTCCCCGAGCCGGTGCGCCCGCCGCCGCCGCTGCCGGCCCCGTCGGGACCTCTGCCCGCGCGCGCCGACGTGGTCATCGTGGGCGGAGGCATCCTCGGCCTCTCCCTCGCCTACCAGCTCACCCTGCGCGGCATGCGCGACGTCGTGGTGCTGGAGCGCAGCTACCTCAACTCGGGCGCGTCGGGGCGCAACGGCGGCGGAGTCCGCGCCCAGTGGTCCACCCCGACCATGGTCCGGCTCGGGCTGAGGTCGCTCCAGCTCTTCCGGAGCTTCGCCGGCGAGACGGGCGTGAACGGCTGGTTCCGGCGGGGCGGCTACCTCTTCCTCGCACCGGACGGGTCGCAGGTGAAGCGGCTGGAGCGAAACCTCACCGTCCAGCGGGAGCAGGGGATGGCCACCCGGATCCTCACGCCGGACCAGGCCTGCGAGGTGGTGCCGGAGCTCGACCGCAGCCGCTTCGTGGCCGCCTCCTGGAACCCGGACGACGGCGTGGTCTTCCCCTGGCCCTTCCTCTGGGGCTACGCCGCCGCCGCGCAGGCCCGGGGTGCGACCGTCCGGACCTTCTCGCCGGTCACCGGATTCGAGATCTCGGGCGGCCTCGTCCGGGCGGTCGAGACCGCCGCCGGTCGCATTCGATGCGACACGGTGGTGAACGCCGGCGGGGCCTGGAGCCCCGAGGTGGCACGGCTCGCCGGGGTGTCGCTGCCGAACCGCCCCACCCGCCACGAGATCCTGGTCTCCGGGCCGCTCAAGCCCTGGCTCGGGCCGCTCGTGTCGTCGCTCGGCACCGGCCTCTACTTCTCCCAGTCGCAGCGCGGCGAGATCGTGGGGGGCATGGGCGATCCCGCCGAGCCGCCCGGCGTGGCCCACGGATCGACGCTGCGCTTCCTGGCCCGCTTCTCCCGCGCGCTCACCGGGTACGTCCCGGCCACGGCCGGCCTCCCGGTGATGCGCCAGTGGGCCGGCAACTACGACGTCACGCCCGACAACAACCCCATCCTCGGCGCCGCCGGGCCGGCCAACTTCCTCCAGCTCTCCGGCTTCGTGGGGCACGGCTTCATGATGGCGCCGGCGGTGGGCGAGCTCATGGCCGAGTGGATGACGGGTCGGGAGAAGGACGAGATCTTCGACCGCTTCACCGTCGACCGATTCGATCGGGGGCCCGCCGTGGGCGAGGACTTCATCATCGGCTAGAGTGGCGTCCATGCCACTTGGAAAGACCATCGCCTTCCTCGGCGCCGGGAACATGGCCGAGGCCCTCGTGAAGGGACTGCTCCGCGCCGGCGTCGCCACGCCGGGGGAGATCCTGCTCACCGACCGACGCCAGGACCGGCTCGCGGATCTGGAGAAGCGCTTCGGGGTGAAGACCACCACCGACAACCTCGCCGCGGTCCGGCAGGCGGGGATCGTGGTGCTCTCGGTGAAGCCGCAGGTCATGAACAAGGTGCTCGCCGAGGTGGCCCCCGCCATCGACGGCACCAAGCTCGTCATCTCCATCGCCGCCGGCGTCCCGCTGGCGGCCATCGAGCGCAAGGTGGGGCACGGCGTGCGCATCGTCCGCACCATGCCCAACACCCCGGCGCTGGTGGGCTCCGGCGCCACCGCCATCTCGCCCGGGGAGCACGCCACGCCCGAGGACATGGAGCAGGCGAAGGCGCTCTTCGACGCGGTCGGCAAGACCGTGGTCGTGGACGAGGTGCTCCTCGACGCCGTCACCGGCCTCTCGGGGTCGGGCCCCGCCTACGTCTTCCTCATCATCGAGGCCCTCTCCGACGCCGGCGTGAAGATGGGGCTCGACCGGCGCAACGCCCAGGACCTGGCCGCCCAGACCGTGTTCGGATCGGCGCAGCTCTTGCTCGAGACCGGCGAGCACCCGGGACGGCTCAAGGATCAGGTGACGAGCCCGGGCGGCACCGCCATCGCGGGGCTCCACACCCTGGAGGCCGGAGGGCTCCGCACGACGCTCATGAACGCCGTCGAGGCCGCCACCCAGCGCTCCCACGAGCTCGGGCGCCGCTTCCTCGCCGCGAAGGAGGAGGAGGACTAGGATGCGCCGCCTCGCCGCCGCCGTCCTCCTCACCCTCCTCGCCGCCTGCGTCCCCCCGTCGCAGCTGCCACTGGAGGGGCGCGAGACGGTCGTCCGGACCCTCTCCCGCCAGCCCCGCTACCTCCGGGTCGCGGTATACGTCGGACCGTTCTTCGGCGATGGCTCCCGGGTGCTCCTCACCGACCGCCCGGTCCCGGAGCTCCGCGTCCTCGAGTCCACCGACGGGAGCCCCCTCATCCCTCCCCCGGCCACGCGCGTGCTCCCCCCCGGCACGCCGGTGTTCGTCGACGGCGTGCAGTTCCCCACCGGGACCGTCGCCTGGAGCCGCCCCATCACCACGCCTCGCTACAACCCCTGGCTGCTCGCGACCGTGGAGGGCGTGGGGAAGCCGGCCGTCCTGGTGCTGGCCGCCGACTCGGCCCGCCCCGAGGACGTCATCGCCGAGGTCGGCCGTGTGCTCACCACCGACGATCCGACCGCGATCTACGCCGCGCTCCCCGACCCGGTTCGGGACGCCATCCGGGAGAAGGCGCTGGTGGAGGGCATGACCCGGGAGGCCGTCGCCATGGCCTGGGGCTACCCGGACCGCATCGTGATGGACCGCCCCGCCCGGACCGAGGACTGGTACTGGAACAACAGCACCCGGAAGGCGTCGTTCCTCGACGACCGGTTGATCCGCCAGGACGCCGGCAAGGGCGCGCGGGGCAAGTGACGCGGCCCAGGTGGCCGGCTACCGGTCCCGGCGCGGGCCTCGCGGTCCGCGGTCGCGGCGGTCGCCACGGCGGTCGCCAGAGCCGCGGGAGTCGCGCGCCTCCGCAGGCCCCGGCGTGACGCCGATGGCCACGCTGAACACGGACCCGGAGCGAAGCTGGGCCACCAGGTCGGCCTCGTTCCGGACCGGATCCCGGAAGAGCGTGGCGGCCTTTCCGATCTCGGCGAGCGCCTCGCGGGCGCCGGAGCCTCCGACGCAGGGCAGCCCCATGTGGTCGGCCGCCTCGACGGCCAGGTCGTTCACGGCCGCCTTTCGGCGCGTCTCGAGCCCCTCGATGGCCGAAAGCCCCTCGAGCGAGAAGATCACGTCCCCCCCGGGGCGCTCGATCGACTTGTCGTAGGGGTGGGCGGCCACCACCGCGCCCCCCATCGCCGCGACCTTGGAGAGGACGTCCTGCACCGGCCACGGCGGCGTCCCGAAGATCTGCGGGAGGGCCGGCACGTTTCCGGGATCGGGGAAGAAGGCCAGGTAGTGCCCCCGATCGGTCGCGATCTCGACCCCGCAGAGCGCCAGGAATCCCTCCGCCCTCCCCGCCTCCCGGATCTCGGCGAGCCCTTCCATGGTGTTCATGTCGGTGAACACGACGCCGTCGAGCCCCGCCTCCCGGGCCCGGCGCACGGCCTCGACGGGGGCGAACGGGCATCCGGGCGTGTACCGGCTGTGAACGTGGAGGTCGATGAGCATGGGGCGGATTTCCGTAGAGGTTTCGCGGGGAAGGGCACCTCGAATACCACGCGGCTCGCCGGCGATTCAACGTGGCGAATTCGGTCGCGATATCGGCGGGTTGGGCGACGCCACGGTTTGACACCCGCCCGGACGTGAGGCAAAGATATCGGAGACTTGGACACGCGCTGGAGGCGGGTGCGGTGTGATCGAGGTGCGCGCGATGCGTTTCACCGGTGTGAAGGTCTTCTCCGCGACCAAGGCCAGGGAGCGCGAGGATCTCGGCGACTCCATCAGCCGGTGGCTCCAGGCCAATTCCGACCTGGAGATCGTCGATCGCGTGGTCGCACAGTCGAGCGACAACGAATTCCACTGCCTGACGATCGTCCTCTTCTACCGGCAGGCCGTCTGAGAGCTCGTGGCCGGGCTCTGAGGCGCCTGACCGAGGCGCCATGAAACTCAAGCAGCTTCCCGAGGACTTCTCCGTCTCCGAGTCGTGGCGGTTCGACCCCGACCCGCGCGGGCAGTGGTTCGTCTACCTGATGGACAAGCAGAAGCTCTCCACCTTCGAGGCGGTGGATCGGCTGCGGGCGGTGGCCCGGGTGCAGGCCGCCGACGTGAGCTACTGCGGCCTCAAGGACAAGCAGGGGCGGACCACCCAGCTCGTGGCGATCCGCGGCACGCAGGTCGAGCTGCAGGATCCGGATCTCCGGCTCAAGCCGCTGGGCCGGACCGCCGCTCCCCTCTCCGCCGCCAACACCACCTCGAACCGGTTCGCCGTCACCGTCCGCGACCTCTCCGAGGAGGACGTCGCCCGGGTGGCGGCCTCGGTGGCCGAGGTCCGACGCATCGGGGTCGTCGACTACTTCGACTCCCAGCGGTTCGGCTCGCTCAAGCACGGGCAGGGCTTCCTGGTGAAGGAGCTCATGCGCGGCGAGCACGAGCTGGCGCTCAAGAACTTCCTGGCGCGCCCCAGCGAGCTCGACCGGACGACCGACGCGAAGGTGAAGCAGTTCTGGAAGGAGAACTGGGGCAACTGGGAGCTGCGGAACCCCCACCCCGGCGCCGAGCGGTACGACCTCGTGGTGCGCTACCTCCGCAAGCACCCGCAGGACCACCTGGGCGCCTTCCTGCGCACCGAGCCCCGCTGGCGCGGGCTCCAGGTCTTCGCCTACCAGAGCTGGCTCTGGAACGAGGGGGTGAAGCAGTACCTGCGCGACGTGGTGGGGGTTGCCCGGCTCGTCTCCATCCGCTACCAGGCGGGGACGCTGCTCTTCCCGCGCGAACTCGACGGCGCGCTGGCCCGCGACCTGCGCGCCCGGACCTTCCCGCTGCTCGCCCCCGCCACGCGCTTCGCCGACCCGCGGGTGGAGAAGGCGGCGCTCTCGGTCCTCGGACGCGAGAACCAGACGCTCGCCGACCTGCGCGTCAAGGACGCCCCGCAGATCCACTTCGACGCCGAGGAGCGCCCCCTCCTGGTCGAGCCGGGAAAGCTGGTGGTGGGCGAGGCCCGCCAGGACGAGCTGAACCGGGGACGCCTCCGGGTGAACCTGGCCTTCACGCTGCCCCCCGGTGCCTACGCCACGCTGGTGGTGAAGCGGCTCTTCTGGTGGACGCTGCAGCCCGGCGCCCGGCGCGAGCCGGAGCGGAAGGCCCCGCCCCCGCCCCCCCCCGAGCCGACCCGGGAGGAGCGGGTGGCCGAGCGACGGGCGACCGGCTTCCTGGCCGCAAAGCGGGCGCGCCGGGCGGCCCGGACGAAGAAGCCGAAGTAGCGCTACCCGGCCTTCGGGCCGAGGTGACGCGCCAGGGCCTCCGCCAGCTCGACCGCGCCCGCGACCTCGGGCATCACCGCCACGCGCAGCCCGGACTCGCGGATCGCCGCCGCCGTGGTGGGGCCGATGGCCGCCAGCGCGCAGCGGTCGAGCATGGCGGCGCGGGCGCCGAGGGCGGCGAGGACGCTCTTCACCGCCGACGGGGAGGCGAAGGTCACCGCGTCGATCCGTCCGTCGAGGAGGGCATTTCCGAGCGGCGCCACCGCCTCCGGCGACGAGGGCACGGTCCGGTAGCAGGGCACCGCCACGACGTCGGCGCCGGCCGCGACGAGCCCCTCCACGAGATCGGGACGTCCCTCCGCGGCGCGCGGGACGAGGACCCGCCGACCCCGCATGTGGGGCGCCATGGCCCCGGCCAGCGCCGCGCCGGTGGCCTGCTCCGGGATGAGGTCGGGCGCGCGGAGCCGCTCCTGGAGGTGCTGGGCGGTGGCCTTTCCGACCGCGGCGAGGCGCGTGCCCACCGGGGGCGGCTCCAGGCCCAGCGCCACGATGCGGGAGAGCGTGGCCTCGACCGCGGTGGCGCTCGCGAAGGCGATCCAGTCGTACTGCCAGAGATCGTGAACGGCCGCGTCGAACTCGTCCCAGGAAGCGGGCGGGGCGACCGCGATGGCCGGCACGTCGAGGACCCGGGCCCCCAGTTCGCGGAGCCGCCCGGAGAGGGGGTCCTCGCCCCCCTTGCCCCGGGTCACCGCCACGCGGCGCCCGTCCAGCCTGGGCGACGCGCCGGTCACCGCCTGGGGGCGGAGAGCCCCGGCCCCTTCTCGATGGCGGAGAGGATCTCGCCGGCACCGCGGGCGAGCAGCTCGTTGGCGAGCTCCTCCCCGACCTGGGCCGCCTGGTCGGCCGGACCGGAACGCTCGCCCCGGATG
Source organism: uncultured Anaeromyxobacter sp. (assembly GCA_903904005.1). Lineage (GTDB taxonomy): Bacteria > Myxococcota > Myxococcia > Myxococcales > Anaeromyxobacteraceae > CAIOAK01. Next base: position 6,574 of record CAIVAR010000113.1, read on the forward strand.
ATCACCGTGCCGTCGAGGTTGGCCACCAGTCCGCGCAGCCGGACCCCGTCGCCCTTCACCTCGGCGTGACCGGCGATGGGCACCTGGCAGCCGCCCTGCAGCTTCCGGAGGAACCCGCGCTCCGCCTCGATCTGGATCCGGGTGGTGCGGTCCTCGAGGGGGGCGAGACGCCGCATCGTCTCGGCGTCGTCCTGCCGGGCCTCGATGGCGAGCGCGCCCTGGGCGACCGCCGGGAGCATCTCCTCGGTGGAGAAGACCTGCACCACCTTGTCGGCGAGCCCCAGCCGCTTGAGCCCGGCGTAGGCCAGCACCACGGCGTCGAAGCCCTCGTCGATCTTGCGAAGGCGCGTGGCCACGTTGCCCCGGATGGTCTCGATGCGGAGGTCGGGGCGGAGCGCCATCAGCTGGGCCGACCGGCGCAGGCTGGCCGTGCCGACCTTCGCCCCCCGGGGGAGCTCGGAGAGCTTCTTGCCGTGGGAGACGAGCGCGTCGCGGGGGTCCTCGCGCACCGGGACCGCGGCGATGACGAGACCCGGGGGCTCGTTGGCGGGGAGGTCCTTCATGGAGTGCACGGCGATCTGTGCGTCGCCGCGCAGGAGCGCGTCCTCGATCTCCTTCACGAACAGCCCCTTCCCGCCGACCTCGGCGAGCGGGACGTCGAGGATGCGGTCGCCCCGGGTCATGAGCTCGAGGAGCTGGACCTCGAGCCCGGGCTCGCGCGCGGTGAGCAGGCCGGAGACGTGACGGGCCTGCCACATGGCGAGGGCGCTGCGGCGGGTGGCGATTCGGACGGTCATCGGTGGGGCTCCGTGTGGATGTCTGCGTCGGGCGCGTCGCGGGAGCGCCCGCGGGCGGGGGGGGCTTCTGCCTCCCCCACGCCGAAGAGCTCGGCGGCGGCGCCGGGAAGGTCGCTGTCGCCCGACGCGGCGGCCTCCTTGAGGCGCGCGGTGGGGCCGTGCAGCAGCTTGTTCACGATGGCCTGGGCCATCGCCTCGACGCTCCGGCGCCCCTTCTCGTCGAGCTTGGCGCCGACCTGGGCGAGGGTGCGCTCGGCCTCGGCGCGGGCGATCTGCTCCGCCTTCCGGCGCAGCTCGGCCAGCACCGGGAGGGCGGCGCGCGTCTCCCGCTCCAGGGCGAAGGCCATGACCTCGGCCTCGACGATGGCCTCGGCGCGGATGGCCTCCTCGGCCCGGGCCGCGTGGGTCTGGCTCACCACCTTCTGGAGATCGTCGATGTCGTAGGCGTAGACGTTGTCCTGCTCCCCGCAGGCGGGGTCGACGTTGCGGGGCACGGCCAGGTCGATGAAGCAGACCGACCGGCCGCGGCGCGCCTTCATGGCCTGGGCGACCAGCTCCCGCGTGATGACGTAGCTGGGGGCGCCGGTGGAGACGATGACCACGTCGGCGAGGACGAGCAGGCTCGTGAGCCCCTCCCAGGGCTCGGCTACGGCCCCGATCTCGGCGGCGAGCGCGCGTGACCGCTCCGGCGAGCGATTGGTGACGAGGATGCGGTCGGCGCCGAGGTCGCGCAGCGCCTTGGCCGAGAGCGCGCCCATCTTGCCCACGCCCACGAGCAGGACCGCCCTCCCCTTCAGGTTGCCGAAGATCTTCTCGACGAGCTCGACCGCCACCTGCGAGATGCTCCCGGCGCCCCGGGCGATCTCGGTCTCGCTGCGGACCCGCTTGGCGGTCGCGAAGGCCCGGTTGCAGAGGCGCGACACGAAGGCACCGGCGGTCTGGACCGAGGCGGCGAGGCCGTAGGCCTCCTTCACCTGCCCCAGGATCTGCGGCTCGCCGACCACCATGGAGTCGAGGCTGGCGGCGACCCGGAAGAGGTGGCGCACCGCCTCCCGTCCGCTGCGCTCGTAGAGGTGCTCCTCCGCCTCGCCGGTGCGCGCCAGGAAGAAGTGACGGGCCTCCTCGAGCGACTCGCCGTAGACGTAGCACTCGACCCGGTTGCAGGTGGAGACCACCATGACCTCGCCCACCCCGGGCCGATCGGACAGCGCGGCGAGCGCACCCTTGAGGTCGTCGCCGGAGAGCGCGACCTTCTCGCGGACGGCCACCGGGGCGCTCTTGTGCGAGAGCCCGACCAGGTGGAGCTCGCGCCCTCCGTTCACTTGCGCTCACCCGAGAAGTCGCCACCGTGGCGGGTCATGCCCTCGGGCAGGACGTTCAGGGTGACCATCGAGCCCACCACCAGGCCGAAGGCCACGATGGTGAGCAGCGCGAAGCGGCGCCCGTGCCAGCCGGTGTGCCGGAGCTGGACCATGACCCCGTAGAGCATCCAGATGACGAGGGAGCTCACCTGCTGCGGATCCCACTGCCAGGCGCTCTTCCAGACCACCTTGGCCATGCCCGACCCGGTGAGCAGCGCCACCGTGTAGACCACGAAGCCGAAGCGGACCAGCCGCTGGTTCAGCTGGTCCAGGGCGGCGAGCGAGGGGAGGCGCGAGAAGAGGGCCCCGAAGCGCTTCCCCTTCACCTCCCGTTCCTGGAGCAGGTACATCACCGCGACCAGAGAGGCGATGGCGAAGAGCGCCACCCCGAGCAGCGCGGTCACGATGTGGATGGTGAGCATGGGGCGCCGCACCGCCTCGGGCAGCACCTCGGGGAAGTCCGGCTTCACCAGGAAGAGCGTGGGGAGCAGCACCACCAGGATGAGCGGCGTGACGAAGGCCCCGATGGCCGGGATGCGGTAGAGCCGCTGGACCACGAGCGACGCCCCGGCGGCGAGCCAGGTCATGAAGACCAGTCCGCCGCGCAGGCCGAAGAACTCGGCGCCGCCGTACTCCTTGCAGCCGAGCCCGATGGCGATCGCCTGGACCACGAAGGCGAACCCGAGCAGCCATTGCCCCACCGTGGCGAGCGCCGCGTGGCGCGGGCGCGCGAAGTGGAGGACGTAAGCCGTGACCGCCCCGGCGTAGAAGAGGGCGGCGAAGCGAAGCACGAGGAGGCTCATCGGGGGTCTCGGTCGGGATTGCGGATTCGACGGTCCGTGATGCGGCCGTCAGGAGAGATTGTCAAGGAGGAACCTGGCGAGCGCCTCGGCCTCGTGGCGCCGATCCTCGAGGTCGCGGGGAAGTTCCCGGTGGACGTCTCCGGGGGGATGGGAAGGGGCGGCCGGCGCGGCGCGGGAGGCCGCCTCGACGGCGGAGGCCTCGGCGAGGAAACCCGGCTCGACCTCGTAGGCGACCTCCCCGAGCACGACCGAGTCGGCCATGGCCTCGCCGCCCAGTTCCCGGACCTGGGCGAGGCTCTTCACGCGGGCCACGAGCCCGGCCTCGTCCCCGTCGCCCCCGGCCACCCGCAGGAACCGGACCGCGGGTTCGAGGGCGTAGCGCCGCCCCCCCGCCGGACCGCCGAGGAGCGCGATGGAGCCGCCGTCGAGGTCGATGCGCCCCTGGCTCGCCCAGGCGTCGAGGAGCGCCTGGGAGACGAAGAGCAGTCCGCCTGAGCTGGAGAGATCGCGGGTCATTCCGGGAACTTGCGTCGACCCCGGAACGTAGCACGCCCTCCGGTCCGCTTGCCAGCGATCGCCCGAGGAGTTAGGACAACGGCAATGGCCTCCAACGACGTCGTGACCCTCGAGGACGGCACCTTCGACAACGAGGTGCTGAAGAGCGAACTCCCTGTCCTGGTCGACTTCTGGGCCACCTGGTGCGGGCCCTGCAAGGCCATCGCACCCGTGGTGGAGCAGATCGCCGTGGACTTCAAGGGCAAGGTGAAGGTCGGGAAGATGGACATCGACAAGCACCAGGCCGTGGCCCAGAAGTACAACATCCGCTCCATCCCCACGCTGCTCGTCTTCAAGGGCGGGAAGGTCGTCGACACCGTGATCGGCGCCGACCGGACGCGGATCATCGAGAGCGTGAAGAAAGCAGCGACCTGACCGAGAGGTCAGGGCGCAAGAGCGGGACCGCGGCACCGACGGAGCGACGGAACCTCGGGGTGGCTCTTGCGCGCGCTGAAGCGCGCGCCGCTAGTTCACAAACCTCCTCGTCCCCACGCTCGCCAGCATCGCCATCGCCGCGAAGACCACGAGCGTCGACGTCCCGCCGTAGCTCATGAGCGGCAGGGTCACGCCCACCACGGGCAGGACCCCCGTCACCATGCCCATGTTGACGAAGGCGTGCCAGAACACGAGCGACGTGGCCCCCACGGCCACGAACTGGCCGAAGCGATCCCGGGCGTTCATGGCGATGGTGATGCCCGAGCCCACCAGCGCGAAGTAGAGCCCGAGCAGGAGGAGTGCGCCGGCGAAGCCGTGCTCCTCGGCCCAGACCGAGAAGATGAAGTCGGTGTGCTGCTCGGGAAGGAACGAGAGCAGGGTCTGGGTGCCCTGCCCCCAGCCCTTCCCGAAGCCCTGCCCCGAGCCGACCGCGATCATCGACTGCGTGGCGTGGTACCCAGCGCCGAGGACGTCCCCCTCCGGGTTGAGGAAGGTCTCCACCCTCTTGCGCTGGTACGGCTTGAGGTGCGGCCAGGCCGCCACGGCCGCGAGCAGCACCGCGGTACCCAGGACGACGAGCGTCTTCCAGCGGACCCCGGCGAAGAGGATCATGGTGGCGCCGACGGCCGCCACGATGAGGGCCGTGCCCAGGTCGGGCTGCTTCTGCACGAGGAGCGCCGGAACGAGCACCAGGACCGCAGGGATGGCGATGCCGGCGAGGCCGCGGGGACCGCGCCGGGGATCGCTCTCGCGGTCGGTGGAGAACCAGCGCGCCAGCACCAGGATGACCGCGATCTTGGCCAGCTCGGAGGGCTGGAAGTTCACCGGGCCGAAGCTGATCCAGCGCCGCGCCCCCATCACCACCCGCCCCTTCCAGAGCACGAGCACGAGCAGGACGAGCACCACGCCGTAGAAGACCCAGGCGCCCTGCCGGAAGATCTTGTAGTCGACGAGCACCACCGCGAGCGCGAGCACCGCGCCGGCGGCCATCCAGGTGGCCTGGGTGATCCAGATGTCCACGTGGGAGCTCCGGGACGCCGACGCGAGGTTCCACAGGCCCACCGCGCAGATGGCGAGGACGAGGAACGCCAGGTGCCAGGGGAAGCGCGCGATGGAGCGCTCCCGCGGCATGCCCAGGCTGGCCAGGCCGGAGAGATCAAGCGCCAAGGCGAACCCCCGCGGGGAGATCGGCGGCGGCCCGCGCCGGCTTCTCGGGCTTGCCGGGCGTGGGGGGCGGCGCGGCGGGCGGCGGAGCCGGCGCCGGAGGGGCGGCGACGGGGCGCTGGAGGCCCTCCCGGGCACGGGCGTCCTCCTCCTTCAGCGCCATCCACTTCCGCACCACGGCCGCCGCGGTGGGCGCCGCGTTGGAGGAGCCGAAGCCCGAGTGCTCGTTCAGCACCACCACCACGATCTCGGGGTCGTCGGCCGGAGCGAAGGCGGCGAACCAGGCGTGGTCCCGCTGGAAGTAGGTGACCTGCGACGCCTTGAGTCGCTTCGCGCCGAGCTTCACGACCTGTGCGGTGCCGGTCTTCCCGGCCATGACCATGTCCTTGAAGCGCACGCCGTAGGCGGTTCCGAAGGGCTCGTTCACCGCGGCGAGGAGCCCCTTCATCACCGCGTCCCGGGTCTCCGGCTTCACCGGGAGCACCCCGCGGACCTCCGGCGCGAACTCCTTCTTCACGTCGCCCTTCGGGTCCTCGATGCGCAGGATCACCTGCGGCCTCCAGACCTTGCCGGTGGCGAGCGCCGCGTAGAGCACCAGCTGCTGCAGCGGGGTGACGTTCACGTCGCCCTGGCCGATGGCGATGTTGAGGGACATGCCGTGCTGGTGGCCACCGGGCTGGTGGGCGTCGTGCCAGGCCTCGTCGGGCATGACCCCGGGGATCTCCCCCAGGATGTCCAGGCCGGTGGGCTTGCCGAGCCCGAGGAGCGAGCCCCACCGGGCGATCTTGTCGGTGCCCATGCGGTCGCTCAGCGAGTAGAAGAAGACGTCGCAGCTGGCGCCCAGCGCGTGCTCGAGGTCCACCTGGCCGTGCCCGGTCTCCTTGTCGCAGCGCCAGGTGTGTCTACCCATGGTGTAGCGTCCAGGGCAGTAGACGGTGCCGCCGGGACGGAGCACGCCCTCCTCGAGCGCGGCCACGGCGGTCACGACCTTGAAGGTGCTGCCCGGGTGGTAGTGCTGCTGGATGGCCCGGAAGAGCTCGGGCTGGAGCGGGTCGGCGCGGATGGCGGCCAGCTCGGCGCGGGTGATGCGCCCGGACATCTTGTTCGGGTCGACGGCCGGGCGGTCGACGAGGGCCAGGATGAACCCGGTCCGCGCGTCCATGGCGATCACCGCGCCGGCGGTGGCCGGGAAGGTCTTCTCGGCCAGCTCCTGCAGCCTCCAGTCGATGGAGAGGACGAGGTTGTTCCCCGGATAGGAGGGCTCGAAGCGCTGCCCCTCCGGGATGAGATCGCTGTCCCGCTTGGCGTTGCCCCGGGCGTCGACCACAACCCGCTGCGTCCCGTCGATGCCGCGCAGCTCCCGCTCGTACCGCTTCTCGAGTCCGCGCCGCCCCACGAAGTCGCGCGGCTGGTAGGGCTGGACATCGCCGCCGGCCTTCTCGATCTCGGCGTTCAGCTTCCCGATCTCCTCGGCGCCGACCTCGTTCATGTAACCGAGGAGGTGGCTCGCCCAGATGCCGTGGCGGTAGCTGCGGTGGGGCGTGGGGAGGACATCGACGGCCCCGGACAGCTCGATGCGGTTGGCCTCGATGACGTCGAGCTCGTCGCGGGAGATGTCGACCTTCACCGTGAAGGGGCGGAAGCGGACCAGGCCCCGGGCGGTGCGGAGGTGCTCCCGGACCCGCTGCTCCTCCTCGAAGGAGAAGGAGAGCAGCGTGGCGAGCCGGCCGACCACCTCGTCGCACACCTTCCCGCAGAAGTAGGGGATGAGCACCACGTCGTAGCTGGGGCGCGAGTCGACGAGGACCTTGCGGTTGCGGTCGAGCACGAGCCCCCGGTCGGCGGGGACCCGGAGCTCCTTCACGAAGTTCTCCTCGGCCTTGCCCCGGTACTCCTCCCCGCGGAGAACCTGCAGGTGGTAGAGGCGCGACAGGATCACGAGGAACGCGAACGTGACGAAGCCCGCCATCCAGAGGAGGCGGGTCGACCCGTCGCCGCGGGGCGTGGAGGAGCTCAGCGCCACGGCCGCTCCCTCACAGGAGGATCCCGGGCTGATCGCGGTTGGCCGGGACGAGGACGCGGTCGAGGACGAAACGCACCGGCGGTGCGGCCAGCGCGGTGAGGACCGACTCGATCGCCACCCGCCCGAGCAGGCTCCAGCCCGGCTCGGCGGCCGGCGGGCTCACGTAGCGGAGCAGCACGATGGCCCCGAACCCCATGGCGAGCGTCGCCGCGCCCGACAGGACCGCGAAGCCGAGGGTGCTGCGGGCGTCGAACGGACCCGCCCCGGCGCGGACGCCGACGAAGACGAGCACCGCGAGGAAGGTGAGCAGCCCTCCCGGGCCTCCCGCTGCGGCATCGAGCAGGACCCCCACGATCACCGCCCCGATGGCCCCCTCGATCACCGGGGTCTCGAGGCCGAGCCACACGATCACGGGGACGGCGAGCGCGATCGACACCGCGCCGCCGGAGAGCTGCCGGGTGGCCGAGGCGCCGATGGCCAGGAGGAGGAGCGCCGCGGCCGCGGCCAGCGGGACGCGCAACACGTTCCTCATGGCGCCGGCGCCTGGGCTGCCGGGAGGGCGCCGGGGGGATCGATGGCCACGAGCACCCCGACCTCCTCCACGCGGTTCACGTCCACGGCCGGGAGCACCTCGGCCGCCTGGTAGAGGCCGTGCCCGCCCCGCTTCACCCCCGTCACCTGCCCGACGGGCAGGCCGCGCGGGAAGACCCCGTCGGTCCCGGAGGTGAGGAGCTCGTCCCCCTCGATGAGGTCGTCGGAACGGAGCGCGTACTCGAGCCGGCAGGGGCCAGGGGCACCCTGTCCCCGGACGTTGGCGCGGGCCCGGGAACGCTCCACCCGGACCGCGATGGAGCTGTTGCGGTCGGAGAGGAGCAGGACGTCGGCGCTGCGGGACCCGAGGGTGTGGATGCGCCCGAGGACCCCTCCGGGGGTGACCACCGGCATCATCCGGCGGATCCCGTCGTCGCTGCCCCGGTCGATGGTGACGAGCTGCAGCCCCTTGGGATCCATCCGCGTGCCGATGACCCGCGCGCCGACCACGCGAAGCTCGGGGCGGGACCGGGCGAAGGCGAGCAGCTTCGTGAGCCGTTCGTTCTCGGCTCGGAGCTGGATGAGATCGCCGTTCTCGGCGCGGAGTTCGTTGACGGTTCGTGACAGGGCACGGGCCTGCCGCTCCACGCCGCGCAGCCAGACGTAGCGGTTCCAGCCGCCGAGGACGCCCGTCACCACCCAGTCGACGCTCTTCTCGACCGGACTGGTGACGGTGAGGACGAACCTGTCCATGGCGGTCCGATCACCCGGGTGTCTCGCGTGGGCGAGGAAGACGCCCAGCGGGACCACGGCGAGGACCACCACGACGATCACTTCCCGATAGCGCCTGAGTAGTGCGAACAAATCTTCTCCCGCCCCGCCCTTGTCACCCGCCCATTCCTAAAAACCCTTGCATTTTAGCCCTTGTCGACCTACTTGTTCAACCCCGCCGCGGCCGGCCGCCGCGGACGGCAGCCCACCCCGCGGGAGCGTTCTACCTCATGCTGGACATCCTTCGCTCGAAGAGCCGCAGCGTCCTCACCTACGTGCTCTTCGGCATCATCATCGTCGTCTTCGTGGTCAGCTTCGGCCCCGGCTCCCAGGGCTGTCAGGTGGAGGGTCTCTCCGCCCACTCCGCGGTCGAGATCGACGGCTACGTGGTCACCCCGGCCGACTACGAGGAGACCTACGGCAACCTCTTCCGCAACTACCAGGCGCGGATGGGGCAGACCTTCACCCGTGAGCTCGCCGACCAGCTCGGCCTGCGCAACGTGGCGATGAACCAGCTCGTCGACCGGGTCCTCGTCGTCCAGGAGGCGAAGAAGCGCGGCCTGCGCGTCAGCCCCGACGAGATCAACCGGGCGGTCTGGGCCATCCAGGGCTTCCAGTCGTCCGACGGCAAGTTCGACATCGAGCTCTACCGGCGGGCCGTCCGGCAGGCCTACGGCTCCGAGTCCCGCTTCGAGGAGAAGCTCGTCGAGGACCTGCTCTTCCAGAAGATGATGGCGCTCGTCCGGGAGAACGCGCTCGTCTCCGAGGAGGAGATCCGGGCCGCCTGGACCACCGACTTCGACCGGGTCGACCTCGAGTGGGTCCGCTTCCCGCTGGCCGCCGCCCGCAAGGAGGTCAAGGTCACCGATGCCGAGGTGACGGCCCTCCTCAAGGCCGACGCCGCCCGCGTGCAGAAGGCTTACGAGGCCAATGCCGCCCGCTACGACGTGAAGAAGAAGGTGAAGGCCCGCCACATCCTGGTGCGCGTCCCCGAGGGGGCACCCGCGGCGCAGGACGACGAGGCGAAGGCCAAGGCCGCCGGCTACGCCGAGCGGGTGAAGAAGGAGCCCTTCGCCCAGGTGGCGAAGGAGGTCTCCGACGACACGGGCACCCGGGAGAAGGGGGGAGACCTGGGCTCGTTCGGCCCCGGCCTCATGGCCAAGCCCTTCGAGGACGCGGCCTTCGCGCTCAAGCCGGGCGAGGTCTCCGCGCCGGTCCGCACCCGCTTCGGCTGGCACGTCATCCTGGTGGAAGGCGTCGAGGACGGCCGCATCGTCCCGCTGAAGGAGGTCGAGCGCGACCTCGCCCGCGAGGTGCTCGAGATCGCGGGCGCCGAGAAGATCGCCGACCGCCGGGCCCGCGAGGCGCTGGCCCAGGCGAAGGGTGGCAGGAAGCTCGAGGTCCTCTTCCCCGCGGCCCAGTCCGGGGCGAAGAAGTCCGGCCCCACGCTGGGCGGTGAGCCGCTCGTGGCCAAGGACACCGGCCTCTTCAACCCGTCCGCGGGAACCGCGCCGGGCCTGGGCGACGCGCCGGCGGTCTGCACCGCCGCGGCCGCCGCCAGCACCGGACAGACCCTTCCCGCCGTCTATCCCACGCCCGCCGGCCCCGTGGTGGCCCAGGTGAAGGAGCGGCAGCGCCCCGACCCCGCCCAGTACGCGCGCCAGCGCGACGAGGTGGCGGCACGGCTCGGTTCGCGCCGCCAGGCCGAGGTCGAGACCGCCTGGCTGAAGACGCTCCGCGACGCCTCGAAGGTCAAGATCAACGACGCTGTCCTGCGCGGCGCCGTGGCGGCGCAGGACCGGTAGCGGCGGTCAGGGTCCCTGGCTGCCGGCCTGCCGGACCGCGTTCCGCGTCGACGCCTTGACGCGGTACATGGCGGCGTCGGCAGCGTGGACCACCTTCTCGGCCGTGTCCCCGTCGTCCGGGCAGGTGGCGAGGCCGAAGCTCGCGGTCAGCGGCAGGGCGAGCCCGGCCGACCGGAGAAAGCGCGCCTCCTCCATGGCGGCCCGGATCCGCTCGGCGACCTGGAGGGCGTGGGCCTGGTCGGTCTCTGGCAGGAGCACCACGAACTCGTCCCCGCCGTAGCGGACCGGGACGTCGAGGGTCCGGATGCAGGCCCGCAGGAGCTCCCCGACCTCGAGGAGCACCGCGCTCCCGGCCTGGTGGCCGTGCGTGTCGTTCACCTGCTTGAAGTGGTCGAGGTCGACGAACACGAGCGAGAAGGGGCGCCCGGTCCGCGCGGTGCGCTCCACCTCCAGCTCGAGTTGCCGCCACAGGTGGCGGGAGTTGAAGAGCCCGGTGTGCTCGTCGCGGAGGGTGAGCTCCCGGATGCGCTCGTAGGCCCGGGCGTTGTCGATGGCGATGGCGGCGTAGTCGGCGAGCGCCTCGAGGGTCCGCCGGTCGGCCTCGTCGAACGGGTGGCCACCCCGGGGGTTCACGAGCTCGATCACCCCGAGCACCCTCCCCTTCGACCGGAGCGGCACGGCGAGCAGGCTGCCGGTCACCATGCCGGAGGCGTCGTCGAAGCGGGCCGCGAAGCGGGGGTCGGCCCGGACGTCGGAGACGAGCAGCGGCTCCCCGGTCGCGGCCACGCTCCCCGCCACGCCCTCGCCGATGGGCAGCCGCATGGACTTGAGCCGCTCGGCCCCCTCGCCGACCGCGATCTCGAAGACCAGGTCGTTCTTCAGCTCGTCGACGAGGAGCAGCGACCAGTGATCGGGGCGGAGCACCGAACTCATCTTCTGCATGATGAGGGCGAGCACCTCGTGGATGTCGAGGGTGCCGGCGAGGGTCCGCCCGATCTCGTTGAAGGCCTGGAGTTCGTGCACCTTCCGCTCCAGCTCGGTCAGCAGGTCGCGGGGCTCCATGGTCGAGGATCGTGGTAGCAATACGACGGGTCGTTCGTCAATGAGCCTCGTCCTCGCATCCCAGAGCCCCCGCCGTCGGGAACTGCTCGCCTCCGTCGGCCTGTCGCCGGTGGTGCGCGTTTCACCCACCGACGAGTCGGTCCGGCCGGGAGAGGGCGCCCTGCCCTACGTGCGTCGCCTGGCCCGGGAGAAGTCCGAGGCGGTGAGCGCACTTCCCGGCGAGATCGTCCTCGCCGCCGACACGGCCGTGGTGCTCGGGAGCGAGATCCTGGGCAAGCCGCGGGACGAGGAGGACGCCCGCCGGATGCTCCGGGCCCTGTCCGGGAGGACCCACGTCGTCGCCACCGGGGTCCACGCCCGGACCGTTCCGGACGGCGGTGGGGACCCCCGGACGGAGACCCTGGCGGTCTCCACGGCGGTGCGCTTCGCCACCCTCAGCGAGGAGCGCATCGCCTGGTACGTGGCCACCGGGGAGCCGCTCGACAAGGCCGGCGCCTACGCGCTGCAGGGGTCCGGGGGCTCGCTGGTCCGGGGCGTGGCCGGAAGCGTCTCCAACGTGGTCGGCCTCCCGCTCGCCGAGACCCTCGCGATGCTCGGCCGGCTCGGCCTCCCGCTCCCGTGGGGTCACCGGTGAGCGAGAGCACCATCGCCACCCGGCTCGAGGGCGTCCGGCGCACGGTTCCGGCCGGCGTGACCCTGGTCGCGGTCTCCAAGTCGCATCCCGCCGAGGCGATCCGGGAGGCCCACGCGGCGGGGCAGCGCGACTTCGGGGAGAACTACGTCCAGGAGTGGCGGGACAAGGCCGAGGGGCTCGCCGACCTGCCGGGGATCGTCTGGCACTTCATCGGCTCGCTCCAGACCAACAAGGTGAAGTACCTCGCCGGCAAGGTCGCCCTCGTCCACACGGTCGACCGGGAGGAGCTGGGCCGGGAGATCGCGAAGCGCTGGGAGAAGGCGGGCGCGCGCGCCCGCGTCCTCGTCGAGGTGAACCTGGGCGGCGAGGCCTCGAAGGGGGGATGCCGGCCCGGCGACGTTCCCGCCCTCGTCGATCGCCTCCGCGCGCTGCCGGCGCTCGACGTGGCCGGGCTCACCTGCATCCCGCCGCCGGAGGACGATCCGCGGCCGCACTTCCGGGCGCTGCGCGCGCTCCGGGATTCGCTCGGCCTCGTCGATCTCTCGATGGGGATGAGCGGGGACTACCCGGTGGCCATCGAGGAGGGCTCGACCCTCGTTCGGGTGGGGACCGCCATCTTCGGGGAGCGGGTTCGCCGCGAGTGAAGGCGGGGCGACCTCACGACTCCCGCAGCCGCAACCGCCCCTCGTCGTTCACGGCCACCCTGTACTCGGTGCCGCAGTAGTAGCAGAGCACCTCGTCCCCGTCGGAGAACCCGTCGTCATAGGGGTTGCTGGCGTCGCACGACGGGCAGTCGAACTCCTTGAAGACCCTTCGCTTGCCGCCCTGGTCGCCGGCGTCGCCCGGTTCGTCGTCGATTCCATGCGGGTCGTACGGCATACGGGAAGAGTAGCCATTCCCTTCCTGCTTTCCAACCCGGTGGACCCGGGTTCCCGTCTGGGCATCTGGCGCGCAACGGCGCCCCATCCCGGCTATCCTCCCCGGAGGAGGTCGCCCCCTGATCGCCCTCGCCGCGCTCGCCTCGCTCCTCGTCGCCGCCGAACCCTGCACCCTGCCCACGCTTAGGCCGGGGCCGGTCCCCTGGCGCGCCGGAGAGGTGCTCCAGTACGACCTCGAGGTCATGGGGATGGTGAAGGCCGGCACGATGTCGATGGAGGCGGGGCGCCCGATGTTCGGCGGGACGCAGATCCCGCTCAAGGCCCACGTCAAGAACACCTCGGTCTTCGCCAAGATCCGGCGCATCGTCGGCACCGCCATGTCCTGGGTGGATGCGAAGACGCTGCTCCCCGAGCGGGCCCGGGACGACGTGCTCGAGGACGGCGTGAAGAAGGTGAGCGACTCCCGCATCCGCGGCGACCCCGCGGCGGTGGTCATCGAGACCGACTTCGGCGGCCAGAAGGGCTCCGCGCGATACGAGCGGCAGGGGGAGGTCCTCGACGCCCTCTCGGCGGCCTACTACCTGCGCGCGGCGGACCTGAAGCCGGGGCAGGAACTCTGCTTCGACGTGGTGGGGCTCCGTCGCTTCTGGCGGTTCCGCGGCAAGGTGGCCGTGAAGCCCGAGCGGGTCGACAGCGCGGGCGGCCTCTTCGACACCCTGCGCGTGGAGGGGACCATCGAGCGGGCCGACAAGCCCGGCACGAAGCGGCCACTCTACGTGTGGATCTCCACCGACCCGCGGCGGGTGCTGGTGGGCGCGGTGAGCGAGATCGACCTGGGTCCGGCGTCGGCCCTGCTGTCGCGGCCGCCCTGAGCCTAGACCAGGCCGCGCGAGCGGCGCAGCAACTCGACGGTCTTGCCGAACTCGACGTCCCAGGCGGTGGTGCCTTCCTGGAGGTGCTTCAGCCGGGCCCGGGCCTCGCGGTCGATCTCGTCGTCGACGTCGAGGTGGCGCTTGAAGATGCCGAAGATCTTCTTCCGGAGGCCGAGGTCGTCGGAGAAGACCTCCTCGACGTTCCGGGAGACGAGCAGCTGCTCCATCATCTGGCCGATGACGTACTCGATGCCCTCGTCACCCATCTTGAAGCCGCGGACGTCGGCCATCTCGCGCTTCACCTGGTTGAAGCGGGACTGGTCGTAGCCGCGCCGCTCCAGGGCCTCGCGGGTGGCGGAATTCACCCGCTCCTCCGCGGCCAGGTACTCCTTCATGACCGAGGCCATGTCCATCTCGGCGTCGTTGACCCGCATGGTCTCCACCTCGACGTCGCCGTCCTGCATCAGGGTCTGGACGACCTCGCGGGCGATGGTGGGGATGACCTTCGGATAAAGGCGCATTTTTCTCTTTCCTCGCGACGCGGGTCTACCGCGCCCGAGCCACGTAACGGCGGTGATCTAAAGGACTTTCCGTATAGACTCCACCGCCGGTCGAGGGCAAGGAAAAAGGGGCTGCCGACCCGTATCGGGTGGCAACCCCTTTGCGCTCGACAGGCCGGAAAAAGGTCAGGAAGCGTAGATCTTCATGACCTCGTCGAGGAGCTTCAGCGCCTCCGCCTTGGGGCGCTGGAAGGCGTTGCGCCCCATGATGGACCCGAACGAACCGCCCTCCTTGAGGCCGCGGATCTCGCTCAGGACGTCCTCGGTGCCCTTGGCCTCGCCGCCGGAGAAGATGACGATGCGCTTGCCGTTGAAGGCGCTCTGGATCACGTGGCGGACACGGTCGGCCAGGGTCTTCGTGGGAATCGCGTACTTCTCGAAGACCTTCTTGGCCTCGGCCCCTTCGACCAGGTCCTTGGGCGGCTTCACCTTGATGACGTGGGCGCCGAGCTGGGCGGCGATCTGGGCAGCGTAGGCGGCGATGTCCACGGCCGTCTCACCGTCCTTGGAGACGCCCGCCCCGCGCGGGTAGCTCCACACCACCACGGCGAGCCCCTTGCGCTTGGCCTCCTCGGTGATGGCCCGGAGGTCCTCGTACTGGCGGTTTCGCGCGCCGGAGCCCGGGTAGATGGTGTATCCGACGGCCGAGCAGCCGAGGCGCAGGGCCTCGTCGACCGAGCCGGTGATGGCCGAGATGGGCTGGTCCACCTTGGCGAGGCTGTCGGAGTTGTTGAGCTTGAGGATGAGGGGGATCTGGCCGGCGAACTTGGCGGCGCCGGCCTCCAGGAACCCGAGCGGGGCGGCGTAGGCGTTGCAGCCCGCGTCGATGGCCAGCTGGAAGTGGTAGTCCGGGTCGTACCCGGCCGGGTTCGGGGCGAAGGAGCGGGCCGGGCCGTGCTCGAAGCCCTGGTCGACCGGGAGGATGACGAGCTTGCCGGTGCCGCCGAGCTTCCCGTGGCCGAGCAGGCGGGCCAGGTTGGTGAGCGTGCCCGGGCTGTCGGACGAGTACCAGGACAGGATTTCCTTCACGCGCGGTGTGATCTTCATCTTGGGCTCCGGGTCGAGAGGGGAATTGGCGCGGGCCCCGAACGGGGCTCAGCGCGGGCCGTTATATCACGCCGGGAGCGCCCCGGGCGGTCCGAAGCACCGCGCCACGAACCCGCATCCCTCGGCCCGGCAGCGGACGTCGTCGCGCCCCAGATCGGCCGGGGCGAGGTCGCGACCCTCCCCCCGGGCGGCGGCGAGGGCGAGGGCCGGGGCCTCCGCCGCCAGCCGTCCGAGCGCCTCCGGAGACGGCGTGACGTCGACCTCCAGGTGGGGGCGCAGGAAGTGGAGCGCGGCGCGCACCGGCCGCCCCGGGAAGGCGCGCGACACGGCCAGCGCGTAGGCGGCGAGTTGCACCCGGTAGCGCTCCTCGGCGCCGGGGTGGTGGCGGGCGTACTTGTAGTCGAGGATCTCGATCGCCTCGTCGTTCACGATGAGTGCATCGAGGGCGCCGTCGAGGTAGCAGGCGGGCTCCCCGTCGAGCCGCAGCAGGAACGGCAGCTCCCGGCGCAGCCGCCCCGCGCGGGCGGCCCGCGAGAGCCGGTCGCCAGCCGGACCGGCCAGGAAGCGGTCGACCTCCTCGACGATTCGCCGGACCGCAGGCCGGGCGGGATCCTCCCCGCGGCGCGCCGCCGCGGCGGCGAGGAGCGCCCGCCGCTCCAGCGGGGGCGCGGCGGGATCGACCTCGGCGAGCAGCGCGTGGGCGAGCGTGCCGCGCTCGGTGGCCCGGTCGGGGGCATCGTCCCCTCCACCGTCGAGTCGTGGCTCGGGAAGGTGCATGGCGCTCACGAACCAGTGTCGCCGGGGGCAGCGGGCGTACTCGGCGAGGCCGGTCACCGCGACGCGCAGCGGCAGGGCGGGTGGCGCCGGGCGCAGGCGGGGGGGGCGCGGCGCTGCGGACCCGAAGCCTTCGCCGGGGAGGGACGGCGGAGGGGGCGCCCGCTCGGGAGCCGGCCTGCGCAGGAGCAGCTCCGGTGGGGCGCGCGCCACCACCTCGGCCCACGAGCCCGAGGTGGTTCGCCCGCCCGCGCCGGAGAGCACGACCCGATCGCAGGCGCGGGTGAGCGCGACGTAGAGGAGGCGGCGCGACTCGGCCGCCTCCGCCGCGCCGGCCGCTGCCCGCAGCCGGGCCGTCGTGGCCGTCTCCTCCGCGCCCTCGCCGCCGTCCGGGTGGTGCGGAGCCGCCACCCGCCCCTGCCCGTCGAGCACCGCCCGGCGCTGGGCCGCCGGAGGGCGTGCCGAGAGTTCCGGCACGAGGACCACCGGCCACTCGAGCCCCTTCGCCTGGTGCACGGTGAGGAGGGCCACGGCGTCGGCGGCGCCCCCCTCCGCCTCCGGCTCGCGTGGAGGACGGAGCGCCATGCGGCGGAGACGGGCGGCGAGGTCGCCCGGCGTCGCGCCGCGCGCCCCCTCCTTCCGCGCCAGCGAGAGGGCCTTCCGGAGGTTTCCGGCCCGCCGTTCCCCGTCGGGGCCGGCCAGCAACGCCGCCTCCAGATCGAGCCGGCGCACCGCAAGCTCCACGAGCTCCCCGACATCGAGCCTGCGCCGCGCGTCGCGCAGCTCCCGAAGGGTGGCGAGGAGGCGGCCGAGCCGTTCCCCCTCCCCCGCCGGCGCGCCGTCGCCCCGGGCCCGGTCGAGCTCCGCCGACGCATCCCCGGGGTCGAGCGCGGCCAGCCGGGAGAGCCGGCCGCGGGAGAGCGCCACCAGCGAGCCATCGGTGATCCCGCAGAGCGGGGAGCGGAGGAGCGCCGCCCAGGCCACCTCGTCGCCGGGCTCGTCGACGACGGCGCAGAGCTCGCCGAGATCGCGGACCTCGGGCGCCTGGAAGAAGCCGCCCCCCCGGGCCACGCGGGTGGGCAGCCCCGCCTCGCGCAGCGCCCGCTCGAAGACGCGGACGTGGGTGAGGCGCCGGAAGAGGACCGCCAGCTCCCCGGGGCGCCTCCCCGCCGCCACCAGCTCGGCCGCGCGGGACGCGACGGCGTGCGCCTCCCGGGTGCGCCGCTCCTCGCCCGTTCCCGCGCCTCCGTCCTCGAGAAGCTCCGCTGCCGGGAGCTCGCCGCCCGCACGGGTCGACCGCAGCTGGTCCTCCGGACCGAACGGCACGCCGAGCGAGCCGGGGTCGGCCCCGAAGATCGCGTTCACGAGCGCGACCACCCCGGCAGAGGAACGGTGGTTCTCCCGGAGGTGGACCACCTGCCCTTCCCCCGCCGCGAGCCGCTCGATGAGCGACGCGAAGACCGTCACGTCGGCGCCGCGAAACCGGTAGATGGACTGCTTGGCGTCGCCCACCGCAACGCGCAGCGGCGGCGGCGGCGGCGAACCCGCGCCTCCGTCCGCCGGCGCGAGCAGGTCGAAGAGTTCCGCCTGCAGTCCGTTCACGTCCTGGTACTCGTCGACGAGGAGCGCGCGCAGCCGCGACCGGACCTCGTCGCGAACCGCGGGCGCGTCCCGCAGGAGATCGCGCGCGCGCACGAGGAGATCGTCGAAGTCGAGCACGCCGGCCCTGCCCTTCGCCGCGCCATACCGGCGCTCCACCTCCTCCACGAGTGCGGCCAGCGCCGCCGCCCCGGGAGCAGCCGCGAGCTCGGCCGCCGCGAGCGGCAGCACCCGCGCCGCCTCCTCGAGCCGGGCCCGCGCGGCGGGGAGTTCCGGGGGATCGCGTTTCCCCAGGCGCCAGCCCCGCAGCGCGGCCGCGACCTCGGCAAGACGGACCGCGTCGCCCCATGGATCCGGATCGCGGGGCGCCTCCCGGTACGCGGCGAGGCGGGTCGCGACCCCGGCGAGCGCCTCCCGGCCGGTCGCGGTGGTGGCGGCGCCGGCCAGGGCGGCGAGGTCGCCGGCGGCGCCGAGCAGTTCCTCCCGCGCCCGCTCCACCGCGCCGGGATCGCCGGGGACCGCCCCGACGGGTCCGGAGAGCCCCCGGGTGGCCCGCTCCCGGACGAGGGACGCCGCGGCGTCGGCCAGGGCCCGGGCCCCTCCGAGCGCGGCGGCCAGCCGGCGGGACGGCCCGTCGCCCCGGTCGAGGGCCGCCATGGCCCCCTGCAGCGCCACGGCGGAGAGCAACTCCCCGGCCCCCTCCTCGTCGAGCACCGCGAAGTCGGGGTCGACGCCGGCCTCGAGCGGGTGGAGGCGGAGCAACCCGGAGGCGTACCCGTGGATGGTCCCCACCGACATGGAGGGGAGCTCGCGCAGCGCGACGGAGAGCCGGGATGCGCGCTCCTCGTCACCTTCGGCACGAAGCGCGCGGACACCGTCGGCGAGCTCCCTGCCCAGCCGCTCCACGAGCTCCCGTCCCGCACGCTCGGTGAATGTGATGGCCACCACCTCGCGCGGCGACAGCGGCGCCCCGGGGCCGATCCCGGCCAGCCGGCGGCGCACCAGCTCGAGGAGCGCCGTGGTCTTGCCCGACCCGGCGCCGGCCGAGACGGCGGTGGCGCCAGCGGCGTCGAAGAGCGCGAGCGCGGCATCGCCCCAGCGGGCGCCGGCGGGCAGCGGGCTCATGCCTCCCCCGCACGCGGGAAGCGGCACACCGCGCCGAACGGGCAGCCGGTGCAGTCGGTGGGCAGCACCGGCAGCGATCCGGACCGGATGCTGGCCACCGCCGCGATCACCCCGTCGGCGAGCGTCCGTCCGCCCCCGGCGTGGATCTCGGCGCGCCGCGCCAGGTCGAGCGCCAGGAACGGATCGCCGGGCGAGGTTTTCCAGGGCGAGGCCCTCTCGCCGGAGCGGAGCAGGGAGAAGGTGGCGGAGAGTTCCTCCCGCCCTGGCAACTCCCGGGCCGCCGCGAGGAGGTAGACCGGGGCCTGGAAGCTCGTCGTCCCCAGCGCGTCGGCCGACAGCCGCTCCCGGGACGGCTGCATCGACCGGGAGTTCTTGTAATCGACGACGAGCACACGGCCGCCGTCGGCGTCGACGCGGTCGATGCGCCCCTGCAGCAGGACCTCGCCGCCGTCCTCGGTGGGGATGGCGAGGGGGGGGCGCCCGGTGTCCCGACCGAAGCCGAACTCGAGCAGCACGGGCCGGAGGCCCGGGTCGCCCCGGGACTCGGAGGTGACGAAGAGGTCGATGCGCCGCAGGACGGCCTCGCGGCGGGCCGCCCAGGTGGAAGGGTCTCCGACCGACCCGTCCCGCTCGAACCGTTCGAGCGTCGCGGAGGCGATGCGCCGGGCTTCCTCCCGATCGGCCGCGTCGTCCCGCGGCGGCCAGTTGCCCCGGTCGCGCCGCTCCCGGACGAAGGCCTCCAGCGCGGCGTGGAGCAGCGCCCCCTCGTCCCGACGATCCATGTCGAGGTCGCCCGTTCCCCCTTCCCGCAGGCCGGATGCGTGGAGCAGGTAGCGGAACGGGCAGGTGGCGTGCCGTTCCAGGTCGGTGGGGCTCCACTCTCCCGGGAGGGCCTCGCGCCAGGCCGCGAGCCTGGCCGGGATCTCCCCCGCGGACGGCGAGGCGGTCCCGGCGAGCCAGGACTCCCGGCGCTCCCGCTCCTGTCGCCCCCGCTCCCCGGCGTCGGCCACCCGCCGGGCCAGGTCGGGGCAGGCGGCGAATGCGGCGTCCACCTGTGCCGCTCCACCGCGCGCGACGAGGCGTGCCGCGCCCCGGAGCGCCTCCACCTCTCCCCGCGCGTCCTCGAGGGCGGGGTCGTCCGCCAGGGGAAGCTCCGGTGCGCCGGCGAGATCGAGGACCTGGGCGGCGAGCGGCGCCGGTCCCTCCCCGTCCTCGGCGCGCGTCCAGCCCACAGCGAGCACCTCGCTCGCCGACGCGAGGGCGCAGGCGCCGCGGAAATCGGCCTCCGCCTGCTGGTGAAAGGCGGTGGGCAGCGCGCGGCGGGCGAGGTGGGCCTGGAGCGCCTCGCGCGCGCCGTTCCCGAGGATGGGGTCGAGCCGGGTCGCGCCGGGCCAGGAGCCGCGCTCGGCCCCGAGGACGATGGTGGCCCGCGCCGTGAGCCCGGGGGACTCGTCGACGGGCCAGGCCTCCACCGCCCCCTCCGCCGGCCCGGCGCCGGCCGGCAGCTCGGCCCGGTCGATCGCCAGGTCGAGCAGGTTGGCCCAATCCTCGAGGGGCAGCCGCTCGTCGCCGCGGCCCGCCATGGCGAGCGACGACGCCAGGTCGTCCTGAACCTCCTCGAACCGGGCCACTGCGGCGAGGTCGCGACGGGCGATGCCCGCCTCGGCCCGCGCGGCGCGACGGCGAACGCCGACCTGCTCCAGGAAAGCGCGCGTGCGGGCCACCCAGGCGGCCGCGGTGGCCGGTCCGCGCAGGGGCGAGAGCTCGCGGCGAAGGGCCGCCGCCGCTCCCGCGATGCGAAGCAACCTCCCGCGCTCGCCACCGGTCCGGTCCGAATCGACGATCGCCGCGGCGCGTGCCCGCAGCCGCTCCTCGGGATCGCCTCGGCCGTCGAGGACACCGGCGCGGTCGAGGTGGAGCCGGAGTTCGGGGATGGGCTCGGCGGGGCCGAGGTACGGGGAGCCGAGCAGCAGGAGCAGCGCCGTCCGGTCGAGCGCACCGGCCGCGCGGAGCGCCGCACGCAGGTCGCGGATCGCCGGGATGGCGGCAAGGGGACGGGAGAGCGGTGAGGCCAGGGGAACGCCCAGGCGGGCGAAGGAGGCGGGGAGGAGTTCGAGCAGCCGGCGCGGGGCGATCACCGCGACGTCGGAGGGGGTGAACCCGTCCTCGAGGAGGGAGACGGCGAACCGGGCGCCGGCGTCGCACTGCGCGTGGTCGGACGCGGCGGGGAGCCGCACCACCCTGCCCCGGGCCGGGGCACCGGTGGCCGGGAAGCGAACCTCGATGTCGCGCCCGACCGAGAGCTCATGGAGCCCCTCGATCCGGCGAAGCCAGGCCTCGGCGGGGGTGGAGCGGGTCGGGTCCTCGGGCAGGAAGGGGATGCGGGCCAGGACGCGGCGCGCGCGGGAGGCGATCGCGACCCCGAGGTCGAGCGCGGCCCGCGACGCTGGGAGGTACCCCTCGAGGACGAGGAGGCCGAGGTCGCCGACCTCCTCGGAGCGGGCGCCGCGGTGGGCGGCGGTCGCGGCGGCCCGGAGCGCGCCTGCGGAGTCGAGGGCGTCGCGCGCGGCGAGACGGTCCAGGTAGTCCTCGAGCGCGGAGGCGGCTGCGAGGAGCCGGGCGCCGACCCGGGCCGGCGCGCCGGAGGCGGCACCGCGGAGGTTCTCCGGCGTGACCTCGGCGGACCGGAGTTCGGAGATGAGGCGTGCCGCGGCCCGTCCCGCACCGCCACCCACGCCGGGTGCGGCGGCGACGGGCGTGGCGCCGAGGAGGCCGGCGGAGCGGGCCGCGTCGAGCGCGAGGAGTCGCTCCGCCAGCGGCGTGAGGAGGATGCGCCGATCCCCGGCCGCGGCGAGGAGTCCCGGGACCAGGCGGGGGAGCGTCGCCACGCGCGGACCGAGCAGGAGGCCGCCCTGCGCGTCGCAGAGGCGGCGCTCGGCCCTGGATTTCCGGAGCGGGGTGGGGACGACGACGAGATCGGACACCGTGGGGAGGATACGCGCTGGGGCTGACTACGCGGCGCGGGCGCGGGGATCGGTCCGCGGCGCGGACCGTCGGGAAAGTGGGGCGTAAGGAAACGCTGTCTTGACTGAGGATTCGTGAGAATTGCGTCCCGTGTCGAGGCAGCGCCGGGAGGGCGTGCCTGGCCCCCGCATTTCGCGCAGGAGCGACGAGCGGCGATTCGGGCGAGGTCCGACGTCCCCTCTCACGGGAATGCTGGAAAGCGCATTCCCGTGCGTTTGGCGAGACACGAAATTCGCGTGAGAGAGTGGATTCATGAACGACACGAATCTCTCCGAGGCCCGTGAATCCTCCCTCCAGCTCGCCAGCCTGCTCCGCCGTGAGCAGGGCTCGCAGGCCGACTTTCTGGTTGCCCTGGCCGCCTTCGACGAGGCAGGGGCGTATCGACGGCTCGGGTACGCGAACCTGTTCGAATACCTGCACCGGGAGCTCCTGCTCCCCCGGTCGTCCGCCCACTACCGCAAGGTCGCGGCGAGGCTCCTGCGGCGATTCCCGGAGATCGTGCCGCCGCTCCGGAACGGCAAGTTGTGTCTGTCCACCGTGGTCGAGGTGGAGAAGGTGCTCACCGAGGCGAACCGGGCAGAGGTGCTCCCCCGGTTCTTCGGTCTCTCCCGGCAGGAGGCGAAGGAGGTCGTCGCGGAACTCCTTCCGGCGCCGGTGGTGCCCCGGAGGACGATCGTCACCGAGCTTCCGGTGGTGGCGCTGCCGGTGACGCTACCTCTGGAAACCCAAGCCAGGACCTGTTCGCCGGGCGAACTGGATCGGACCCGCCCCGAATGGGTTCCTTCGGCGATCGAACCGATGACCGCCACCGCGAGCCGGATGCACCTCACCGTCTCGCGGGAGTTCGTGGCGTTGCTGAAGAAGGCCAAGGCGGGGCAGTCGCACGTGCAACCGAACGCGACCGACGAGCAGGTGCTGACGGCGGCGCTGGAACTGCTCGTCGAGAAGCAGGAGAAGCGCAAGGCCTCCGTGCCGGCGAAGGTGAAGCGGGAGGTGCGGGCCCGCGATGGCGGAAAGTGCCAGTGGAAGCTTGCCTCGGGTGGAATCTGTGGGTCGGAGGCGAGGCTGGAGATCGACCACGTCCATCCGCGCGCGAAGGGCGGCCCTTCCACAGTGGAGAACTGCAGGGTCCTCTGCCGCGCCCATAATCTGGAAGCCGCGCGGGAAGCGTACGGCGACCCGCACATGGACCTCTTCACCCGGAGTGTCCCGGTGGCGCGGGAGCCGGTCGCGGAATGGGTCGACGCCAAGCCCACGACATCGCTACCCGTTTCGGGATCCGGTCACATCTTCCTGGGCGACGCCTCCAATCCTGCGAACGGATTCCAACCCCCGACGCGGAACGGAGAACGCCATGACGACCCAGACCCGGCAGAGCCTGCACTTCAACGTCTCGGGGTCCCACGGCTGGAAGGACGCCTTCGTGGTCAGCTTCCTCGCCATCGTCCTCGGCGCGTTCGTGACCCAGATCTCCTCCGCGCCGACCCGCTCCTCCGGTTCGCAGCCCGTGGCTTCGGCCTGCGTGACGGTCTCGACCATCGGGTGACGGGCACCGGAGGGCAGCCCCAAGTGGGGCGATGAGGCCACCTCGGCGACGCCGGGGTGGCCGTTTTCGTGGAGGGTTGAGAACCGAGGTGCCGCTCACGTAGCATCGGTCTTTCCAGGGGGACCGCCGTGGCCGACTCCGCACGCGACGGGGCGCAGGGCGCCGAGCCAGGGGCGATCTCCCGCCTCCTGCTCGAGATCGCCCAGGTCCCCGAGGACGACCTGTCGGCGTCCTGGCGAGAGCCGCTCCAGCCCGGCGACGTCGTCGGCCGCTACGAGATCCGGCGCGAGATCGGCCGCGGTGGCTTCGGCGCGGTCTACGAGGCCTTCGACCCGCAACTCGGCCGGACCGTGGCGCTCAAGGCCCTGAAGCCGGGGCGGTCGAGGCACCTCGCTTCCGAGGAGTGGATCCAGAACGAGGCCGAGGCGGTCGCGAAGCTCGACCACCCGGCCATCGTGACCATCCACGACGTGGGTCGCTGTCCGGCCGGCGCGTACCTGGTCATGGAACTGCTGCGGGGCGAGACGCTCTCCGCGCGGATCGGGAAGGGGCCCCTCCCCGTCGACGAGGCGCTGCGCGTCGCCGAGCAGATGGCGGAGGGGCTCGCCCACGCCCATTCACGGGGAGTGCTGCACCGGGATCTCAAGCCGTCCAACGTCTTCGTCTGCGAGGACGGACGGGTGAAGCTGCTCGACTTCGGCCTGGCTCACCTGCTGGGGACACCGGGGTCGAGCGGCGCGGGAACGCCGGCGTACATGGCGCCGGAGCAGGCGGCCGGTGCGGTGGTCGACGAGCGAGCGGACGTCTGGGCGGCCGGGATGGTGCTGGGGGAGATGCTCACCGGGAAGAGACCGGTGGAGAGGACGCCGTCCCCCGAGCCGGGGGCGGCGCCTGCGGAGCCGAAGACCGAGTTGATGTGGGAGGGGTCAGAAGCGCCGGAACCTGCAACGGTTGGATCGCCGAAGCTCGCCGGTGTTCCCCGGCCGGTGGCGAAGGTGCTGGGGGCTGCGCTCTCGGAGAATCCGGCGGCGAGGCCGAGGGACGGACGTTCCTGGCTCTCGGAGCTTCGCTCCGCTCGCCAGCGGGTGGACCGCCCACGCCGCATGCGCAGGCTGGCACTTGTCGGAACTGCGTTCCTCCTGCTGGGCCTGGCCGTCGCCGGCCTCGCAACCTGGCGGATCTGGGAACGGCAGATCCCGGGAGGCCGCCCCACCGTCGCCGTCGCCGACTTCGTGAACGAGACCGGGGAGAAGGAGCTCGACTCCATCTCCGGCCTGCTCATCACCTCCCTCGAGCAGGGTACCCAGCTTCGCGTCCTCACCCGAGGCCGGATGGTCGACGTGCTGAAGCAGTTGGGAAAGGACCACGTCGAGCGCATCGACGAGCTGCTGGCGCGCGAGGTCGGGAGGGAGACACGGGCGAACGCGCTCCTGCTCGCGTCCATTCGCAAGCTCGGGGACGCCTACGTGGTCGAGATGCGCGCCCTCGACCCGCTTCACGACGAGTACATCTTCACGGTGAGCGATCGTGCCACCGGCAAGGGGGCCATCTTCGACCTCGTCGACCGGCTCGGCGCGGCGACGAGGAAGCGGCTGGGCACTCCGGACGCCGCGGCGCCCCCAACGCCGAAGGTGTCCTCGATCACCACCGACAACCCGAAGGCCTGGTCGCTCCTTTTCCAGTCGCGACAGGCCATGGACCGGATGCACTACGGGGAGGCGCGCCGGCTGGCGCAGGAGGCGGCGGCGGCGGACCCCGACTTCGCCCTCGCGTACCATCAGCTCGCCTGGGCGGCCTTCTTGCACGAATGGAAGCCCGACAGCACCGGGGCGCCCGGCCTCAAGGAGGTGGAGGCCGCCGAGGCGAGGGCCAGCCGGCTGCCGGAAAAGGAGCGACTCACCCTCCGGTTGTTCCGGGCGCTCGTCGACAGGCGGCTGGACGACGCCACACGGCTTTCCGAGGAGGCCGTCGCCACCTACCCCCTCGACAAGGACGTCCTCTTCCAGGTCGGCGACGTGTTCTATCACTGGTGGGTGAACCTGGGAGCCTCGGTCCAGTAATTCGAGCGCGCCCTCCAGCTCGACCCAACGAACTTCGCGATCGCCGATCACCTGCTCGATGTCATCTGGTGGACCGGCCAGACCGAGCGGTTCCTCCCGTTCATCGAGCAGCGCGCAGCGGCCGCCGTCCAGTACGACGAGGCCCAGGTGATCGACACCCCTGCCGCCGCGAGGAAGGCCAACGAACTCGAGACCGTCGCGGTCGCGCTCCTGGCTGCCGGCAAGGAACCCGAGGGCATCGCGCTCCTCGATCGGGTTGCACGGCTTCGCGGCACTCCCGGCTTCAGGGGCCTCCTCTGGTGCGCGTACCTCAACTTCCAGGGGCGCATGGCCGAGGCCGAGGCCGAGACCCGCGCCGCGTTCACCCTCTTCGAGCACCCCGAGGAGAATCCACGGCTGAAGGGGAAGAGTCCCCCGTATCACGCGCTCCATTTCGCGCTCCTCTCGGGCGGGAGGGTGCGGGAGGACACCGCGCTGTGGAAAGGGCGCGTTGGGAAGCCGGTCCTGCCATCATGGGTAGCCGTCCAGTTCGCGCGTGCGAAGGGGTCGGCGGACGAACTCGAGCCCGCGCTCCTTCTCTATGCAAGAGAGGCCAAGGAGCCAGCCTGGCAGGTCGACTTGGATGGAGCCCGCTACTTCGCGTTCGCTGGAGACAAGGTCCGGTCGAGGGCACGGGTCCTTGGCGTGAAGTCGAGTCCGGACTGGAACACGTCCCTGGTTGAGCTGGAACGTCGTGCCGGGGAGGCCATCCTGGCGTGGAGCGAGGGAAGGCTGGAGGATGCGGACCGGCTACTCGCCGGGAACCTGGGGGACGCTTCCGTCATGGACCGCTATTTCGGCCGGCAGCTCGCCGGCACGTTCCACTTCACCTCGGGTGATTGCCCGGGAGCGGTGAAGTCCCTGGAGGAGGCCCGCGCCGTGCCGTGGCCATCGCAGCCCTGGTATCGGTCCTACTTCCTGCCGCTCATCCTCCACCGGCTCGCCACCTGCTACGAGAAGGCGGGCGACCTCCCGAAGGCGCGCGAGCGGAACGCCGAGATGCTGAAACGGTGGGAGCGGGCCGACCCGGACCTCCCGCTCCTCATCGAGGCCAAGGCGATGCGGGAGAGGCTGGCCGGGGCGACGGACAGCGCCAGTTCATCCAGGTGAACCGGGGAACGTGAGGCGGGGAGACCGGCCGTACGAGGCCATTGCGCGGCCTGAAGGCCGCGCCGCTCATTCCTCCCTGTACACCGCCAGCGACCCCTCGTTCTCCCAGACCTCGACCTTCGACACCCGGACCCGCTCTCCCTCGATCTCGGCGATCTTTCGATTGGCCTCGTCGTAGAAGAACTTCGCGATGTTCTCCGCGGTGGTGTTCACCTCGTCGAACGGGGGGATCTCGTTCACGTTCCGGTGATCGAACCGCGCCCCGATGTCCGCCACGATCCGCTGCAGGTCGGCGAAGTCGACCACCATCGACAGGTGGTTCAGCTTCGAGGCCCGGGCGTGGAGCCGGATCCGCCAGTTGTGGCCGTGCAGCCGCTCGCACTTCCCCGGGTGGAACCGGATCTGGTGCGCGGCGCTGAACAGGAAGTCCTTCGAGATCTCGTAGACGGGTACGCCCATGGCGGCGCGCAATATAGCCGCACCCGGCGGGGCGTGCACCCCGTCCGGCACCCGCCGGGATACCCGTCCGGATGCCCGGGCCCGGGGCGGGAATCGACGCCCCCGCCGCGCCGTTCCCGGGTTAGCATCCCGTGCCGATGAACACCTTCGCCCAGATGGCCCTGATCGCCGTGGCCGGAAGCGCCATGGGGCTCGCCGCCAACGCGCTGTCGCCCCACCCTGCGGCCCTCCAGCAGCCCGTCATCTCGGCCGCGGAGGCCGGCGGCGGCTCCTGCGCCATGCCCGCCACGGAGACCCCCGCCGTCTCGGCTCCCGCCCCCTGGCGGGCCACCCGGATCGGGGTCGAGGACGCGAAGGGGCTCTGCACCGCCTGCCTGGCCGGCTTCGTCGACGCCCGCGGCGCCCACGAGTACGCCCACGGCCACATCGCCAACGCCATCCACCTCCCCCCGGCCGGGCACCCCGACGAGCCCGCTGCCATCGGCCAGCTCCGGACCTATGCGCTCGTGGTGGTCTACGACGGGGAGTACAGCTGCGCGGTGGCCGACGACGTCGCCGGACGCCTGCGCCGGGCCGGGCTCCCGGACGTGCGCGTCCTGCAGGGCGCCTGGCCCGCCTGGGTGGCCAGCAAGGGCCCCTCCGAGGCGGGCATGTGCGGGGTCTGCGGCCTGGAGGCCGTTCCCAGGTGAACCGCGTCGCCACCGCCGCCCGCCTCCTCCTCGGCGCCCTCTTCCTCTGGGCCTCGGCCACCAAGGTGCCCGACATGGGCGCCTTCGCCGAGAGCGTCGCCAACTACCGCATCGTGCCCGCCGCGCTGGTCTCGGCCACGGCGGCGATGGTGGTGGGGGTCGAGATCGCGGCCTCGGTCGCGCTGCTCGCGAACCTCTGGTCGCGGGCCGCGGCCCTGGTCCTCGCCGCCCTGCTCGCGGTCTTCACCGTGGGGCTTGCGAGCGCGCTGGCCCGCGGGATCGACCTCGCCTGCGGCTGCTTCGGCGGGAACGACCCGGCTACCTGGTGGACCGTGCTGCGCGACCTCGTGCTCCTCGCGCTCGCCCTCGGGGTGGCGGCCTCCTCGCGCCCCTCCCCTTCCCGACCGGTCTCCCGGACGCCCGACCCGGCTTCGATCCCCTGATCACCGCCAGCTCGAGGAAGTACTGGTAGGGGAGGAACCTCCGCTCCCGTGCCACCTCGAGCCCCGCCCGGCGCGCCGCGGCGGCGACGTCCGCCCGGGAGACCTTGTGGTCCGGCGGCGGCCCGACCGGCAGCTTCCGCCGGTGGAAGTCGACGACGACGATGCGCCCACCGGCGGAGAGCCTCCCGGCGAGCTTCTTCAGATAGGCGGCTCCGTCGGGGAAGTGGTGGAACGCATTCACCACGAGAATCACCTGGCAGCGCCGCGGGGGAAGCGCGCCCTTCCGGGCGTCGGAGAGGATCGGGTGGAGGTTCCGGATCCCGGCCTCCTCGCTGCGCCGGGAGACGGCCTCGATCATCCGGGGGTCGACGTCGATCGCGTAGACCGCGCCGGCCGGTCCGACGGCCCGCGCCATCCGCAAGGCCAGGTAGCCCGGCCCTGCCCCGACGTCGCAGGCGACGTCGCCGGCCTCGAGGCCGAGCAGCTCGACCACCCGGTCGGGCTTCTGCCAGGCCGCGCGCTCCGGGTTCTCGAGCTTCCCCAGGTACCGGGCGAAGTCCTCCGGGTTCCGGTGCCGGTCGTAAGGTCCGTGTCCGTGTCCCATTTCTCTCACCCCGTTCTCGTCTTCGCCGCCGCCAGGAACGCCCGGACGACGACGCCGGGATCCTCGGCCTCGAGCCAGGCCCGGATGGCGGCTACCCCGTACGCGCCGGCGTCCAGGACCGAGCAGGCGTTGCCCAGGTCGATGCCCCCCAGACCGACGAGCGGCAGCCCCAGGGCGGATG
Source organism: uncultured Anaeromyxobacter sp. (assembly GCA_903904005.1). GTDB lineage: Bacteria > Myxococcota > Myxococcia > Myxococcales > Anaeromyxobacteraceae > CAIOAK01. Next base: position 35,525 of record CAIVAR010000113.1, read on the forward strand.
CCTCCCGCAGCCTGTCGAGCCCCACGGGCGCGCCGTAGCCCCTCTTCGACGGCGTGTCGAAGATCGGTCCGAAGGTCGCGAAGTCGGCGCCGCCGTCCCGGGCGCGAAGCACGTCCGCCGCGGAATGGCAGGAAACGGCGACGACCCCGGTCCCCAGGAGGCGCCGGGCCTCGCCGGGAGGGATCCCCGCCGCGGGCAGGTGCACGCCGTCGGCCCCGGCCGCGAGCGCGACGTCGACCCGGTCGTTCACGAGGAGGAGTTGCCCCGCCTCACCGACCACCTCCCGCAGCGCGCGCGCGGTGGCCAGGAGTTCCCGACCGGGGGTTCCCCTCGACCGGAACTGGACCGCCACGATGCGGGGCGGCAAGCCCCGGAGGGCCGCCGCGACCTTCGCGACGAGGTCGCACCCCGCAGAAGGGTCAGTGACGAGGTGGACACGCGGGAGGGTCGAGGGCATCATTCGGCGGTTTCCGGGGCGAGCATGCCCGAGAGGTCACCTTCTTGAACAGCGACGTGAACATCCTCCTCGAATTCCTGGACGCCCAGCGGGCGAAGCAGGCGCCCCACTTCCCCACCGTGAAGTTCGACAAGGTCCTGACCTTCATGGGGACGACGAGCCTCCCCGGGACCCACGCCTCGGTGGCCATCCTGCCCGTGAAGCGGCTGCAGGCGGGGAGCGCACCGTCGGAGATGCGCGTCCACCTGGGCGGCCGGCTGCCCCGCGCGCTGGCCCGCAACGAGTGCATCACCGTCCACGTCGACAAGGTGGAGCAGTACCAGGGCTACCAGATCAAGTCCCGGCCGCTCGCCGGGGCCGGATCGGAGGGGCAGGTCTTCCAGCCCGAGGGCGACGGCATCGTCGTCGAGGGGCGGCAGATCTACACGGTCCACCACAGCCCCTACACGATGAAGTTCTTCGAGCAGATCCCCTTCGCGGAGGTCGAGCAGACCGTGGGGAGCGTGAAGTACGCCCTCGTCGGCATGGGGGAGACCGCCAACATCTCGCCGCGGTTCGTCTTCCACCACGAGATGAAATCCGACCGGCTCCACCTCTTCCACGGCGACGGGCTGGCGCTCAAGACCTACATGAACCTCAAGGTGAACCGGCAGGAGACCCGCATCGTGGTCGACCTGGACACCTTCGAGGGCTGGGCCCTGCAGGGGACGGTCGAGGAGTTCGCCCCGCACCAGCACCCGACCGCCTACGAGCGGATCTGCCAGGGGTTCGCGGCCGGCAACTGGGGGCGCCCGTCGCGCGTCTTCCGGTTCGTCCCCGACCGGTTCGAGCCGCTCGCCCCCTTCGCCGGGTAGCCGCCCTACCGGGGGGAACCCACGAGCCCGGTCATGGGGCTCGAGGCCGCCGCGTGGAGGCGCATCGGCATCCGCCCCGCCAGGAACGCCTTGCGGCCGGCAGCGACCCCGTCCCGCATGGCCTCGGCCATGAGCACCGGATCGCCCGCGTCGGCGATGGCCGTGTTCATGAGGACCGCGACGGCGCCGAGTTCCATGGCGATCGCGGCGTCGCTGGCGGTTCCGACACCCGCGTCGACGAGCACCGGAACCTTCACCGTCTCCATGACGATGCGGAGGTTGTAGGGGTTGCGGATCCCGAGCCCGGAGCCGATGGGCGCGCCGAGCGGCATCACCGCCGCGCAGCCGACATCCTCGAGCCGCTTCGCGGTGACCGGGTCGTCGTTCGTGTACGGGAGGACCGTGAACCCCTCCTTCACCAGGATGCGCGCCGCCTCGACGAGCCCCACCACGTCCGGGAAGAGGGTCCGCCGGTCGCCGATGACCTCGAGCTTCACGAGGTCGCCCATGTCGAGTTCCCGCCCCAGCCTCGCCGTGCGGACCGCCTCGTCGGCGGTGAAGCAGGCCGCGGTGTTGGGGAGCAGCTTCATCCCCTTCGGGATCCAGGAGAGCAACGACGCCTCCCCCTGCTTCGAGAGGTCGAGCCGGCGAACCGCCACCGTGACCACCTCGGCCCCGGAGGCGACGAGCGCCCGCTGCATGGTGGGGAAGTCCGCGTACTTGCCGGTGCCGACGAGCAGCCGGCTCCCGAACTCGTGCTTGCCGATCGACCAGCCGTCCGCCGCGCGCGCCTCCACCATCATCCTCCTCCCACGAACGCCACGATCTCCACCGCATCGCCGCCGCGGAGGACGTGCTCCTCGTGCCGGTCGCGCGTGACCACGGTCTCGTTCACCTCGACCGCGACCCGGGGGGCCTTCACGCCGAGCAGCGCGAGCAGGCCCGACACGGTGGTCCCATCGGCCACCTCGCGAATCTCGCCGTTGATGGAGATCTGCATCGAGGGCGATCTACAGCGGAGGCGCGGGGAAGGCAATCGGCGTGGTAGATTCGAGGCGGGTCGCGAGGTCGAGGCGGGTCGTGCGGGCGGCGCGGGAGGTACGGGTGGGTCGGGTGGCGGCGGGTGTCCGCGTCGAGGATCGCGTCCGCGCGACGGAGGGGCGACCGCCCCGCCGTGCCGGTGCGCTCACCCCGTTCCACGAGCTCGTCGCCGCCGAGACGCTCACCGCACGGGGAGGCAGTGGAGCCGCCCGGCTCGCTCCGGCGCTGGCCCACGCCTCGCTCGACCTGAACCCCCACCAGGTGGAGGCGGCCGCCTTCGCGCTCGCCGCCCTGCCCACGGGCGGCGCGGTGCTGGCCGACGAGGTGGGGCTCGGCAAGACCATCGAGGCCGGGCTGGTGCTCGCCCAGCTCGCCTCGGAGGGGCGCGACCGGGCGGTGATCCTCGTCCCCGCGTCCCTGCGCAACCAGTGGCGCGACGAGCTGCGCTCCCGGTTCGGCCTGACCGCCGAGGTGCTCGACGGCGAGCGGGCCCGGGCGCTGCCCGGCAACCCGTTCGACCGCCCGGGGATCGTCATCGCCTCCACCGCCTTCGCCGCGCTCCGTGCCGACGAGCTCGCACGGGTGCCCTGGGACGTGGCGGTGATCGACGAGGCCCACCGGATGCGGAACGCCTGGCGGCGCGACCACCGGACCGGCCAGGCGCTCCGGCGCGCCCTCAAGCGGACGCCCAAGCTCCTGCTCACCGCGACCCCCCTGCAGAACGACCTGATGGAGCTCCTCGGGCTCGCCTCCTTCCTCGACGAGAACCTCCTCGGCGACGAGGACGCCTTCCGGCTCCGCTACGCCACCGGCGACCTCACCGAGGAGCGGGCCCGGGACCTCCAGGCCCGCCTGGCCCCGGTGGTCTTCCGCACCCTGCGCCGCCAGGTGAAGGAGTACGTCCGCTTCACGGCCCGGCGCTCGATGGTGGAGGACTTCGCGCCATCGGCGGAGGAGCAGGCCCTGTACGACGGGGTGAGCGACTACCTCCGACGCGAGGACGCGCTCGCCATCCCCCCGGCGCGCCGCGCGCTCCTCGTCCTCGTCTACCGGAAGATCCTCGCCTCCTCCTCGTTCGCGCTGGCGAGCACGCTCGACCGGCTGGCCGGGTCGCTCGAGCACACCCTGGCCGGGATCGGCGCGGTGCCGGCCGACTGCCCGGAGCTGGAGGGCTTCGCCGAGGAGGCCGAGGAATGGGAGGAGCCGCCGGGGGGAGCGCCGCGGCCGACCCCGACGCTCCGCCGCCGGATGGAGGCCGAGCTCCAGGAGCTGCGCGGCTTCGCCCGGGCCGCCCGGGCCATCCGCGTGAACGCCAAGGGAGAGGCCCTCTCCCGCGGGCTCGATCGGGCCTTCACGGTGGCGCGGGCCTGCGGGTGGCCGGAGAAGGCGGTGATCTTCACCGAGTTCCGCCGGACGCAGGACTACCTCCGGGAGCTCCTCGAGGGGCGCGGCTGGTCGGTCACCTGCCTCTCCGGCGACGCCGGTTCCGCCGACCGGAGGCAGGCGCTCGTCGAGGAGTTCCGCGACCGGACCCAGGTGCTGCTCATGACCGAGGCCGGCGCGGAGGGGTTGAATCTCCAGTTCTGCAACCTGGTGGTGAACTACGACCTGCCCTGGAACCCCCAGCGGATCGAGCAGCGCATCGGCCGCTGCCACCGGTACGGACAGTCCCGCGACGTCCTCGTGGTGAACTTCCTCAACCGCAGGAACGCGGCAGACGCGAGGCTCTACGCCCTACTCGGCGAGAAGCTGGCCCTCTTCGACGGGGTCTTCGGATCCTCCGACGAGGTGCTCGGCGCGCTGGGCAGCGGCATCGACTTCGAGCGGAGGATCCTCGACATCTACCAGTCGTGCCGCACCGGCGAGGAGGTCGACAGGGCCTTCGAGGCGCTGCGCGGCGACCTCGACGGCCGGATCGAGGCGCGCCTCGCGGCGGCGCGATCCCTCCTCTTCGAGCGGTTCGACGGCGACGTCCGGGCGCGGATGCGCCTCACCGAGCGTGAGGCCGGGGAGGCGATGGGCACGCGGGCGGCCGCCGAGGAGGCCCTCGTCCGGTCGGTGATGGACGGCGGAGCGGACCTCGGCCAGGCCGGCCTGGGAGCCGCCCTCCCCCCCGCGGAGCGTCGGGGGCGCCTGGCACGGGCGGCGGCCGAAGCGGTGAAGGCCCGGCCGGCGGAGGCGGTCCACCGGATCGAGGTGGAGGCCGCGGCGCTCCCGGTGCGGCTCGGCGGGCTGGCGGGGCGCGAGGGCTGGTGGTTCGCCTGGCGCCTCGGGCTCGAGGGGCTCGTCCCCGAGGAGCGGGTCGTCCACCTCGTCCTGTGGCGGGACGGTGCGGGCTGGCAGGTGCTCGACCCCGCCGACGCGGCGGTATTCGCGGCGCTGCCGGCCCGCCCGGGCCAGGGGGCCCCGGGAGGGTCGACACCGCTCGGCTCCCTCCCCGACGAGGCCGTGACCCGCCTCGCCGGTGCCGCGCGCACGGAGGTGGAGGCCCGCTCCGCCGCCGCCATCGACCTGGCCCGGGAGCGCTGGGACCGCTCCATCGAGGACGCGCTCGAGGGGCCGCGACGGACGGCCGACGAGGCGCGCGAGGCCTGGCGGCGCGCCCGCGCGAGCCTCCAGGAGTCCGGCGGGTCGCTCTCGCTCCCGGAGCGGCGGACCCTCGTCGAGCGGGCCGAGCGGGAGTACCGCCGGCGGCTCGACGACCTGCGCTCCGCGGAGGCCCTCCGGCTCGCCGACAAGGACCGGGCGATCGAGGAACTGCGGCGACGGGCCGAGGTTCGGGTTCGGCGGAAGCTGGTCGCCACCGCCTGGTGGCGCTGCTGCTGATAGCATCCGGGGGAGCGAGCCATGACCCCCGTTCCCGACCTCCTCGACCGGCCGACCTCCGAGGGAGCGCGCGTCGTCGTGCTCGCGCTCCTCGCCGAGGCACGCGAGCGCGCCGGGCGGCTCGGAGTGCCGGGCGACGACGAGGCGCTCCACGACTTCCGGGTATCGGTCCGGCGGCTCCGCTCGGCGCTGCGCGCCTGGCGGGGCGTCCTCCCCCGGGCGGTGCGCGACAAGGACCTGCGACGCCTCCGGCGCGTGGCCCGGTCGACGGGCGAGGCCAGGGACGCCGAGGTGCTCCTCGCCTGGCTCGGGCAGGTGGCCCCGGAACGTCCGGCTGCGCAGCGCCCCGCGGCCGCCTGGCTGGCGCGGCGGCTCGCCCCGCGGGAGGGCGTGACCGGGCTCCAGAGAACGGGTGGAAGGCTCGTCGCGACCGCCGACAGGCTCTCCCGTTGCCTGGGTACGGAATCGAGCGCCCGGCGGAACGCCCCGCCAGGGGAGACCTTCGGCGCCGCCGTCGCCTCCCGGATCCGGGAGCAGGCCCGGGCCGTGGCCGGCTTCCTCGCCCGGGTGGAGTCGCTCGACGACGCACCGCTGGCCCACCGTGCCCGCATCCGGGGCAAGCGGCTGCGCTACCTCCTCGAGCCGCTCCGGAACGGGACCGGGGCCTCGCCGGGGCGGGCGCTCAAATCCCTGAAGCGGCTCCAGGACATTCTCGGCGAGTTGAACGACGCGCGGGTCGCCGCGGAGGTCCTGCGGACCGCCCGGCGCGAGGCGGAGGGCGACCCGGCGACGGGGCCGGGACTCCGCCGCGGGCTCCGCGCCCTCGAGGTCCAGGCATCGCTCCGCGCAGAGGCGGCCTTCGATCGGCTCCGCACGGAGGTGCTCACCCGCCGCGGGAAGGGGGCGCTCGGGCCCGCGCTGGAGGTGGCGGCGGCCCTGGAGTCGCGCGGCGCGCCGCCGGTCACGGACGGACGAGCGGGACCCTGACCCGCAGCGCCCCGGGAAGAAGCGACCAGCGAGCCGGGAGCCTCCCCGGCTGCTCCCCGTCCACGTCGAGCAGCACCTCGGCACCCTCGAGCGGCTCGGCCTCGACGACCCGCGCGCGGAGGCAACGGGTGTTGGGCAGCTTCACGTGGGTCCCGTCGTAGAGCATGCGCCGCTTGGTGAGGAAGTCGGAGAAGCCGAGCCCCTTCCAGGCGGTGACGTCGAGCCAGCCGTCGTCCATCCGGGCCGAGGGGGACACCATCATCCCGGCACCGAAGTAGCGCCCGTTGCACACGGCGATGGCCGTGACCCGGTCCTCGACCCAGTCGCCGCCGTCGATCCGCCAGCGGACCGGCTGGTCCCGGTAGCCGAGGAGCGCCTTCGCGCTCGCGAGCGTGTAGGTGAGCTTTCCGCCGCCGAGCCGCCCCCCCTTCGCCAGTTCCCGGACCACCCGCCCCGAGACCCCGAAGCTGGAGACGTTGACGAAGTGGCGCTTCCGCGCCGTCCCATCGGTCGCGGTGTACTCCACCATCCCGATGTCGCAGGTCACGGTCACCCCGACGGCGAGGGCGCGTGCCGCCTCCTCGGGGGTGCCCGGCCAGCCGAGCGACCGGCGCAGGTCCCCGCCGGTGCCGTGCGGGATGCAGCCGAAGAGCACCTCCGGCTCGACCACGGGGCCAGCCCCCGCGAGCCCGTCCACCACCTCGCTCGCGGTCCCGTCTCCCCCCACCGCGACCACCATGCGCTCGCCGCCCCGGGCGGCATCCCGCGCGATGTCTACAGCCTCGCCCCGGCGGGTCGTGAAGACCGCCTCGAACTGGCCGTGGGTCTCCTTCACGGCCGCGGCGATGCGGTCGAAGTGGCGTCCGGTCCGGCCGCCCCCGCTGGCGGGGTTCACGATGAGAAAAGGTCGCACGTCGCCTCCCGGGGGGAGTCTAGCGCTCCCGGGGCGGCAATTCCCGACGCGCCGCGTCCAGGACCGCGGCCCGGGCCGCCAGGGCCCTCACCAGCCGGGTGATGGGCACCCCGGTGGGACAGAGCGGTTCGCAGCCGGTGCAGGCGGCGCAGGCGGACAGCTCCGCCGACGCGTGGGCCAGCATCTCGTCGCTCTTTCCGCAGAGCCGGAAGGCGGCGTGGAGCCCCAGGCTGCGGATGGCGGGGATGGCGGCGCGCAGGGAGCAGGCCGACTCGCAGAGGCCGCAGGAGATGCAGGCGCTCGAGGCGTCGGCGTCGGCCCGGGCCTCGAGCCCGGTGGGGGCGAGCCCCTCCGTGGCGTACGCGGCGAGGAACCGCTCCTCCCCCGTGCCGCGGCGGCGGAGCGCGCGAAGCGGGTGGGGAACGACGGCGCGCCAGGCGAGCCAGGCGTAGCTCCGGACCTTGCTCAAGCGCCCCTCCCCGCGGCGGCGCGCCCGGCCAGCCAGCCGGTGAAGATGGCCACCCCCATGCCGGTACCGTCCGAAGCGGGGTCATGGCCCCCCACCACGGCGCCGGCGGCGAAGACGCGCGGATGGACCACGCGCCCCTCGGCATCGAGCGGGTGGAGCTCCCCGTCCACCCGCAAGCCGGCGGCGAGCAGCGCCTGCGGTGCGCGGCTGTCCGCCTGGGTGAGCGTGGCTGCGGCACGCGCGGCGAAGCGGATCGACGGGTCGGCGAAGGGGCCCTCCGACGCCTGCACGGGGAGCCCCAGGACCGACTCGCGCAGCTCGCCCCGCCGCTCGATCCCACCGCCGACGAACCGGCCGCTGGCGAGGACCCAGGAGCGCGCCACCACCTCGCGCCCTCCCACCGCTGCGGGAAGGTCGGGGCCGGCACCGGACCGGACCTCGCCCCCGAGGACCTCCACACCGGCCGCAGCCAGGCGGGCCTCGATGGCCCGGTGCATCCGGAGACCGGGGACGCTGGGGAGGTCGGAGAGGAACTCGGCCACCGGGATCCCGGCCTCGGCGGACATGCGCTCCGGGACCCGGGCCGCCGGATCGATTCCCAGCACGGGGGGCAGCACGGCCGCCGCGTCCCCCCGCGCGAGGATGCGCTTCAGGATCTTCCCCGCCTCCTCTGCCGCGCCCGGGGCCTCGAGGAGCCGGGCCAGGTCGAAGGGCGTGCCGACGGCACCCTCCTCCCATCGGAACAGGTCGAGGAGCACGGCGCGTGGCCGGGGACCGCCGAGCGGCTCGACCCGCACGGCCCCGGAGGCGACGAGCCCCGGATCCCATCCCAGGTGCCCCTCGAAGCCGCAGACCACGAGCGTCCCCCGCACCTCGGCGAGGTCGCCGGCGGCCATCGTGCGCTGGCAGGCGGCGGCCGGGTGGGCGTGGCCGAAGGGGGTGAGAAGCCACCGGTTGCGCCCGGTGGGCGGGGCGAGGACCGAGGAGAGCTGCCCGGTGGCGAACTCGACGGCGTTCCAGAGCCGGTCGAGCCGGTCCCGGAGCAGCCCGTACGGGTGGCCGGGGCGCGTGGCCGCGATGCGCCGCGCCGACTCGACCACGCCGGAGCGTGCGGCGAACGGTGCGTCGGGCATGCACGCCGGATCCTGTGCCACCGACACCGCGCCGCCGGAGAGACCGGTGCTACCGGGGGACTTCCGGGCCATCACCACGCGTGCGCCGGCCTCCCGCGCCGCGAGTGCCGCGGTCGCGCCGGCCATGCCGCCGCCCACCACGAGCACGTCGCACTCGATGCGGGGGGCAGGCGCCATCACAGCCCCCCCAGTCCACGGTGGACGGCGCGGAGGAGTTCCTCCTCGGCGAGCTGCCAGCCGTCGAGGACGGCGCGCCGCTCGCGCCAGCCGGCCTCCAGCAGGTCGGAGAGCTCGGCGCGGAGCCGGTCGGCGTCCCAGTCGAGCTCGCGCGCCACGATCTGGGCCGCCGGGCGAGCGCAGTCGAGACCGCCGCACCCCCCCAGCGCCAGCCGGCAGCGGCGGCGCAGATCCTGGAGCCGGCGAACCCGCTCGTGCCGGGCGATCCAGGCCACCTCGGCGGCCAGGATCCCCTCGTCCCGGCAGAGGACGAGCTTCAGCCGCGGGTCCTCGTCGACGAGCCGGAGGACCTCGCGCGCCAGCGATCCGTGCCGGAAGACGATCCGGGCCGCGACGGGCTCGGCGATGCCGTGCCGTGCCGCGAGTTCCCGGGGCGACGGGACCTCGTCCCCACCGGGAAGCGGCACCTCGTGGGTCCGGCAGGGCAGCGTCGCCTTGCCGAGCATGGCCGCCACCCGGTCGGTGAGCTCCTCCGACTGGGCCCGGTAGCTCGCGAGCTTGCCCCCCACGAACGAGAGGAGCCCCGCCGAGCCCTCGCCGGCGTGGTCGTAGATCCGGTGGTCGCGGGAGAGATCGTCCTCCTCGACGCCGTACTCGAAGAGCGTGGTCCGGACTCCCCACCACGCCCGGGTGATGCGCGCCTCGCGGACGGAAGGCACGAGCGAGGCCGCGCCGTCCACCAGGTACGCCACCTCGTCGGCGGTGGCGTCGAGGTCGTCGGGGTCGCCGAAGAAGTCGTCGTCGGTGGTCCCGATGATCGACTCCATCTCGTGCGGCATGAGGAACATCTGGCGGCCGTCGACGGCCGTGCAGATGATCCCGTAGTTCCCGTGGCGCCGGTCGAGCGAGAGGTGGACCCCCTTGCCCGGGCGCATGGGCACCTGGAAGCCGTTCGACCGGCCGAACTGGGGCGACCATCCGCCGGTGGCGTTCACCACCACCCCGGCGCGGGCCTCGCCGTGCTCCCCGGTGACGGCGTCCCGGAAGCGGACCGCAACCACCCTGCCCTGCTCGCGGACCAGGCTCGTGGCCTCGGTCCAGGTCCGCACGTCGGCGCCGTGGTCGGCCGCCGAGAGGGCGTTCAGCAGGCAGAGGCGCTGGCCGTCGATGCCCCACTCGTCGAGCGTCACCGCGCCGTGGAGCCCCGGGCGCAGCCCCGGCTCGACCCGGTAGAGCTCGTCCGCCGACAGGCGCACCGAGGGCTTGCCCCCCTTGAGCGGCTGGAAGAGGTCGTAGGTGCCGACGTAGACCTCGGTGGCGTACCAGGTGACCCGGTCGAGGAGGCGCGAGCCCTCGGCCTGGGAGGCGAAGGGCAGCAGGAAGGGGATCCGGAAGGTGAGGTGCGGGGCGATGTGCCGGATGTAGCCGGCGTCGCGGGAGGCGAGCGCCGTGACGTTCCGGTCGCTCGTCATGTAGCGGATGCCGCCGTGGATCATCCCCGAGCTGGCGCCCGAGGCCCCGCAGGCGAGGTCCCGCTTCTCGAGCAGCAGCACCGACAGGCCGCGCATGGCGCAGTCGCGGGCCACGCCCGCGCCGTTCACGCCGCCGCCGAGGACGACGACGTCGTAGCCTCCCTGGTGCGCCGGACCCGCCATGAGGGGCGTTCGCTACTTCCCCGGCTCGACGGTGCTCTTCACGGAGAGTTCACGGAGCTGCTTGGCATCGGCGTCGCCCGGAGCCCCGGTCATCAGATCGGTGCCCTTCTGCGTCTTGGGCCAGGCCACCACGTCGCGCAGCGACTCGGCGCCGGTGAGGAGCATGACCAGGCGGTCCATGCCGAGGGCGATGCCGCCGTGCGGGGGCGCGCCCATCTTCAGGGCGTCGAGGAGGAAGCCGAACTTGGATCGGGCGTCCTCGTCCGAGATCCCCATGGCGCGGAAGACGCGGGCCTGGACCTCGGGGTCGTGGAGACGGATGGAGCCGCCGCCGATCTCGAAGCCGTTCAGCACCAGATCGTAGCGCCAGCAGTACACCTTGCCGGGGTCGGTCTCGAGGAAGGGCAGATCCTGGTCGCGGGGGCGCGTGAAGGCGTGGTGCGCCGCGGCCCAGGTTCCGGCCTCCTCGTCGAACTCGAAGAGCGGCGGGTCGACCACCCAGAGGAAGTTCCAGTTGCCGCCCGAACCGTACTCCGGGATGAGCCCCATCTTCTTGGCCAGGTGCACGCGCAGGTTGGCCATGACGGTGTGCACCGTGGAGGGCTTGCCGAACTGGAAGAGGACCAGGTCGCCGGGCTGGGCGCCGACGGCGGCGTTCATCGCCAGGCGCAGCTCGGGGGTGATGGTCTTGGCGAAGGGGGACTGGGTCCACTCCCCGCCCTCGCCCACCTTGGCCCGGGCCAGCCCCTTCGAGCCCATGCCCTTCACGTACTCCTCGAGCTTGTCGATCTCGGTCCGGGAGAAGCTGGCCGAGGCGGGCACCTTCATGCCCTTCACGATGCCGCCCGATTCGACCGCGTCCTTCAGCAGGGGAACCCCGCCGCCGCCGTGCTGACGCACCAGTTCCGTGAGGACCACGTGCTCCATGCCGAAACGCAGGTCGGGCTTGTCGTTGCCGTACTTGGCCATCGACTCGTCGAAGGGCATGCGCCGGAACGGGCGCGGGATCTCGATCCCCAGCACCTCCTTCCAGAGCCGGACCACGAGCCCCTCGATGACGTCGAAGATGTCGTTCTGCTCGACGAAGCTCATCTCCACGTCGATC
>CAIVAR010000114.1 GCA_903904005.1 uncultured Anaeromyxobacter sp.
ACCCAGCTCACCGCCCAGGCCCGCAAGGAGGCCGACGACCTCGTCGCCGCCGCCCGCAAGGCCATCGGCGAGGAGCGGCGACTGGCGATCACGCAGCTGCGCGCGGAGGTGGCCGACCTGGCCGTCGCCGCCGCCAGCCGCATCGTGAAGTCGAGCCTCGACGAGAAGACCCAGCGTCAGCTCGTCGACGAGTACATCAAGGATCTCCCGACCGGACGGGCCTAAGCCCCCCGGACGACAGTCCTCGCGCGGCTCCGGCGGACGCCAGTCCGTCGGAGCTTCGCTTTTCCAGCGGAACGGATCGGAAGCCATGGGCCTCGCCATCGGAATCGTCGGCCTGCCGAACGTCGGCAAGTCGACCCTCTTCAACGCACTCCTCGGGCAGGCGCAGGCCCAGGCGGCCAACTACCCGTTCTGCACCATCGATCCGAACGTGGGCGTGGTCCCGGTCCCCGACGAGCGGCTGGTCCAGCTCGCCGCCCTCTTTCATCCCATGAAGACCGTCCCCACGACGCTCGAGTTCGTCGACATCGCCGGGCTGGTGGCCGGGGCGTCGAAGGGGGAGGGTCTCGGCAACCAGTTCCTCTCCCACATCCGGCAGGTGGACGCGGTCGCCCACGTGCTGCGCTGCTTCGCCGACCCCGACGTGGTCCACGTGTGCGGCAAGGTCGACCCGCGGAGCGACCGCGACGTGGTCGAGACCGAGCTGATGCTGAAGGACCTCGAGCAGATCGAGCGACGCCGGGAGCGGAAGGCGAAGGACGCCAAGGCGCCGGGCAAGCCCGGCGAGATCGCCAAGGCCGAGATCGTGGTGCTCGACCAGGTGAAGGAAGGGCTAGAGAAGGGGACCCCGGTGCGGCTGCAGAAGCTCGCCCCCGAGGCGCTCGCCGTCCTCTCCGACCTGTTCCTGCTCACCGGCAAGCCGGTGCTCTACATCGCCAACGTCGACGAGGACCAGCTGACCCGCGCCGACGACCCGACCGTGGCCGTGGTGAAGGCGCTCGCCGCCGAGGAGGGGGCCCGCTGGGTCGTCATCAGCGGAAAGGTGGAGGCCGAGCTCTCCGAGCTTCCCGCGGCGGAGCGGCTCGACTTCCTGCACAGCCTGGGGCTCGAGCAGCCGGGGCTGAACCGGCTGGTCCGCGCCGGCTACGAGCTGCTCGGGCTCTCCACCTTCTTCACGGTGGGCGTGGACGAGTGCCGCGCCTGGACCATCCACGACGGCATGAGCGCGCCCCAGGCGGCCGGGACGATCCACACCGACTTCGAGCGGGGCTTCATCAAGGCCGACGTGCAGCGGTGGGAGGACCTGGTCCAGCTCAAGACCGAGGCGGCGGTGCGGGAGAAGGGGCTGCTCCGCATCGAGGGCAAGGAGTACCGGGTGAAGGACGGGGACGTGATGCACTTCCGGTTCAACGTCTAATCCACCGTCGCGGGGCGCCTTCGGGGCCCCCGGGCGGATGCCGCCGGGCGCCTGAGACGCACCGCTCCTCGCAGCACGTCCTCGGGCCCGGGAGTTCGCGGCTGGATGGCGTCGAGTTCCTGGTTTCCTGGGGGTCCGGGTCTCGACGCCCCTGCGGGCAGCTCGTCACGGCGCGCCCGGCGCCCGGCTGGCCTTCGTCGGTGGGCGAAGGCGTCGCCGACGGCGGGGTTGGTGGGGGAGGGGGGGTCACCGTGGGTATGTGACAGGAAGGGCTGTCGCGCTCGGCCCGTCGCTCCCCGCGCTGCGGGGCTCGCGGCGACGCCCTCCAGTTCCAGGCGCCCGGGGCGGACTCGGCGCGGGGCGCATCCGCAGCGTCACCCGACCCCCCCGAATGTCGCGGCCCCGCGGGGCGGAGCCCCACCCGTGTGCCGCGACCGCGAGTCCCCCCGCGAAGCGAGGACGCGGCGCCCCCAGCGCCGAGAGCGGCCCCGGGGCGCCGGCACCAACCAGGGCGCCCCCGCGCCGCCCGGCCCGCCGTCACCGGATCCATCCGATCTCCCTCGCCGTCGCCTCCCCGACCCGCAGCTCCTCCAGCGACTCCGGCAGCCGCCCCCGCCCGGGGCCGAGCGGCACCTCCCCCACCATCCACTCGGCGTGAACCTGGGGATAGGGCGGGACGCGGCCGGGATCGGCCAGCCCCTCCGGCGCGCGGGCGTGGCCGCCGTCGTCGTACTTGTCGCTCGCGCCCACGATGTGGAGGAGCTCGTGCCCGATGGCCTGCAAGGGCAGCGAGAGGTCCCCGCGACAGGAGCCCCGCACGAAGCCGACCTCCCCGTTCAACGCCCCGGAGCCCTCGGCGAAGCCCTCCGGGGTGCCCGGGGCATCGTCGCAGTGAAGGAGGATCCGCACGTCGAAGCCGCCCACGGTGCCCTCGGCGGCCCGGTCGACGTCGCGGAGCGTCCGCCACACGGCGAAGGCGTGCCGGGCCCGGTCGAGCGGGGAGCCAGACACCGGCGAGAAGGGGAGGGTGCCGCTCCAGCGGACCGGGCCGACCAGGGTGACGTCGAAGGCGGAACCGCCGGGGCCCCGCCAGCGCGCCATCTCCGTGTCGAGCCGCGCCGACAGCACGGCGACGCCTGCGATCCAGGGCTCCGGATCGACCTCGCCCCGCGGGGAGAGGAGCACCACGCCCACCTGGACCGGGCGGTCCCATTCCGACCGGACGTGCCGGTGCCAGACCCGGTGCGCACCCCAGGCCGACGTGAAGACGAAGACGCAGAGGAGGACGCCGATCCGGACCCGGCGGAAGCCGGTCGCGAAGCCGGATCGGCCCGCCGCGCCGGTCATGCGGTGCGCGAGGTCGCCCGCCTGCGCGCGATCGCGGAGGCCAGGCGGAGCGCGGCCCGCATGCTCCGGTCGCTGGCGCGCCCGGTGCCCGCCAGATCCCAGGCCACCCCGTGGTCGGGACTGGTGCGCACGAAGGGCAGGCCGAGGGTGACGTTCACCGCCGGATCGCCCATCACGGCGTCGAGGAGCTTCACCGGGATGAGCCCCTGGTCGTGGTAGAGCGCCACCACCGCGTCGAACTCCCCGAGCGCCGCGCGGAAGAAGACGCTGTCGGGCGGGAAGGGGCCGCTCGCGTCGACCCCCGCGGCGCGGGCCCGCGCCACCGCCGGTGCGACGATCCGGGCCTCCTCGTCGCCGAAGGCGCCCCCCTCGCCGCCGTGGGGATTCAGGCCGGCGATGGCGATGCGCGGCCGGGCGATCCCCAGGTCGCGGCGCAGCCCCTCGGCGGTGACGCCGGCCACCGCGGCGATACCCTCCGGCGAGAGCCGGCGGATGGCTTCCCGGAGCGACACGTGGTTCGAGGCGAGCGTCACCCGCAGCCGGCGCCCCGCCAGCATCATGACGGAACGTGAACCTCCGCCGCGGGCCTCCAGCCACTCGGTGTGCCCGACGAACCCGGGCAGCACGCGCGCCACCTGGGCCTTGGCGAGCGGCGCGGTGCAGAGCGCGCCCGCCTCGCCGCGCGCCACCGCCCCGAAGGCCGCCTCCAGGTAGGCGAGCGAGGCCGCTCCGCCGGCGGGGGAGGGGAGGCCGGGCCTGCGGTCGGCCGCCGCCAGCCGGGTCACCCGGACCAGCACCGCGCCGCGGGGGAGCGGCTCGCCGGGAGCCACCACCGGCAGTTCGAGCCCGGCCTCCCGGGCGAGGCGGGCGAAGGAGGCGTCCCCGAAGAGGACCGGCCCGCCCCGGCCGCGCAGGGCGGCCACGGCCCGGGCCGTCACCTCCGGACCGATCCCGGACGGATCCCCCAGGCTGACGGCGACGCGGACCGGCATCGATCAGCCCGACGTCGTGGCCTGGAGCTCGGGGAGCTTGAGCTCGATGATGGCCTCGCGCTTCAGCTCCTCGATGTACTGCTTCCGGTAGACGTCGGCCTGCTGGTTCCCGATCTTCTCCCGGATCCGGTCCCGCACGTCCTCGAGCGGCGGGGCCTTGGCGGTGCGCCGGTCGTCCGACTTCAGGATGATCCAGCCGGTCCGGGCGCGGACGAGCCCCGAGTTCTGCCCCGGGGCGAGCGCGAAGGCCACCCGCTCCAGCTCGATGGGCATGGTCCCCTTCTTCACCCAGCCCAGGTCGCCGCCCGACGAGGCGCCGGGGCCCTGCGACACCTGCTTGGCCAGGTCGGCGAAGTCCTCGCCGGCGGCCAGGCGCGCCAGCAGCGTCTCGCCGGTCGCCTTCACCCGCGCGTCGTCGGCGGAGGGAGCTCCGGCCGGGACCTGGAGGAGGATGAGGCGCAGCTTCGCCTGCTCGTCGCCGGTGAACTCGGAGAGGTGTGACTGGTAGTAACCCTTCACGTCGTCCTCGGTGACCTTCACCCGGTTCTGCACCTTGGCGGCGATGAGCAGGTGGTTCTCGAAGTCCTTGCGCAGCCGGGCGCGGTAGGTGGCCACGCTCAAGCCCTCGGCGGCCAGCGCCTGCTTGAGCATGTCGTCGGAGAGGTTGTTGCGCTTCTTCACGTCGTCGATGGCGGTGTCGACCTGCGCCTCGGTGACGTCGATGCCGAGCGTCTTGACCTCGTTCTCGACCAGCCGCTCGGCCAGCACCGACTCGAAGGCGGCCTGGAGCGCCCGGGCGCGGGCCTGCTCCCGGGCCGTCCCCGGGGGCATCTCCGCCGCGCGCCGGTACTCGGAGCCGGAGCGCTCGGTCAGCTCGGAGAGGGTGATCACGTCGCCGTTCACGATCGCGGCGACCCGGTCGACGGGGCGGCGGTCGGTGGCCGGAGTGGCCGGGGCGGCGAGCAGCGCGAGGAGGAGCAGGTTGGGGATCATCAGGGTTTCACCGATGCGACGGGCGTGGGGTCGATCTGGATCTTCGCCTGGGCCCGGAGGGCCGCCACGTGATCGGCCTGGGCCCTGGCCTTTCCGTCGCGCAGGAGGCGGGCGGCGATGGCCGGGCGCGCCTGCTCGAGCGTGCGCCGGGAGGCGGGCTTCTTCTCGATCACCTGGAAGACGTGGAACCCGAAGGGGGACGGCACCACGTCGGAGACGACGTTCGGCTGCAGGCGGAAGCAGACGTCGAAGACCTCGGGCATTCCCTGCCCCTTGCCGAACCAGCCCAGGTCGCCGCCCCGCTTGCCCTCCGGGGCGATGGACGCCCGGCTGGCGACGGCGGCGAAGGTGGCCGGCTTGCGCCGGATCTCCTCCCGGACGCGGGCGGCCTCCTCGCGGGTCCGCAGCACCACCTGGCGGGCGTGCACCCGCTCCGGCTCGTCGAACTCGGCCGGGTGGGCGTCGTAGTAGGCCACCACCTCGGCGTCCGGAACCTGGACGCGGGGGAAGACCTCGTCCTGGAAGAGCTTCTCGATGGTGAGCTGCTCGCGAAGGCGGGTCCGGAGCTCGGCCACCGAGAGCCGCTCCTGCGCCAGCATGTCGTCGAAGGCCGTCCCCGGGTACTCGCTGCGCAGCGCCAGGAAGGCCCGGTCGACCTGTTCCGGCCCGACCGACACGCCCCGGGCCCGGGCCTGCTGGAGGAGGAGCGTCCGGGCCACGAGGCCGTCGACGATGCTCGTGCGGAGCACCTCGGTCGGCCCGCTCCCCTCGCCGCCCACCCGCAGTTGCTGGAGTTCCCGCTCGAAGGCAGCGCGGGAGATCGGTTCCCCGTTCACGACGGCGACGGGGGGTGGACCGGCGCTCTCCCCGCCGGCGGTGCCGGAGCGGCAACCGGCGGCGAGGAGGAGGGCGAGCCCTGCGGCGATGGCGGAGGTCGTCCGCAATCTACTTCTGCGCCGCCGGGGGCGGGGGCATCGGCGCGGCCGGGCGCGGCGGGGCGGCGCCGGCGGGGAGCGGCATCGCGCCCGGGGGCATTCCCCCCTGAGGCATCCCGCCCGGCACTCCCGGGGCGGGCGCCGCGGAGACGACGACCTTCTCGAGCTCGGCCTCGTTGATGGTGACCTTCGCCTCGTCGCGGAGCTTCTTCACGTACTCGTCGAACTCCTTGGTGCGCCGCTCGCGGCCGAGCCGCTGCTGGATCTGGGGCTTCACCTGGTCGACGGTGCGGGTGACCCCCTCCTGCCGGCCGGTGACGCGGACGATCCAGAAGCCCTGCGTCGTCTCGACGATCACGTCCTCCCCTTCCTTGCCGGAGAACGCGGCCGCGGCGAGGGGCGGGCCGTACTGCTTCGTGTACTCGTCCTGGGAGCGGAAGCCCAGATCGCCGCCGTTGCCCTTGGTGGCCGCGTCGTCCGAGGAGGCGCGGGCCAGGTTCTGGAAGGCCTGGGGATCCTTCTTGGCGGCGGCCTTCAGCTGGGCGAGGAGCTTGCCCGCCTGGGCCTTCTTCTGGGCCCGATCGGCGTCGGTGGCGGCGACGAGCAGGGCGGAGGTGCGGACCCGCGCCGGCTTCACGAAGTCGTCCTTGTGATCGTCGTAGAACTTCTGGATCTCGGCGTCCGGGACGTCCTTCGGGTCGCCGTCCCCGAACTTCTTCTGGATGAGCTTCTGCACCATGGCCTTCTTCATGGTGAGCTGGACGTCGGGGTCGTTCTGGAGCCCCTCCTTCTGGGCGGCGTTCGCGAGCATCTCGAACTTCACGAGGCTGTCGAGGAACTCCTTCTTCCGCTCCATCCCCTGGAAGCGCTGCCGCAGGAAGGGGGACTGCTCGTCCAGGCGGGCCTGGAACTCGGCGACCGTGACGACCACGCCTTCGCCCTGGGCGACGGCCGGGCCGGACTTCTGGACGCCGGGGGGGGTGGGCTTGCAGCCGGAGAGGGCGAGAACGACCGCGAAACCGGTCGCGACGAGTACGCGCGTCATCGAGGGGGAGCTCCTGTGTTCGTTGGGTGAGGACAGCGGCGGGAAAAAACCACGAAACCAGCCGGGGATCAAGGCGTTGCGTTCATCCAGGGCGGGCGCAGCCCGCGAGCGCGGAGAGTACCTTGCGGGCCTCCTCGAGAAGCTCCCGGCCGCGGGTGGCCTCGGCGGCGGGGGAGGCGGGCACGGGACGGGAGAATGAAACAGAAGTTGCCGGAATCACCCGGGATTTCTTGGTGCCTCGCGCCGGCGTCGCCGAGGCGGGGCGCGCCCCTACGGTGGCGACGAGCTTCATGTCCGGCGTGAGCCGCAGGGCGCCCCCGCTGCGCTGGACGTGGCGGGCGAGCTCGAACGGATCGAGCGCCGCGTCCGGCCCGAGCGCGAAGACGAGCCGCCCCGGCCCGGCGTCGAGCCCCCGGATCCGCAGCGCGCGGAGCCGGACCTTCACCGCCATGAGCTCGAAGAGGGCGTCGAGCTCGTCGGGGGTGTCCCCGTAGCGGTCCACGATCTCGGCCCTGGCCTCCTCGAGCTCCTCGTCGGAGGAGGCCTGGGCGAGCCGCTTGTAGAAGTAGAGCCGCTGGTGGACGTCGGGCATGTAGCCATCCGGGATGAAGGCCGGGACCGGCAGCTGGACGTCCGGGTCGATGTCGGTGCGGGGCGCCTCCCCGCGGAGCTCCCGGACCGCCTCGGCCATGAGCTCCGAGTACAGGTCGAACCCCACCGCCTCGATCTGCCCCGACTGGTCCTTGCCGAGCAGGTTCCCGGAGCCGCGAATTTCCAGATCATGGCTGGCGATGGCGAACCCGCTCCCCAGGTCGGTGAAGCGCTGCAGCGCCTCGAGCCGGAGCCGCGCATCCTTCGTCACCGGACGGCGCGCCGGCACGAAGAGGTAGGCGTAGGCGCGCTCCCGGCTGCGGCCGACGCGGCCGCGGATCTGGTAGAGCTGCGCCAGGCCGAAGTGGTCGGCCCGGTTCACCACGATGGTGTTGGCGGTGGGGATGTCGAGGCCGCTCTCGATGATCGAGGTGGCGAGCAGCACGTCGAGCTCGCGCGAGACGAAGCGGCTCATCACCTCCTCGAGCTTGCCGTCGCCCATCTGGCCGTGGGCGATCCCGATGCGGGCCTGCGGCACGAGCTCCTTCAGGAACTTCTCCATCGAGTGGATGGAGCGGACGCGGTTGTGGACGAAGTAGACCTGGCCGCCGCGCCGGAGCTCCTGCTCGATCGCCTCCTTCACCTGGACCGGGTCGAACTTGGCCACGAAGGTGCGGATGGAGCGCCGGTCCTCGGGGGGCGTGGCGATGATCGACATGTCGCGCACGCCGGCCAGGCTCATGTGGAGCGTGCGCGGGATGGGGGTGGCGGTGAGGGTGAGCACGTCGACGAGCTTGCGCAGCTTCTTCAGCCGCTCCTTGTGGGCCACCCCGAAGCGCTGCTCCTCGTCGACCACCACGAGGCCGAGGTCGCGGAAGGAGACGTCGGTGGCGAGCAGCCGGTGGGTGCCGACGAGCACGTCCACCTTCCCGGCGGCGGCGTCGGCGAGGACCCTGCGCACCTCCTCGGGCGTCCGCATCCCGGAGATGGCCTCGACCCGGACCGGGTAGCCCGCGAAGCGCTCTCGGAAGGTCCGCTCGTGCTGCGAGGCGAGCACGGTGGTGGGCACGAGCACCGCCACCTGCTTCTTCGAGAGCACGGCGAGCATGGCGGCGCGCAGCGCCACCTCGGTCTTGCCGTAGCCGACGTCGCCGCAGACCAGCCGGTCCATGGGCGCGCGCGGCGCGGGCTCGCCCCCCGCCCCCTCGGCACGCCCCTTCGTCATGTCGGCGATGACGTCGGCGATGGCCTTGGCCTGGTCGGGGGTCTCCTCGTAGGGGAACTCGGCCTCGAACTCCCGGAAGATCTCGTCGGGTGCGGCGAAGGCGAAGCCGTGGTGCGCGGCGCGCGCGGCGTAGATGTCGAGCAGCTCGGCGGCCATCTTGAGGAGCTGCTCCTTCACCCGCGCCTTGCGCAGCGCGAAGGAGCTGCCGCCCAGCCGGTCGAGCCGGATGGCGTCGGGGGCGGCGCCGGTGAACTTCTGCACCTGGCGGAGCTTGGAGACCGGCAGGTAGAGCCGGTCGGCCCCCTCGTACTGGAGCACGAGGAAGTCCCCCTCGACGCCCCGGATCTGCATCTTGGTGAGGCCGCCGTAGCGGGCGATGCCGTGCTCGACGTGGACCACGAGGTCGCCCTCGTTCAGGTCCCGGAAGCCCGCCACCATGGCGTTCTCGATGCGGGCGGAGCGGGCCCGCTTGCGCACCCTCCGCCCCAGGACCTCCTCGTCGGCGACGAGCGCCACCCCACCCGCGACGTCGACGAACCCGCGGGAGACGTCGCCGGGCACGAGGTGGACGTGGATGGACGGATCCCAGAGCGAGCGCAGGTCTCCCGGCGGCGCGGCGTGGACGCGAACCGCGAGCCGCCGGTCCTCGAGCAGGCGACGGAGCCGGTCGGCCGAGGACGGGGAGTGGGTGGCGATGGCCGCGACCACGCCCCGGCTGCGCCATTCCTGGACGCGGCGAACCAGCGGCGAGAGCGCCCCCTCCTCGCCGTGCGCCGCCTCGATCTCGCCACGGATGGCCGCGGTGTCGCCGAGCGCGAAGCGCAGCGGCTCCGCGGTCCCCAGGAAGACCCGGTGGCAGCGCAGCACCGGGAGTGGACGCAGGAGCGCCTCGGCCTCGCCGGCGCGGAGGAAGTGGGCCGAGGGCGGGAGCGCCAGCTCGTCCCGGCGCGTCGCCGCCGCGTGCTCCCGGTCGAGCTCGAGGTCGAGCTCGGCGAGCGCCCGGGTCACGCCCTCCGGGTCGTCGACGAGGAGGGCGGGGGAGGAGGGCAGGTACTCGAGGAGCGACACGAGCCCGCCGGCGTGGAAGCCGGGGAGGAGCGCCTCCACGCCGAAGAACGGGGTGCCCGACTCGATGGCGTCGAGCACCTCGCGGACCTTCGAGGTGGGCCGGGCCACCTGCTCGGCCAGCTCCCGCACCGAACGGATCGCCGCCGCCTTCCCGTCGGGCGTGAAGGGGGCCTCGCGGGCCTGCACCACCACGAGCTCGTCGACGTCCCCGAGCGATCGCTGCGTGCCGGGCTCGAAGGCGCGGGCACTCTCGACCTCGTCGCCGAACAGCTCGAGCCGGACGGGGCGCTCGTGGAGCGGGCTCCACACGTCCACCACGGCGCCGCGCACCGCGAAGGTCCCCGGGTCCTCCACGAGCGGGACGCGCGCGTACCCGAGCTCGACGAGCCTCCGGGCCAGCGCGTCGCGATCCACCGTGACGCCCTTGCCGAGGAGCTCGAGGTGGCGACCGAGCTCGGCGCGCGGGACGTACCGCCGGGCGAGCGCGCGGGCGGAGACCACCACGGCCCGGACCTCGGAGCCGGAGAGGTGCAGCCGGGCGAGCGCCGCGAGCCGGTCCATCTCCAGCCCGCGGTCGGGGGAGAGGTCGTCGTAGGGGAGGACCGGATCGGCGGGAACCCGGAGGACCGAGGGCGCGCCCGGCGCCCCGGAGCCGAGGAAGAACGCCAGGTCCCGGGCGAGGAGATCGGCCTCCTCCTCGTCCGGCGCCACGGCGAGCAGCGCGCGGTGGCCGGTTCCCGGGCCGAGCATCCGGAGCGCCGCGAGCCCCCGGGCCGCGCCGGAGAGGCCGATGGCGTCGGCGGCGCCTCCGGAAAGGGCATCGGCGACGGCGCGCCAGGGAGCGGACGGGGTTTCGGACACGGCGGCCGGTCCTTAACACGGGACCGCCACGGAAGTAGGGCTCTGCGGTGGTCGGTTGATCCCCGGAGGGGGGGTGGCTACACTCCCCCCCTCCTCCCGAGGTCCCGCCCGATGTCCCTCTTCCGTTCCGCCCGGTTCCTGCTGCTTCCGGCCCTGGCCCTCGTCGCGGCCTGCGGGGGCCAGGAACCGTCGATGCGCGCGGGGGGTGTCCCGGTGGCCGCGGTGCTGGTGCGGGAGTCGGGTCCGGGGACCGCCGAGCTCCGGACCGGCCAGCTGGCCGCCGCCCGGAGCGGCTTCGAATCGGTGGTGCGGGGCAACCCGGAGCGCATGGATGCGCTGAACGACCTGGCCGTCGCCTACCACCTGGAAGGGCACTCCGAGGCCGCGCGCCAGCTGCTCGACGAGGTGGTGATCCGCGGGACCCCCCGGGAGCAGCAGGCCGCGCTCGTGAACCTGGCCGACCTGTATGCCGGGGACGGATTCCTCCCTGCCGCCCAGGCCCACCTCGAGGCGGCCCGGGCGATCGACGGTGGCCGGGCCGAACCGGCCTGGGCGCTCGCGCTGCTCGCCGACGCCCGGGGCGACGCGGCGGCGGGCCGGCTCGCCTCCGAGGCGCTGCGCCTCGACGCCGATGGAGGGGCGCGCCGCCTCCTCGTCTTCGCCTCCCCGGAGGAGCGCGCGCACTTCGAGGCCCTCCTCGCGGAGGCGGTCGGCGATAGACCGCTGGCCGACGCCCGCTGGCGCGAGCTCCGCGCCGGCCGGGTGCCGTCGCTCGCCCAGGTGGCGCAGCGCCACCTGGGGGAGTGACCCCGGTGGCCTCCCCCGAGCACGAGCTCTCCCGGCGGGAAAGGGAGATCCTCCGCGCCATCGTCCAGGAGCACATCCACACCGGGGAGCCGGTGGCGAGCCAGACGCTCCGGTCCCGCCACGACCTGGAGGTGTCGTCGGCCACGGTCCGCAGCGTGATGGCCGACCTCGAGGAGCTCGGGCTGCTCGAGAAGCCCCACACCTCCGCGGGACGGGTGCCCACCTCGGCCGGGTACCGGCTCTTCGTCGACCTGCTCGTCAAGGTCCGCCCGCCCTCGACGGCCGACCGGGAGCGGATCGAGCAGGTGACGCTCGGCACCCCCGCGGTGGACAGCCTGCTCGGCCGCACCGCCGAGCTTCTTCACTCGTTGTCACAGCACGTGGGGGTGGTGTCGACGCCGCCCCCGCTCTCCGACCCCACCCGGCACGTGGAGTTCGTGCGCCTGCGGGACAACCGGGTGCTGGTGGTCTTCGTCTCCCAGGCCGGCCTGGTGACCAACAAGCTCGTCCAGCTCGAGATCCCGTACACCGCCTCCGAGCTGGAGCAGGCGGCCGCCTATCTGTCCGAGAAGCTCAAGACCACCGGGATCGACGGGCTGCGCGACGCCATCGTCGCCGACATGCGCGCCGACGAGACCGCGCTGCGCGACCTCATGGACCGGGCGCTCAAGCTCGCCGAGCAGGCGCTGCCCGTCCCCGGCTCCGAGCGGGTGCTCGTCGACGGCGCGGCCACCTTCCTCGACGCGCCCGAGTTCGCGGACATGGGAAAGGCCCGGGCGCTCCTGCGCACCTTCGCCGAGAAGGACCGGATCCTCCGGGTCCTCGACCGGGTCCTCCAGGCCCGCGAGATGCGCATCTTCATCGGCGCCGAGAGCGACCTCGCCACCCACTCCGACGTCTCGGTGGTCGCGGCGCCCTACGTGCGCGACGGCCGGATCCTGGGTGCGCTGGCCGTGATCGGCCCCACCCGGATGGATTACGGGCGCGTCATCCCGCTCGTGGATCTCACGGCCCGGGAGATCTCCCGGGCCCTCTCCGACACCGACAGACACTGAGCGGCGGGCGATGTCGCCGCCCGCGTTGCCTTTCCGCGCCCCTGTGAGATATTCGATTCTCGGCCCGCCACCCGGGGCCGCAAACTCGCCATGCCCGGAACCGGAGAAAAAGGGAGTTTTGCCGCGGACATCCCCGCGTCCGTGCTGGAGGAGGCGCTGAAGAGCGTCGCCCGGCACGAGGCGGAGGGTGCCGTCCCCGAGGGAGACCCGCCCGTCGAGGTGGTTCCCCCCCCGCCCGACGCGTCTGCGGAGGTGAAGCGGCTCGAGGAGGCGCTGGCCGCCGAGCACGATCGGTTGCTGCGCACCGCCGCGGACCTCGAGAACTTCCGCAAGCGGGTGGCCCGGGAACGGGAGGAGGCCGCCCGCAACGCGGCCGGACCGGTGGTGAAGGACCTGATCCCCGCCGTCGACAACCTGGAGCGGGCGCTCGCCGCTGCGCTTCCCGGCGACCCGCTCGCCGACGGGGTGCGGATGGTGCTGAAGCAGGTGGAGGAGGCGCTGCTCCGGCACGGCGTCGAGCCGCGGAACGCGCTCGGCGAGGTCTTCGACCCGGCCGTCCACGAGGCCCTCGCCACCGTGCCCGCAGCGGGCGCGGTGCCGGGGACGGTGGTGGCCCAGCACGGGCGGGCCTGGATGCACCACGGGCGGCTGCTCCGCCCGGCGATGGTGGCGGTGGCGGCTCCCGAGCCGTCCGACGAAGGGTCGGGAGGGTAGGGGGGATGGGAAAGGTCATCGGCATCGACCTCGGGACCACGAACAGCTGCGTGGCCGTGATGGAGCAGGGCGAGTCGGTGGTGATCCCCAACAGCGAGGGCTCGCGGACCACGCCCTCCATGGTTGCGTTCGCCGACGGCGGTAGCCGGCTGGTGGGGCAGATCGCCAAGCGGCAGGCGGTCACCAACCCCGAGTCGACCATCTACTCCACGAAGCGGCTCATCGGCCGCAAGTTCAAGGACCGGGAGGTGGCCCGCACCACCGGGTCGGTCCCGTACCGCATCATCCCCGCCGAGAACGGCGACGCCTGGGTCGAGGTGGGGGGCAAGCAGCTCTCGCCCGCCGAGGTCTCGGCGATGGTCCTCTCCAAGATGAAGCAGACCGCCGAGGACTACCTCGGCGAGCCGGTGACCGAGGCCATCATCACCTGCCCGGCCTACTTCAACGACGCCCAGCGCCAGGCCACCAAGGACGCCGGGCGAATCGCCGGCCTCGAGGTGCTGCGCATCATCAACGAGCCCACCGCGGCTGCGCTCGCCTACGGCATCGACAAGCAGCAGACCGCCAAGGGCGAGTTGCTGGCCGTCTACGACCTCGGCGGCGGCACCTTCGACATCACCATCCTCGAGCTGAACCAGGGCGTCTTCGAGGTGAAGGCCACCAACGGGGACACCTTCCTCGGCGGCGAGGACTTCGACCAGCGGCTCATCGAATGGCTGGGGAAGCGCTTCCAGGACCAGACCGGCATCGACCTGCGCAAGGACCGCATGGCCCTGCAGCGGCTCAAGGAGGCCGCCGAGCGGGCCAAGCACGAGCTGTCGTCGGCGACCGAGACCGAGGTGAACCTCCCGTTCATCACCGCCGACGCCACCGGCCCCAAGCACCTCGCCGAGACCATCGACCGGGCCACGCTGGAGAGCCTGGTGGGGGATCTCGTCGACAAGACCATCGAGCCCTGCCGGATCGCCCTCAAGGACGCGGGCATCACCGCCGCCCAGCTCGACACCGTCATCCTGGTGGGCGGCATGACCCGCATGCCCAAGGTGCAGGAGACGGTGAAGAAGTTCTTCGGCAAGGAGCCGCACAAGGGCGTGAACCCCGACGAGGTGGTGGCCGTGGGCGCCGCCATCCAGGGCGGCGTGCTCAAGGGCGAGGTGAAGGACGTCCTCCTCCTCGACGTCACCCCCCTCTCGCTGGGCGTCGAGACCGCCGGCGGCGTCTTCACCCGGATCATCCCCAAGAACACCACCGTCCCGGTGCGAAAGGGGCAGGTCTTCTCCACCGCCGTCGACAACCAGCCGCTGGTCTCGGTCCACGTGCTGCAGGGCGAGCGCGACATGGCCGCCGACAACAAGACGCTGGCCCGCTTCGAGCTCGTCGGCATCCCCCCGGCGCCGCGCGGCGTTCCCCAGATCGAGGTCCGCTTCGAGATCGATCCCAACGGGATCGTTCACGTGGAGGCCGAGGACCTGGGCACCGGCAAGAAGCAGCAGATCCGCATCGCCGCCCGCTCCGGCCTGTCCGAGGACGACATCCAGCGGGCCATCCACGACGCCGAGCAGAACGCCTCCGAGGACCAGCAGAAGCGGGAGCTCGCCGAGATCCGCAACAACGCCGAGGGGCTCATCTACACCACCGAGAAGAGCCTCGAGGAGTACGCGAGCGCCCTCAAGGCCGACGACCTGGCCGAGATCCGGGCCGACCTCGCAGAGCTGAAGTCGGTCCTCCAGTCCCCCGACCCGGCGCGAATCAAGGAGTCCCTGCAGCGGCTGGAGGGCTCCGCCTACCGGATCGCCGACGCCATCTACTCCTCCCACGGGCAGGACGGAGGCGCGGACGCCTAGCGCCACGGGAGGACGGATGACTCCTCCCGCTTGCCCCGGCGCCCCGGGGCATTAGGTTCGCCACCGCCACCGATGAGTTCAGAGAAGAGAGACTTCTACGAGGTCCTGGGCGTGTCCCGAACCGCCTCCGGCGAGGAGGTTCGGACGTCGTTCAAGCGGCTCGCCATGGAATTCCACCCCGACCGCAACCCCGGGAACCACGCGGCCGAGGAGCGCTTCAAGGAGGTCGCCGAGGCCTACGACGTCCTCTCCGATCCGGAGAAGCGGGCCCGCTACGACCAGGTCGGCCACGGCCGGGGGGCGGGGTTCGACCCGTTCGCCGGGTTCGGCGGCGCCGCGACCATCAACGACATCTTCGGGGAGATCTTCGGCGAGGTCTTCGGCGCCCACCGGCGCGGCCAGCGGCGCGCCCGCGGGGCCGACCTCCGCTACAACCTGGAGCTCGATCTCGAGCAGGCCGCCTTCGGCACCACCGCGCGCATCGAGATCCAGCGCCCCAGGCGCTGCGAGACCTGCCGGGGGAGCGGCGCCAGGCCGGGGACCCAGCCGCGCGCCTGTCCGGGGTGCGGCGGAACCGGGGAGATCCGGCTCCAGCAGGGATTCTTCGCCATCTCCCGCACCTGCGGCCAGTGCCGGGGCGAGGGGAAGATCATCACCGACCGTTGCCCCGATTGCGGCGGCGCGGGGGGCGTGGCCGAGAAGTCCACGGTCGACGTGCGGGTCCCGCCCGGCGTCGACACGGGGACGCGGCTCAAGCTGCGCGCGGAGGGGGAGCCCGCCCCGTCGCCGTCGGGGGAGCCCGGGGATCTCTACGTCGTCATCCAGGTCCGCGAGCACGCGATCTTCCAGCGACAGGACACCGAGGTGGTGTGCGAGCTGCCGATCTCGATCGCCCAGGCGGCGCTCGGCACATCGGTGGACGTGCCCACCCTCGAGGGGCCCCACAAGCTCAAGATCCCCGCCGGTACCCAGCCGGGAAAGACCTTCCGGCTGAAGGGGAAGGGCATCGCCTCGCTCGGGGGCGGCTCGCGCGGCGACCAGCACGTCCGGGTCCAGGTGGAGATCCCCAACAAGCTCACCAAGGAGCAGCGCGAGCTGCTCGAACGGTTCGCCGCCCTCTCCGGGGAGGAGACCCATCCGGCCGCCAGCCGCTTCTGGAGCAAGGTGTCGGAGATCCTCGGCAAGTAGTAGAACAGCGGAATCCATGCGCCTTTTCCTCCCGGCCGCACTCGCCGTGCTCCTCGCATCGGGGTGCGCCGCGTCCCGCCCGCCACCGCCACCCCCGCCGGGCGGCCTCGCCCCCGCGCCGGTGGTCACCGCCCCCTCGGCCGCGGCCGCATCCGAGCTCTCGCGGCTGCGCGCGGCCCCCCCCTCGGCCCCGCCGGCGAAGAGCGCCGAGGCCTTCGAGAAGCTGGCCCGCACATGGCCCACCTCGGCCGAGGCCCCCGAGGCGCTCGACGAGGCGGCCCGTGCCTGGTTGCGTGCCCGGCAGCCGGCGCGCGCCGCGGCCGACTGGGCCGAGCTGCTCTCCCGCTACCCCCTCTCGCCGCGCGCCGAGGAGGCCCGCGTCCGCTACGGGCTCGCCGAGGTGGAGGCGGGCCGTCCGCGCCTGGGCATGCCCACGCTCCAGTCGATCTGGGACCAGACCCCGGAGGCGCGGCGTGGAAACCTGGCGCTGCGCATCGCCGATGCCGCCGAGGGCGCCGGCAACTGGCCGCTCGCCGCCCGCTGGCGCGCCGAGGCGATCCCGTACCTCCCGGCAGCGGATCGGCCTCGGGAGACGGCCCGCGTCCTCGACGTCGTCGCCACCCGGCTCTCCCCGCAGGAGGTCGAGGCCCTCGCCGCCGAGCTTCCGCGGGACGGCGCGGTCGGCGCCGCGCTGGCCGCCCGCGCGGTGGCCCGGACGCAGGCGCAGGCCGGTGTCGTCGGCGTGGCGGTCCCGCTCTCCGGCAAGTTCAAGGCCTGGGGCGAGGCCATCGTCCAGGGCGTGACGCTGGCGCTGCCCGAGGGGGGGCCGGTGCGGGTGGTGACGCAGGACACGCGCGGGGAGCCCGACGGCGCCGCCGAGGCGGTGGCCCAGCTGGCGGCCCAGGGAGCCGTGGCCATCGTGGGCGGCGTCACCAACGCCGAGGCCCAGCGCGCCGCCGCCGCCGCCCAGCAGGAGGGCGTTCCGCTCCTCTCCCTCTCCAAGGTGGAGGGGGTGACCGAGGGGCGCCCCTACGTGTTCCGGCTCATGCTCACCGCCCGGGCCCAGGCCCAGGCGCTCGCCGAGCTGGCCGTGGAGCGGCGCGGGCTCAAGCAGGCCGTCGTCCTCTACCCCGAGATCCCCTACGGGACCGAGCTGAAGACCGCCTTCGCCTCCGAGGTCGAGGCCCGGGGCGGATCGGTGGTGCGGACCGTCGGCTACGAGGGCGACCGGGCCAACTTTGCACCGATGGTGAAGGAGCTGGTGGGGCGCTCCCAGGTGGAGCGGCGGGCCGACTGGCGGGAGATCCAGAAGGCGATCACCAAGGAGATCCAGGACCCCTACCGCCGGGCCAAGGCGCTCGAGAAGGCGCGCAAGGAGCTCGCCCCCATCGTGGAGTTCGACGTCGTCTTCGTGCCCGACTTCGCCCGCTCGGTCACGCTGCTCGCCCCGACCCTGGCCGCCGAGGACGTGGTCACCGCCTGCGACCCGGCCGAGGTGGCGAAGATCCAGAAGGTGAGCCCCTGGGTGGTGAAGCCGGTGCTGCTCCTCGGGGGGAACGGCTGGGACGACCCCGCCATCGTGGAGAAGGCGGGCCGGTACGTGGAGTGCGCCGTCTTCGTCGACGGGTTCTTCGCCGCCTCGGAGCGCCCCGACACGAAGCGGTTCGTGGAGGCCTTCCAGAAGGTCCACGCCCGACCGCCCTCGATCCTGGAGGCGTCGGCCCACGACGCCGCGGCGATGATCGGCGCAGCGATGGCCCGCGGCGTGACGGGGCGCAAGGAGATGCGGGACGCCATCGCCTCCCAGAAGCCCTTCCCCGGCGCCACCGGGGAGGTGGTCTTCGACGCGAAGGGCGAGCCGGTCCGCAGCCTCTTCTTCCTCACCGTGGACAAGGGGGCGATCCGCGAGATGCGCCCCGAGGAGCTCTCCGGGGCGCCCGCGCAGGCGCCGGCCCCCTGAGGGAACGCTCCGTGGACGGGACCGCCGAAACCGTGCCGGGATGGCGCCGCCTGCCCTGGTGGAACGCGTTCCTCTTCCTCGCCACCGCGGCCACCACCGTGCTCACCGGC
This sequence comes from uncultured Anaeromyxobacter sp., assembly GCA_903904005.1. GTDB lineage: Bacteria > Myxococcota > Myxococcia > Myxococcales > Anaeromyxobacteraceae > CAIOAK01. The sequence goes on from CAIVAR010000114.1 coordinate 18,156, forward strand.
GCCGCCTTCGCGGGCTGGACCGGCAGCGGCCTGGCCGGTCTGGTGCTGGCCGGGCTCTCCTACGCCGCCGCCATCCTCGCCATCCTCCTCGCCCACGAGATGGGGCACTACCTGCTCGCCCGGGCCTGGGGCGTCGACTCGACCTGGCCCTACTTCATCCCGCTCCCGGCCGGCTTCGGCACGCTGGGTGCCCTCATCAAGCTCCGCTCCGCAAGCCCCTCGCGCGCCGCGATGCTCGACATCGGCGCGGGCGGCCCGCTGGCCGGCGCCGTGGTGGCCATCCCGCTCTACGCCTGGGGGCTCGCCCACTCCCGGGTGCACCGGGTGGGGGCGCTCGCCCCCTCCGGCTCCGACTCCCTGCTCGCGCTCCTCCAGTCCTGGATGCAGGGCGAGACGCTCGCCGGCGGCGCGGGAGGGATGGTCTTCGGGGACAGCCTCGTCACCGCCTTCATCCAGTGGCTCGTGATCGGGCCGCTCCCGCCGGGGCACGACGTCATCGTCCATCCGGTGGCGCTGGCGGCCTGGTTCGGCCTCTTCATGACCACGCTGAACCTCATCCCCATCGGGCAGCTCGACGGCGGCCACGTGACCTACGCCTGGCTGGGGGAGCGGCGCGCGATGTGGGTCTCGCGGCTGGTGTCGGCCGCGCTCCTGCTCGCCGGCGTCTTCGTCTCCTTCAACTGGATCATCTGGTGGCTCCTCACCCGCCTCGTGATCGGGCTGCGCCACCCGCCGGCCCTCACCGAGGCGCCGCTCGGCCCCTGGCGGACGGCCGTGGCCGTCCTGTCGCTCCTGCTCTTCCTCCTCACCTTCGTGCCCGTTCCCCTGCGCCTGTGACCGACGACACGTCATTCCCCGCGTCCCCGGCCGGCGCCGGCGAGGAGGCCGCCTGGGCCGAGCTTTGCGCCCGCTGGGCCGACCCGCTCGCGCACCGCGCCTTCCTGGCCCGGTTCGTCGACCTCGAGGGGCTGGCCCGCGCCGGGGCGCGCTACCGCGCGGTGCTCGAGACGACGCCCGACGATCCCATCGCCGCCGCCGGGCGCGACGAGGTGCTCCGCAAGGCGACCCTCCTCGGCCTGGCGGCGATCCCGCGCACCGTCCCCCCTTCCCCGATTTCACCGTGGGTGAAGCGTGGCGTGGTGACCGCCCTGGTGATCCTGGCCATCGGCGTGGCGGCCTGGGTGGTGCTCTCGATGCTCCGGGCCGGGGCGGGGCGCTGATGCCGGTCTCGGCCCCCAGCGCCCTCGAGGCGGTGCTCGCCCCCGGGGGCAGCCTGGAGCGCGCGCTGCCCGGCTACGAGCCCCGCCCCGACCAGCTCCGCATGGCCGTGGCGGTCGCCGACGCGCTGGCCCGGCGGCGCTACCTGGTGGCGGAGGCGGGCACCGGGACCGGAAAGACGCTCGCCTACCTCCTGCCCGCGGTGCAGTCCGGCCGGCGGGTGATCATCTCCACGGCCACCCGCACGCTGCAGGAGCAGATCTGGTTCCGGGACATCCCGCTCCTGCGCGACCGCTGCGGGGTGGAGATCTCGGCCGCCTACCTCAAGGGGCGCGCCAACTACTACTGCATCGCCCGCGGCGAGGAGTTCGAGCGTCACCCCACCTTTCCCACCCGGGAGGAGGCCGCGCTCTGGCCGCGCATCCGGGAGTGGGCGCGCACCACCGACACCGGCGACCGGGCCGAGATCGACCTGCCCGACTCCTACCTGGCCTGGAAGGACCTCTCCGCCACCGGCGAGACCTGCATCGGCAAGGAGTGCACGGCCTGGGAGGACTGCTTCGTGCAGCAGGCCCGCGCCCGCGCCGCCGGCGCCGACGTGGTGCTCGTGAACCACCACCTCTTCTTCGCCGACCTGGCCATGCGGACCTCGCGCGCCGGCGTGGAGGTGCTGCCTCCCTACGAGGCGGTGATCTTCGACGAGGCCCACGCCATCGAGGACGTGGCCACCGAGTACTTCGGACTCCAAGTCTCCTCCTACCGCGTGGAGGAGCTGGCCCGGGATGCGCAGCGCACCGTGGCCGACCGGCCCGACCTCGCCTCGATGCTGAAGCGCACCACCGGGGAGCTGTCCAAGGCCGGCGAGCGGTTCTTCGGCTCGGTGGCCCGGGCCCTCGCCGGCGGCACCGGCCGGGGCGAGCCGCCCCGGGGCGGCCGGCGTCCGGAGGAGGAGAACCTGCGCGGGACGCTCCTGCCCGCGATGCTCGCCCCGCTCGCCGGCGAGCAGGAGCGGCTCGACGTCGCGCTCGAGGAGCTGCGCGCCGAGATCTGCGACGACCCCGCCCCGGCCCTCCAGCAGATCGCGCGGCGTGCCGCCGAGCTGCGGGTCGAGCTCGCCGCGGTAACCGCCATGAAGGAGCCCTCGCGGGTCTTCTTCGCCGAGGCCCGTGGACGCGGCGTCTTCCTGCGCGCCGCCCCCATCGACGTGGCCGAGGAGATCGCCACGCGGCTCTACCGGAACGTCGACACCGCGATCTTCGCCAGCGCCACCCTCGCCACCCAGGGGCGCTTCGACTACTTCCGTCGCCAGGTCGGCCTGCGTCCGGACCTCGACGTCGACGAGCGGGTCTTCCCTGGCCCCTTCGACTACGCCACCCAGGCGGCGCTGGTCGCGCCGGCCGGGCTGCCCGACCCGAACCAGCCGGGCTTCGTGGCCGCCGCGGCGATGGCGGTGCGGGGCCTCGCCGAGGTCACCGGCGGCCGCGCCTTCGTGCTCTGCACCTCGGTTCGCAACATGCTCGCCTTCCGGGAGGCGCTCCGCGACCTGCCGTACCAGCTCCTGCTCCAGGGGGAGCGCCCCAAGCACCGGCTGCTCGAGGCGTTCCGGGAACGCCCCTCGGTCCTCTTCGCGACCCAGAGCTTCTGGGAGGGGGTCGACGTGCCCGGCGCCGCCCTCTCGCTCGTGGTGATCGACCGGCTGCCCTTCGCCCCGCCGGGCGACCCGGTGGTGGCGGCCCGGGTGAAGGCGCTCGCCGAGGAGGGGCACGACGCCTTCTCCGAGCTTCAGGTCCCGGCCGCCGCGCTCCAGCTCCGGCAGGGTTTCGGACGGCTGGTTCGCTCGCGCGCCGACCGGGGGCTCGTGGCCGTCCTCGATCCCCGGCTGACGACCCGGGGCTACGGGCGGGCCTTCCTGGCCTCCCTCCCGCCGAGCCCCCTGCTGCGGTCGATCGACGAGGCGCGGCGCTGGTGGGAGCGCACCACGGGATGAGATATCGGCCATCTTGTCGGCGTCGGGTGGAACCTCCCCCGGGATTAGGCTAGCTTCGGGGTGCGGGGAAAGGTGCGCGAGGCAGGAAAAGCCCGATGGCCCAATTCAACGAGGATACCCGCGAGCTCGCGGTGAAGGTCGTGTATTACGGCCCGGCCCTGTCCGGGAAGACGACCAACCTCCAGTCGCTCTACCAGAAGATGGATCCCAGGGTCCGGGGGCGGCTCATGACCCTCGACACCAAGGACGACCGCACCCTCTTCTTCGACATGATGCCCGTGTACTTCAAGACCCCGGGCGGCGTGAAGGTGAAGATCAAGCTCTACACCGTGCCCGGCCAGGTGATGCACGAGTCCACCCGGCGCATCGTGCTGCAGGGGAGCGACGCGGTGGCCTTCGTGGCCGACAGCCGCAAGTCGGAGGCCGTCTCCACGCTGGCCTACTGGAAGGACATGCTGCGCAACCTCGAGGCCAACGGCCTCGATCCCCGCGCGCTGCCCATCGTCATCCAGAAGAACAAGATGGACCTCGAGGGGATCCGCGACGACGACTTCGCCGACCTCCCCCGTTCTCCCAGGGTCCCGGTCGTGCCGGCCCGCGCCATCCAGGGCGATGGGGTGCTCGAGACGCTCGGCGCGCTCCTCACCCTCTGCTACCGCGACCTCGACCGGGCGCTCGGCCTGGCCCGGCGCTTCGCCCTCTCGGAAAAGGAGTTTCTCGGCTCGGTCCTGAGCCGGGTGGAAGCCCGATGAAGGCGCAGCAATCGGTCCTCCTGCAGGCGACGCCGCTCGGCGACCTCCTCGACCTCCGATCGTTCACGGAGGTGTGCCACTCCTTCGCCGAGCTCTACCGCATCGGCGTGAAGGTCTTCGACGACGCCGGCAACAAGCTCGTCGACGTGAAGATCGGCAACGCCGACTTCTGCGGATACCTCTGGCAGACCGCCGAGGGGCGCAGCCAGTGCATGGCCACCGTGCAGCGGGTGAAGACCGATCAGCTGCCCGAGGAGGCCACCCCCAGCACGGTCCACTGCTTCGCGGGCTGCCGCTACTCCGTCCAGCCGGTACTCTACGAGGGGGACGTGATCGGCCGGATCGTCTTCGGTCCCTTCGTCCCCGACGACCTGGTGGCGCTGCCGGAGGCCCTCGCCCGGCTCTCCCCCGGGTTCGACGAGAAGCTCGCCGCCTCCTACATGAACAAGATCCGGCGGGTGCCCCAGGCCACCGCCGAGAAGGTGCTCCGGCACTTCGCCGAGATCCTCGACGTGCTGGTCTTCACCGGGCACAAGAACCTGCTCACGGCGCGCCTGCACATCGAGGCGGTCCAGGAGTCCTACCGCGAGGTGCAGGAGAAGAACCGCCAGCTCGAGGGGGCCTACCAGGCGCTCAAGGAGCTCGATCGGCTCAAGTCGAACTTCCTCGCCACCATGAGCCACGAGCTGCGCACGCCGCTCACCAGCGTCATCGGCTACTCCGAGATGATGCTCGAGGGGCTGGGCGGCCCGCTCACCGCCGAGCAGCGCGAGTACCTCCAGATCATCATGGACAAGGGGGAGAGCCTGCTCGGGCTCATCACCTCCATCCTCGACATCTCCAAGATCGAGGCCGGCCGCGTGAAGCTGGTGGTCTCCGACGTCGACGTCAACTCCATCATGCGCGACGCCGTCGCCACGGTGACGCCGCACGCCCGCAAGAAGGGGCTGCGGGTGGCCTGGCAGCCCGCCCAGCTCCCCGCCGTGCAGTGCGACCGGGAGAAGATCCGGCAGGCCCTCATCAACCTGGTGTCGAACGCCGTGAAGTTCACCCCCGCCGGCGGCGCGGTCTCGGTCGAGGCCCGGGCCGACGGGGACGACCGGGTGGCCATCTCCGTGGCCGACACCGGCATCGGCATCGCCCCCCAGAACCTGGGACGGGTCTTCGAGGTCTTCTTCCAGGTCGACGGCTCGACCACGCGCGAGTTCGGCGGGGCGGGGCTCGGGCTCGCCATCGTGAAGAGCTACGTGGAGGCCCACGCCGGGACCGTCAAGGTCGCCTCCAACCCGGGTGCCGGGGCCACCTTCACCCTGTCCCTCCCGGTGATCGCGTCGGGGCCGGCGGCGCTGGCGGTCCGGGCCACCCCGGCGGCCGCGGCGGGGTAGCCTCCCGTGGCCCGCGCGGGCGAGTTCGAGCTCATCGAGCGCTTCACCCGACCGTTCACCCGGGGAGAAGGGGTCCGGGTCGGGATCGGGGACGACGCCGCGGTGCTCCGGCCCCCACCCGGGGAGGAGCTCGTCGCCACCGTGGACGCGGTCGTCGCCGGCGTCCACTTCGGGCCCCGCTTCACCCCCGAGGAGATCGGGTGGAAGTCACTCGCGGTGAACCTCTCCGATCTCGCGGCCATGGGGGCCCGCCCGCTCTGGGCGCTGGTGGCGCTCGCCACCCCGCCCCGCGCCGACGCCGCCCGGCTCGTCCGCATCGGCCGGGGCATCGCGGCCTGCGCGCGGCGCCACGGGATCGCGGTGGTCGGCGGCAACGTGACCGCCGCCCCGGTCCTCTCGGTCACGGTGACGGTGCTCGGCTCGGTCCGGACCGGGAGGGCGCTGCTCCGCTCCGGGGGACGTCCGGGCGACCTGCTCGTGGTGACCGGGACCCTCGGGGACGCCGCACTCGGGCTCGAGCCCGGTGCCGGACCCGGGCCGCGCGCGCGGCAGCGTCGGCCGCGCCCCCGGCTGGCGCTGGGACGGGGCGCCGTGGGGGTGGCGACGGCCGCCATCGACCTCTCCGACGGACTGCTCCAGGACCTGGGGCACCTCTGCAGGGCTTCCGGCCTGGGCGCCCGGCTGGAGGCCGACCGGCTTCCCCTCACGGCCGCCTACCGGGCCGCGAACCGGGGGAGCGCCACCCCCCTCGAAGGTGCCCTGACCGGGGGCGAGGACTACGAACTGCTGCTCGCGGTGCCCCCCTCCCGCCTCGGGGCGCTCCGGCGCGCGGCCCGGGAGGCCAGGACCCGGGTGACCGTCGTGGGCGCCCTCGAGGCCCGCCGGGGCGTCCGGGTCGTCCTGGGGGGTCGACCCCTCCGGACCCGCCGCTCCGGGCACGATCACCTGCAAGGCGGGCACCTTCTTGGACGGGGGCGCGGCCGGGCGTAGGATTCCCCCGTCCCGATCCACCCGAGGTGAGCCATTGTCGAGGAGCCTGCGCCAGGACCGTCCGTCGAGCCGCCCCCCGGCACATGGGCAGGACGTGCCGCCGCACCTCGTGGCCCTGCGGGGCCGCTCGCCCGATCGCGACCTCCGCGCGCCGTCGCCGCCCCAGGGACGGAACGTGTCGCTGCAGACGAAGCTCCTCATCTCCTACGTCATCCTCGGCATCTTCCTGCTCGCCGCCGTCCCCCTCGTCCAGGAACGGCTCCTGCCCGGCCAGCTCGTCACCGCCGACATCGTCCTCGTCGCCCTCACGCTGGTGGCGGGCTACGCCCTCTCCACCTCCGTCCTGCGGGTGAACCGGCTGGCCCGGCTGAAGTTCTCCGCCGTCGAGATCAGCGGCGGCGACCTCTCCAAGGTGGTGGTGTCGGAGGAGCAGCGCGGCTTCCACGACGAGGTCGACGGACTCACCGAGTCGATCCGGACCATGCAGGAGAACCTGCGCGACCTGGTCTCCCGCATCCAGCGCACCGCCCAGTCGGTGGCCGAGAGCGCCAACGAGCTGCAGACCTCCGCCGAGGAGGTCAACGCCTCCACCGACGAGGTGGCGAGCTCGATGGCCAAGATCGCCCAGGGCGCCGAGGAGCAGTCGGGGCTGGTGGAGCGAACCTCCAAGGTGATCGGCGACATCGCGGCCTCCATCGAGCGCACCTCCCGCAGCGCCGAGGAGGCGGCCAAGGCCAGCGCCGACACCTCGTCGGGCGCCACCCAGTCGGGCGAGGCCGCGCGGCTCGCGGCCGAGAAGGTGAAGAAGGTCTTCGCCCGCATCGAGGTGGCGAGCGAGCAGGTCTTCGCCTTCGGCGAGCGCACCCGGGAGATCACCCAGATCGTCGAGGTCATCACCAGCATCTCCCAGCAGACGAACCTGCTCGCGCTCAACGCCACCATCGAGGCCGCCCGCGCCGGGGAGTACGGGCGCGGCTTCGCGGTGGTCGCCGAGGAGGTGCGCAAGCTGGCCGAGAGCTCGGGGCGGTCCGCCGAGCAGATCTCCGCGGTGGCCGCGGACGTCGCCTCGCGCGCCTCCGGCGTGGTCCAGGCCATGCGCGCCTCGGTGGCCGAGCTGGGCGAGGGGCGCGAGGACCTGAACGCCATCATGCGCTCGCTCGACGGCATCGCCGGCGCGGCCGCGGCCGGCGCCGACAAGGTGCGGGTCATCTCCGAGGCCGCCCGCGACCAGCTGCAGGGGTCGGCCGACATGGTGCGCGCCATGGACGACATCTCCGACGTGGCCACCGGCAACGCGACGGCCACCGAGCAGGTGCGCAAGGTCATCGTCGAGCAGACCGCCTCGGTCTCCCAGATGGCGAGCGCGGCGCAGGAGCTCCTCAACCTCTCCCTCGAGCTCCAGAGCGTCGTCTCGCGCTTCCGCCTCGACCGGTAGCCCGTGGAGAGGGATCCCCGCCACGTGCTCTTCCGCGCCGGGGGCGAACGGTTCGCCCTGCCGCTCGCCTCGGTGAGCGTGGTGGTGCCCCCCGATCCCCCCTTTGCCCTCGTCCCGCGCACCGCCCCGCCGGTGATCGGGGCCATGGGGCTCCGCGGGCGGGTGGTGGCGGTGGTGGAGATGGCGCCCTTGCTCGGGCTGCCCGGGGGGAAGCTCGGCCCCGGGGCCGGACAGGTGATCGTCCTCGAGCGGGAGCGGCGGGCCCTGGGCTTCCTCGTCGACGGGGTGGTCGGGGTGGAGCCGATCGACCCGCCGGAGCGCCCCGGCGACGGACTCCCGGTGAAGGGGCTCTCCTCGCTGCGCGGTGCCCCGGTGGCCATCCTCGACCCGGACGCGCTGGCCGCCGCGGCCGAGCGGCTCTTCCGGGGGCGTGCCGGGTAGGGTTCCTTTCGCCGGACCGGGCCGGGTGGTAACTTGGTCCGAACCCCTTGAAGGACGCTCCCCCACGGGAGACGGGACGGTGCATGCAGAAGAAAGTCCTCATCGTCGACGACGCGGTGTTCATGCGGAACATGATCCGCGACATCTTCGCGAGCGCCGGCTTCCAGGTCGTGGGCGAGGCCGCCAACGGCCTCGAGGCCGTCGAGAAGTTCCGCGAGCTCCGTCCCGACCTCACCACCATGGACATCGTGATGCCGTTCAAGAGCGGCATCGAGGCCACCCGGGAGATCGTGAAGATCGATCCCCGGGCGGTGGTGATCATGTGCAGCGCGCTGGGGCAGGAGGCCCTGGTGATGGAGGCCATCGAGGCCGGCGCCAGCGACTTCATCGTGAAGCCCTTCAAGCCCGAGGACGTGGTCGCGGTGGTGAAGAAGGTCCTGGGCGAGGGCTGCTGATCGGTCGGCCCAGGCGACCCACGGTGAACTGGGACCTCTCGAAATACCTGGCGCTCTTCGTCTCCGAGTCGCGCGAGCACCTCGACGCCTTCTCGGCGGGGCTGGTTCGCCTCGAGAAGGCCGGAGGCGCCGGCGAGGATCCGGCCGCCGGCGTCGACGAGCTCTTCCGGCACGCCCACAGCCTGAAGGGCATGGCGGCCGCCATGCAGCAGGAGGGCATCGCCCTCGTCGCCCACCGGGCCGAGGACGTGATCGGGGCGATCCGGGCGCGCGGGGAGACGCCCTCCCCCGAGGTGGTCGACCTCCTCCTCGCCGTCACCGACGCCCTCTCCGAGATGGTGCAGGAGGCCGGTGGAGGCGGGCAGCCCGCCGCGCCCGAGGAGCTGGCCGGGCGGCTCGACGCCGCGGCCGGCGTGCTGCGGGGTGCCCCGGCGCTCGCCGACGAGGCGCCACTCGCCGCGCCCCCGGCCAGACTTTCCGCCGCGGAGAAGTCGCCCCCGGTCCCGGCCCGGGGCAGGACCCGCCGCCTCCGGGTGGAGGTCGAGGTCACCGAGTCGAGCCCGGTTCCCGCCGTCCGAGGCTTCCTCGTCCTCAAGCGGCTGGAGGGATCCGGGCCCGTCGTCTCCTCGATCCCCGCAGCAGAGGAGCTTCGCGCCGGTCGGATGCCCGGGCGGACCCTCGCCGTGGAGATCGAGACCGACCTGGCGATCCCCGAGGTGGAGCGGACGCTCGCCCAGATCGCCGACCTGGCCCGCATCGAGGTCCGGGAGGTCGAGGAGGCCGCCCCCGCGCCCGTACCCCCCCGCCCGGAGGGAGCCGGGGAGCCGGCCCGGACCGTGCGCATCCGCGCCGAGATGCTCGACGAGTTCCTCGACGTGTCGGGGGAGCTCCTGCTCGCCACCGCCCGGTTGCGCGAGCTGGGACGGGCCATGCCCGAGGCCGGTCGCCGCGCCCACGAGGAGGGGGTCGACCGGCTCCAGGCCATCGCCAAGGATCTGCACGGTCGGGTCATGACGGCGCGCATGACCCCGCTCACCATCCTCACCGACCGCCTCCCCCGGGCGGCGCGCGACCTGGCCCGGCGCACCGGGAAGCAGGTCGACGTGGTGGTGACCGGGACCGGGATCGAGGTCGACCGGGCGCTGCTCGACGAGATCTCCGACCCGGTCCTCCACCTGCTCCGCAACGCCGTCGACCACGGGCTCGAGACCGCAGCGGAGCGCATCGCCGCCGGCAAGCGCCCCACCGGGCGGGTCGAGGTGTCGGCGCGCCGGGAGCGCGACCGGGTCATCCTCGAGGTCACCGACGACGGCCGCGGGATGGATCCCGACGCCCTGCGCCGCTCGGCGGTGGCTCGCGGGGCCATCGGCGCCGAGGCGGCCGCCGCCCTTCCCGACCCGGAGGCGCTCCTCCTCTCCTGCCTGCCCGGCGTCTCCACCGCCGGACGGGTCACCGACGTCTCCGGCCGCGGCGTGGGGATGGACGCGGTGAAGCGGAGCGTGGAGGCCCTCTCCGGCACCCTCGCCATCCAGAGCACCCGCGGGAAGGGCACCCGCTTCACGCTGCGGCTGCCCCTCACGGTCGCGATGCAGCCCGTGCTCCTCGTCCGGGTCGGCCAGGAGATCGTGGCCATCCCGGTCTCGAAGGTGTACGGGGCCGCCCAGGCCAGCATGGAGGGGCTCGACCGGGCCGGCGGGTCCCCCCAGCTCGCCTTCGCCGGCGGCCACGTCCCGGTGCACGACCTCGGGGAGCTCCTCGGGGCGGGGGCTGCGGCGCCCGGGGTGCGCCGGTCCATCGTCATCACCGAGAGTGACACGGGCCGGGTCGGCCTCGCCGTCGACCAGCTCCTCGGACAGCAGGAGGCCGTGCTGAAGCCGCTCCACAGCCCGCTCTCCCTCGTGCCCGGCCTGTCGGCGGTCACGGTGCTCGGGAACGGGCGACCCGTCTTCGTCCTCGACGTCCCCCGGCTGGTGGCGGCCTGACGGATCGCAGGCTGCGGCGGGGCGAGACCCTGGAGACGCTGCGGCGCCTCGCCTCCGAGGGCGGGCGCGAGGCCGGCGCCGCCATCGGGCGGCTCCTCGCACGGCCCACCGAGGTCGACGAGGCCCGCCTCCTCGAGGGGCCGGACCCCGCCGGGATCGTCCGGATGGTGGGGAGGCCCGACCTGGAGCTCGTCGCCATCGCCATGGACCTGCAGGAGCCGCTCGGGGGGCGCCTCCTCCTCCTCCTCACCGCCGACGAGGCCGAGCAGGTGGCCCAGCGCCTCGTCCCGGAGGCGGCGGCCGGTTCCCTCGACACGGTGGGGGAGAGCGCGCTCACCGAGATGGGCAACATCGCCGGCTCCTCCTTCGTCTCCGCGCTGGCCGAGCGCATCCGGGCGAGGCTGCTCCACGGCGTCCCGCGCCTCACCCGCGGCCGCGCGCGCGCCTGCCTCGACGCGCTGGCGCCCGGTGCGGTCGGGCCGGCGCTGGGCGTCCGCTTCGGGTGGCCGGACCCGGTCGGCACCCTGCTCCTCCTTCCCGACCCGGAGCGCCTGGACGACCTGGCCCGGATCCTGGAGATCCCCTGATGGACGAGAAGGAGCTGCGGCGGCTGCTCGGGCGCCTTCGCCGGGGCGACACCGGCATCGACGACGTCGTGGGGGCGCTCAAGGGCGCGCCCTACGAGGAGGTGGGGGGCTACGCCGCCATCGACCACCACCGGATGCTCCGGGTGGGCATGCCCGAGGTGGTGCTGGCCGAGCGGAAGACGGCCGCCCAGGTGGCGGCCATCGCCCGCAAGCTCGCGGCGCGGGGCCCGCTCCTCGTCACCCGGCTCGCACCCGGCAAGGCGGCACCGGCGCGCCGTGCGGTGCGGGGCTCCCGGTACGATCCGGTCTCGCGCACCCTGTCGCGCGGGCGGATGGAGCTGCCGGTGCGCGGACCGGTGGCGATCTGCTGCGCCGGCACGAGCGACGTCCCGGTCTGCGAGGAGGCGGCGGTGACGCTCGACGTGATGGGCGTCCCGGTGCTGCGGATCTACGACGTCGGCGTGGCCGGGCTGCACCGGCTGCTGGCCCGGCGCGGCGACCTCGACAGCGCCGTGGCGGTGATCGTGGCCGCCGGCATGGAGGGCGCCCTGCCCAGCGTGGTCGGCGGGCTCGTGGGAAAGCCCGTGATCGGGCTGCCCACCTCGGTCGGCTACGGCGCCAGCCTGGGCGGGCTCGCGCCGCTCTTCACCATGCTCAACTCCTGCGCGCCCAACGTGACGGTGGTGAACGTGGACAATGGATTCGGCGCCGGCTTCGTGGCCGGGCTCATCGCCCGGAAGTAGGTAAGGGGACGATGGCGAAGATCCTCCTCGTCGAGCCGGTCGGCGGGATCGCGGGCGACATGTTCGTCGCCGCGGCCCTCGACCTGGGCGTCCCGCGCGCCGCGCTCGACGAGGCGCTCGCCGGGCTTCGCCTGCCGGGCTTCCGTCTCGTCGCCACGCCGGCCGAAGCGGGCGGGATCCGCGGCACCCATGTCGAGGTGTGGGTGGACGGGCCCCAGGCGGAGGGGCGCGGGCTCTCCGAGATCCTCTCCATCGTCGACGGCAGCACCCTCCCTCCCAGGGCCCGGGCCGCCGCGCGGGCCGTCTTCGAGCGGATCGGTCGGGCCGAGGCGCGCGTGCACGGCGTTCCGGTCGAGCGGATCCACTTCCACGAGGTCGGGGCCGTCGACTCGATCGTCGACGTCTGCGCCGCCGCCGCGGTGCTCGACATCCTGGGCTGGCCGCGCGTCCTCTGCGCGCCGCCCGAGCTGGGGCAGGGCTTCGTGAACACCGCGCACGGGCGGCTCCCGGTCCCGCCTCCGGCGGTGGTCGAGATCCTGAAGGGGGTTCCGGTGAGGGCGGGCGGGGCGCAGGGGGAGGCGGTGACGCCCACCGGCGCCGCCATCCTCGCCGTGCTGGCGGAGGTGGCCGACCCGTCCACCTTCCCGGCCTTCGCTGCCGAGCGCGTGGGCTGCGGGATCGGAACGGCCCGGTGGAGCGACCGCCCCAACGTCCTGCGCCTGACCCTCGGCGAGGAGGTCCGGCGCGGCGGGCTCTGGGTGGTGGAGGCCAACCTCGACGACTGCCCCGGCCAGCTCGTGGCCCGGGCCATCGAGGCGGCGCTCGCCGCCGGGGCGCGGGATGCCTGGGCCGCGCCGCTCACCATGAAGAAGGGGCGCCCGGGCTTCCTCCTCGGCGCGCTCGCCGACGGGGACCGGCGCGAGGCGGTGGCCCGGGTCCTCCTCGACGAGACCACCACGCTGGGCGTGCGACTTCACCCGGTCGAGCGCATCGAGCTGGGCCGGGAACTCGTTCCGGTCGCGACGCCCTACGGGGAGGTCCGGGTGAAGGTGGCGCTCCGCGAGGGGACGGCCGTGGGTGCCCACCCCGAGTACGACGACTGCCTGGCCCGGGCCCGCGAGCACGGTGTCCCGGTGCGGGAGGTGCTCGCCGCGGCGCTCACCGCATTCCGCTCCGGAGGTTGAGGCGCGTGCGCGATCCGCTCTCCGACGCCTTCGAGGGAAGTCCGATCCCGGCCGCCATCGTCGCGGGCGGGAAGGTGATCCGGGTGAACCCCGCCTTCGCCCGGGTGGTGGGGCGCGATCCCGCCGCCTGTGCCGGCGCGCCGCTCGCGTCGTTGCTCCCGCCGGGGCTGGAAGCGCGGGGGCGCGAGGACGGGGAGGCTCCCTGGCTCGCCGTGCTCGAGCCGCCTTCGCCCGGGTCCGGCACCGCCCGGGCGCTCCTCGACCTGACCCGCGGGCTCGCCCAGTCCCACGCGCAGGAGGACGTCGCGGCGGCGCTGGCCCGGGCCCTCTCCTCCCTCTTCCCGGGGCGCGCCCACTGCATCCGCCTGCTCGACCCGAAGACCCTCGCACCGGTGGCGACGCTCTCCTCCGCGCCGCTCGCGCCGCTGGGGCTTCCCCCGGTGGCGCTCCGCCGGGCGGCGGTGCACCAGGGGGGGCTCTCCGAGGGCGCGCTCGAGTCGGGCGGGCTCCGGCTCGTGGACGAGGACGTCCCCTGCTGCGCCGGCAGCGAGCGCGCGGTGGCGGTCCCGCTCTCGGCCGGCAGCCAGCTCTTCGGCGTGGTGAGCCTCGAGTACCCGCCCGGTGCCCCGTCCACCCCGCCGGACGACGAACCGCTCCTCGTCCAGGTCACGAACCCCGCCGGGCTCGGGCTGCGCAACCTGCGCTCGGTGGCCGAGGTCACCTTCCTCAAGACCTACCTCGAGGAGCTGCTCGAGAACGCCAACGCGCTCATCCTCGTCACCAACCGGCAGCACCACGTCCTCCTCTTCAACCGGGCGCTGGCGCGGCTCACCGGCCGGGGCGGCGCGGAGGCGCTCGGTTCCGACCTGCTCACGCTGCTCCCCGCCGGGGAGCGGGAACGCACCCGGCAGGTCCTCGAGCGGAGCATCGCCGGGGAGGCGGTGACCGGCTTCGAGACCCGCGTCGCCCTGCGCGGCGGCGGGGAGGCGCTCGTCACCTTCCACACCGCACCCATCGTCGGGCACGGGGGCGAGGTGGAGGGGGTCATCGCCATCGGGCAGGACCTGACCGCGCTGCGCGCCATGGAGCAGCGGGCCGAGCACTTCCAGCGGCTCGCCGCGGTGGGGCGGATCGCCGCCGGCATCGTGCACGAGCTCAACAATCCGCTCGTGGCCGTGATCACCTATTCCGACCACCTCCTCGAGCGCCGGCGCGGTCGCGAGCTCGACCCCGGCGACGCCGAGAAGCTGCGCCGCATCCGCGACGCCGGCGAGCGCATCCAGCGGCTGGCCCGCGATCTCATCACCTACGCCCGCCCCAGCGCCGACCGCCCCGAGACGCTCGACCTCGGGGTCCTCCTCGACCAGGCCGCCCGCATGTGCGACCCGGCGCTCCGCGAGGCCCGGGCCCGGGTCCGGCTCGACGTCGCGCCCACGCCCACCATCCTGGGCGGACGGGCCGGCCTGCTCCAGGTCTTCGTGAACCTGGTCACGAACGCCGCACAGGCCCTCCCGCCGCAGGGCGGCACGGTCACCCTCTCGCTCGGGAGCCGCGGCGAGGAGGTCGTGGCCCGGGTCTCCGACGACGGCAAGGGGATGAGCCCCGAGGTGCGCGGCCGGATCTTCGATCCCTTCTTCAGCACCAAGGAGGGCGGGTGCGGCGTCGGGCTCGGGCTCTCCATCGTCCAGGGCATCGTGGCCCGCCACGGCGGGACCATCGAAGTGGCGAGCGAGCCGGGGAGGGGAACGACCTTCGAGGTGCGCCTCCCGCTGCGCGCCCCGGTCCCCTGGCCGGAGCCGGGTCAGGGGACGAGCGACAGCACGCCGTAGCCCACGAACTCGGGCAGGACGGCGGCGACCTCGCCCGCCGACGGCACGAGCGGGATCTTCTCGTCGACCCCTCCGGCGCCCCGGAAGCGGGCGCGACGCGCCGATCCGGCGAACTCGGCGGAGATGACCAGGGTCGCCCCGCGCACCGGCCCGTCGGTGAGCGAGGAGATGTGGACGTCGAGCCGCTTCGGCGGCCGCCAAGCCGACACGGCGAGCCGGGTGGGGGAGACCACCTGCACGGCACGCCGCCCCCGGCCGGTCAGCGCCTCCAGGCCGCGCTCGACGGGCTCGCTGGAGGGAGCCGCGGCGATCGACCCGCCCGATGGGAACGGCACGAGCGGCGGCAGCGCCACGAGCGCCCCCTGCCCGGCGCGCGCCGCCTTCTGCCGTCCCACCTTGGCCTCGGGGAGGAAGGGGGGGAACATGCGCCCTCCCGGCCCCGCGGCACGGGCCTCGCCGAGGACGAGGAGCTTGCCGCCCGCCTCGAGGAAGCGGGTCACCGCGGTGGCCTCGACCGGCGTGATCCCGAGCGCCTGGGGCAGGACCAGGACCGTTCCGGGGCGGAGCGGGCTGCCGCCGGTGGCCACGTCCCACTGCACGTGGAGCCGGGAGAGGATCTCCCCGACCTCCTCGGCCTCGAGCCGGTGGAGGCCGCTCGACCACATGTCGGCCTCGGGTGAGTAGAAGACCAGGCATTCGGCGACGGGGTGCTCGAAGGGGCGCCCGTCCCGTCGGGAGGCGTGGTCGGCGAGCAGCGCTCGGATCGGCGCCACGGCGGCGGCACGCTCGCCCTCCTCGAGCCCCACCGTGACCCCGGTGGCCGCGATCGCCGACGCCTGGCGGGCCACCTGCTCCGCGGTCGCCGCGGCCGGGAGCTGGGCGGCCACGAGCCGGCGCCCGATGGCGGCGCGCCAGATGCGGGCCTCGGCGACTCCGGTGTGATGGGGCAGCGGGCTGAGCGGCAGCACCGCCCCGTCGAGGAGGCGAGCCGCATGGAACTGGGCGGGCCCCACCTGCTCGAAGCGCCCCACGATCGGGAAGGCCCTCCGGGCCTCCCGCGCCGTGTCGCGGACCGGGAGCACGTAGGCGGCCACCGCATCGGCGAGCGAATCGAGCCGGAACTTCCAGAAGTCCCGTCCGAAGTGGAGCTTGCGGAAGCTCACCGCGCCGGGGGCCGACGCCAGCTCGTCGGAGGCGACGCGCCGGTAGTCGAAGGGCTCGAACTGCTCGCCGTACTCGTGGCGCAGCCCCTCCTGGAAGACCGCCTGGCAGGAAGCGCAGAAGCCGGCCCCGAAGAGCCCCAGGCCGAGCACCAGGTCGGGCCGGTCGAGGACCACCCCGGCGTAGCCCGCAGCCAGCGCGGCGCGGCAGTCGGCCACGACCCGGGCCCTGTGGGCGGCGCTGTGCAGGCAGGCCCGCTCGTGCCCCACCGTGCCGGAGACCCGGCCGTCGGCGTCCCGGCAGGCCTCCTCGTGATCGGCGGCGCTGCCCGTCGCCACCCGCGCGAGCGCGATCGACGCGAGGCGGCCCGAGGACGGCTCGGCCGGGTCCACCACCAGGGGCGACCCGAGCGTCCGGGCGGCCAGGGCCTCCGCCTCCGGGACGGGGTCGCCAGGGCGGATCCGGAAGGGGGCGAAGGGTGTGGGAAGCACGGACCGGCGACCGTACACCGCGGCCGGAGGGGCCGGCAACCCACGCCTTGCGGGGGAGGTACCGGTTCAGTAGTATGCCGCGCCTCCCGAAGGGTTTTCGGGGGCTTTCCGCACATCGGAGGCATCGAGTTCCCGCCATGAATCTGCCCGCCATGCTGTCGTCCGTCGCCCTTTCCGCAGCGCCCCACGGTGGTGGAGGCGAGGCGAACCTCAAGCTGCCCGACCTCGCCCTCGAGAGGTTCCTCGGTGGCTCCATCAGCGGCTGGGCGCTCCTCGCCTTCGGCATCCTGGTCTCCGCCGCCGGTCTCGCCTGGGGCCTGTCGGTCTCGAAGCGGCTGAAGAACCTGCCGGTGCACCGGTCGATGCTCGAGGTCTCGGAGCTCATCTACGAGACGGCGAAGACCTACCTCATCACCCAGTTCAAGTTCATCGGCATCCTCTGGGCCTTCATCGCGGTCATCATCGTCGTCTACTTCGGGGTGCTCTCCGAGGGCTTCGGACCGGGCAAGGTGGCGATCATCCTGGCGTTCAGCCTGGTCGGCATCCTCGGCTCCTCCGGCGTGGCCTGGTTCGGCATCCGGGTGAACACCTACGCGAACAGCCGCACCGCCTTCGCCAGCCTCCGCGGCAAGCCCTTCCCGACCTACGCCATCCCGCTCATGGCCGGAATGTCGATCGGCACGATGCTCATCAGCGTCGAGCTGCTCATCATGCTCTTCATCCTCCTCTTCATGGGGGACATCGCCGGCGCCTGCTTCATCGGCTTCGCCATCGGCGAGTCGCTCGGCGCCTCGGCGCTCCGGATCGCCGGCGGCATCTTCACGAAGATCGCCGACATCGGCTCCGACCTCATGAAGATCGTCTTCAAGATCAAGGAGGACGACGCCCGCAACCCCGGCGTGATCGCCGACTGCACCGGCGACAACGCGGGCGACTCGGTGGGCCCGTCGGCCGACGGCTTCGAGACCTACGGCGTGACCGGCGTCGCGCTCATCACCTTCATCCTTCTCGCCGTCTCCCCGCAGGCCATCCAGACCCAGCTGCTCGTCTGGATCTTCGCCATGCGCATCATGATGGTGATCGCCTCGGTGGCCTCCTACTGGATCAACGACGCCATGGCGAAGGGCAAGTACGCCAGCGCCGACAAGATGGACTTCGAGGCGCCGCTCACCACCCTCGTGTGGCTCACCTCGATCGTCTCGGTGGTCCTCACCTACATCGTCTCGTACCTCCTCATCCCCAGCCTGAACGGCGACTCGTCGATGTGGTGGAAGCTCGGCACCATCATCACCTGTGGCACGCTGGCCGGCGCCATCATCCCGGAGATGGTCAAGGTCTTCACCTCCACCAACTCCCGCCACGTGCGCGAGGTGGTGACCGCGTCCAAGGAGGGCGGCGCCTCGCTGAACGTGCTGGCCGGCCTCACCGCGGGAAACTTCTCCGCCTTCTGGCTGGGGCTCGTCATCGCCATCCTGATGGGCATCGCCTACGGCGTCTCCACCACCACCGGCTTCAGCGGGATCATGGCCGCCCCGGCGGTCTTCGCCTTCGGCCTCGTGGCCTTCGGCTTCCTCGGCATGGGTCCGGTCACCATCGCGGTCGACTCCTACGGCCCGGTGACCGACAACGCCCAGTCGGTCTACGAGCTCTCGCTCATCGAGAACGTGCCGAACATCAAGGCCGAGGTGAAGAAGGACTTCGGCTTCGAGCCCAACTTCGAGAAGGGCAAGGAGTTCCTCGAGGAGAACGACGGCGCCGGCAACACCTTCAAGGCCACCGCCAAGCCCGTGCTCATCGGCACCGCCGTGGTGGGCGCCACCACCATGATCTTCTCGATCATCGTGGGCATCGCCAAGCAGAACGCCGGCGAGGCGGCCTCCGCGGTGACCACGCCCAAGGCGCTCGAGGCCCTCCTCGAGCAGGTGGGGCGCCACTTCTCCATCCTCGAGCCCATGTTCCTGCTCGGCCTGCTCCTCGGCGGCGCGGTGATCTACTGGTTCTCCGGCGCCTCCACCCAGGCCGTCTCCACCGGCGCCTACCGCGCGGTCGAGTTCATCAAGAAGAACATCAAGCTCGAGGGGGTCGAGAAGGCCTCCGTCGAGGACTCGAAGAAGGTCGTCGAGATCTGCACGGTCTACGCGCAGAAGGGCATGTGGAACATCTTCATGGTGGTCTTCTTCGCCACCCTCGCCTTCGCCTTCCTGAACGAGTACTTCTTCATCGGTTACCTCATCGCCATCGCCTTCTTCGGCCTCTTCCAGGCCCTCTTCATGGCCAACGCCGGCGGCGCCTGGGACAACGCCAAGAAGATCGTCGAGACCGAGCTCAAGGCCAAGGGCACGCCGCTGCACGACGCCTGCGTGGTGGGCGACACCGTCGGCGACCCGTTCAAGGACACCTCCTCGGTGGCCATGAACCCGGTCATCAAGTTCACCACCCTCTTCGGCCTCCTGGCCGTCGAGCTGGCCCTCAAGATGACGAGCGCCAACCAGGGCGGCCTGCGCATCGGCCTCTCCATGGTCTTCCTGGCCATCATGCTCGTCTTCGTCTACCGCTCCTTCTACGGGATGCGGATCGAGTCGGCCTCCGCCGAATGAGCGAGCGAGCCGGACACCCCGCCGCGGAGAGCCTCCGTGCGCTCCTCGGCGGGTCGGCCGGCTCCCTGAAGATCTTCCCGCTGCCGGAGGTGGTGGTCTTCCCGGGCGCCCCGGCGCCCTTCCACCTCTTCGAGCCGCGCTACCGCGCCATGGCCGAGGACGCCCTGGCCGGAGACCGGCTCATGGCGGTGGCGACGCTGCGCAGCCCAGCCGACGCGTCGCAGGCCCGGGCGCCGGTCCATCCGATCGCCTGCGCCGGGTTCATCGAGGCCGATGAGCGGCTGGCCGACGGCCGGTACAACGTCCTCCTGCGCGGGGTGGCCCGGGTGCGGCTCGTGGAGGAGCTCCTCTCCACCGGGCGCCCGTACCGGGAGTTCCGGGTGGAGGTCCTGGAGGACGTCTACCCCCCGGGCGGCCCCCCCGCCCTGGCGGCCCAGGTCTCCACCCTGGAGCGCTGCGTCCTCGAGCTGGCGCGGCGAAGCGAGGCCGAGAGCGGCGAGCGGGACCTGGCCGAGGCCGCGGCCCGGATGCGGGTGCCGGGGCGGCTCGCCGACGCCGTGGCGGCGGCGCTGGTCTCCGACACCGGCTCGCGCCTCGACATCCTCGGGGAGCTCGACGTGGGGCGCCGGCTCGACCGCGTCGTGGACGAGGTCGCGGCGCTGCTGGTCGGGTCGCAGGACGACGGCGGCGAGCCCTTCGCCAGCGCCTGACGGCGGGTCAGTCCCGGGCGGCGCGCCCGATGCCCTGGTAGGCGAATCCGAGCGCCCGGACCTTCTCCGGATCCCAGACGTTGCGCCCGTCGAAGAGCACCGGCTGCTTCATGGTCCGCTTGAGGAGCGCGAAGTCGGGCTGGCGGAACTCGTTCCACTCGGTGACGAGCACCAGCGCGTCGGCCCCTGCCGCGGCGGCGTAGGGATCGGGGGCGAGCTCGACCCGCCCCCCGAAGATGGCGGTCGCGACCTCCGCCGACACCGGGTCGTGGGCGCGAACCTTGGCGCCGTTCCCGAGCAGCCCCTCGATGATGGTGATGGAGGGGGCCTCGCGCATGTCGTCGGTCTTGGGCTTGAAGGCGAGTCCCCAGACCGCGAAGGTGAGCCCCTGCAGCGACCCGAAGTGCTTGAGGGCCTTTTCGAGGAGCACCCGCTTCTGCCGCTCGTTCACCCGCTCCACCGAGCGGAGCAGGTCGAAGTCGAGCCCGACGGTGCGCGCCATGGTCATGAGGGCGCGGACGTCCTTGGGGAAGCAGGAACCCCCGAAACCCGCCCCGGGGAAGAGGAAGGGGTAGCCGATGCGCCTGTCCGAGCCCATCCCGCGCCGGACGTGATCGACGTCGGCGCCCACCCGCTCGCAGAGCCCGGCGATGTCGTTCATGAAGGAGATGCGGGTGGCCAGCATGGCGTTGGCCGCGTACTTGGTGAGCTCGGAGGAGCGCCGGTCCATGAAGAGGATGGGCTGCTCGGTCCGGACGAAGGGGGCGTAGAGCTCGGCCATCACCGCGCGCGCCTTCTCGGAGGCCACGCCCACGACGATGCGGTCGGGGCGCATGAAGTCGTCGATGGCCGCCCCCTCCTTGAGGAACTCCGGGTTGGAGACGACGTCGAAGGGGGCCTGGGCGACGCGGGCCACCACCTCCGACACCCGGTCGGCGCTGCCCACCGGGACGGTGCTCTTGTTCACGATGACGGTGTAGCGGCCGATGGCGCGCCCGATCTGCTCGGCGGCGGCCAGCACGTAGGAGAGATCCGCCTCGCCGGTCTCGCCGGGAGGGGTCCCCACCGCGATGAAGGCCACGTCGACGTCCTTCACCGCGTCGGCGGTGACGGTGCTGAAGTCGAGCCGGCCGTCCCGGACGTTGCGCTTCACGAGCTCCTCGAGCCCCGGCTCGTAGATGGGGATGCCGCCGGCCCGCAGCAGCGCGATCTTGCGCGCGTCGAGGTCCACGCAGGTGACGCGGTGGCCGGTCTCGGCGAGGCAGGTTCCGGTGACGAGGCCGACGTAGCCGGTCCCGATGACGGCGATCTTCACGGTGGACGTCCTTTCCAGGCGGTGACGAGGGCGGAATCTAGCACCGAACCGGAGGGCGGAAAGCCCGGAGGATCCGGTACACGGCGAGAATCTCCAGGGTGCGCAGCCGCTTGCGGAGGCGCAGCCATCCTCCGGGCGGGGCATGGCGCAGGAAGACCTGGTAGTCCTCGTCGAACTGGGCCTCGAAGGCCGAGCCGCTCTTCGTCCCTGGGTGCCAGCGGAAGGCGGCCAGCGTCCGCTCCAGGAAGACGGGCGGAGCGACGCGGGAGAAGCGGAGCCAGAGGTCGTAGTCGAAGGTGTAGCGGAGCGACGGATCGAGGAGGCCGACCCGCTCCTGGAGGGAGCGGCGCCAGAAGACCGTCATCTGGCTCACGTAGTTCTCGACCAGCAACCGTTCCAGGCGGTGCCGGCGCGCCCGGAAGTCCTTGTAGGCCGCCATCGGGCGCCGGATGACCCGGTCCTCCCCGTCGACGATGTCACACCGTCCGTGAAGCCAGGGCGCCGAGGGATGGGCCCGGAAGGCCTCCACCACCGACTGGATGGCGCCGGGGCGCAGGAGGTCGTCGGAGTTCACCCAGCCGAGGATGTCGCCCCGCGCCCGGGAGAGCCCCCGGTTCACCGCGTCGGCCTGGCCGGCGTCGGGCTCGACGACGAGGGAGATGCGGTCCCGGTAGCGCTCCAGGACCTCCAGCGTGCCGTCCGTGCTTCCCCCGTCCTGGACGAGGAGCTCCAGTTCGAAGTCGCCGCGCTGCGAGAGGATGCTCTCCAGCGTGCGCTCCACGAAGGGGCGCTGGTCGAGCGACGGGGTGACGACGGAGACGAGCGGACGGTTCACGGCTTCGGTCCGGGTGGAACCCCGCCCGGGCTGGTCCCGGCGTCCCGTGGCCGGGCGGCCCGCTCGGCCTCCAGCTCGGCGCGCAGCGAGGCGCACTCCTGCGCCACCCGCCGGATGCGGGCCGCGTTCTGGGAGCTCGCCACCGTGTTCACGAGGACGTTGACGGCCAGGTAGAGGATGGCCGCTCCGAAGAGGGCGTTGGAGGCGACCTGGAAGCCGACCAGGTGCGCCGCACGGACCAGGATCCCCGGGAAAATCGCCACGAGGGTCGCGAGGAGCGTGGTGACGACCCAGACCAGGCTGTCCCGCAGCGAGAGGCGCTGGGTCCGCACCAGCCGCATCACCCAGAGCAGGAAGATCGTCAGGACGACGATGGAGACGACCTGAAGTTCGAGGGGGATGAGGTCGGTCCTCACGCGGTCTCCTCGCCGGGCGGGAGCCGGGTGGGGAGCAGGACGAGCGCCATCGACACCTTGACCAGGTAGTAGAAGGAGCGCGCCAGGCCGATGGAACTCTCGCCGTGGGTCCGCTCGGCCATGCGTACCGGGATCTCGGCGATCCGCAGCCCGGCGCGGGCGGCCACCGCGATCGACTCCGGCTCCGGGTAGTCCGGGGGGTAGCTCACGGCGAAGAGCTCGATGGCGCGACGGCCGGCGGCCCGGAAGCCCGAGGTGGGGTCGAGAACCCGCGCCCCGCAGCGGATTCGCAGCACCGCCGACAGGTACCGGATCCCGGCACGCCGCGACCAGGTGGAGCGGAAGGCCCCCTCGACCCGGGGCCCGGAGAATCGGGAGCCCACCATCAGGTCGGCGCGGCCGGCGGCGACCCCCTCGACCAGGGCGGGGAGGAAGGAGGTGTCGTGCTGCCCGTCCCCGTCCACCTGGACGGCGACGTCGTAACCGTGGTCGCGGGCCCAGCGGTAGCCGGCCTGGACCGCCCCGCCGATCCCCAGGTTCACCCGGAGAGAGAGAAGGGTGGCGCCCGACGTGCGGGCAGCCTCCGCGGTCCCGTCGGTGGAGCCGTCGTCGACCACGCAGACGTCGACCGCCGGCGCGGCGCGCCGAAGGCCGGCCACCACGGAGCGGATGCTCCGTTCCTCGTTGAAGGCGGGGACGATGGCGAGGACGCGCACGGAAAGCCCATTACACCACGGAAGGGGGCTGCCGTCGCGTCCGCCGCAACCGGGGACTACCGGGGAAGCACCGCCAGCCGGGCCGCCGCCTGGGCTCCGCGCAGGTGGGTGAGGCGCCCCGGATCGCTCGCCGTCCGGACCACCGCGTCCACGGCGGCCCGCTCCGGGGCCGAGAGCGACGGGAGGAGCGCGCCGGCCCGGTCGGCCACCTCCGGGAAGTGGAGGGCGAGGAGGGAGAGCGACCCGTAGAGCGCCCGGGACAGGCCGAGCGCCGCGGCGCGGGATGTCACGTAGCGTGGATCGAGGGGCGGCTCGAGCCGGAGGAGTTCCCGCAGGTCGACGAAGGTGACGAGCGGCGCGTAGAGCCCCTGCTCGGCCTGCTCGGCGACGGTGGCGAGGAGCATCTCCTCCGGCGAGGGGCGGAAGATCCGGGCCCCGAAGGCGGGGAGCGGGGAGGCACGCGCGAAGAGGGGGGCGTCGGCGGGGCCGCCCTGCCAGAGCCCCTCCTGGATGGTGAAGCGGACCCGGTCGTCGCCGAAGGCCGCCCCGTGCCCGCCTCCCGCCACGGCCTCGACCTTGAAGCCGACACCGCGCGCGGCCGCGGCGAAGGGCGCGCCGTCTTCGCCACGGACCGCCAGCCGGAGGTCGCCGAGCGGCCGGAAGGCGAGGTGCGGGTAGAGCCAGTCGACCGCGGCGAGCCCCCCGAGGACCACCACCGGCACCGGGCTCGCCTTTAGCGCGCCCCGCAGCGTCATCACCCGGTAGACGTTGTCGTTCACCACGCCCTGGTAGAGGGCGAGCAGCTTGTCGCGGAACTGGGCCGGTACGCCGGCGCCGAGCGCGCAGGTCTCGAGGTGGTAGCTGGCGATCGGGGCGAGGCCGTTCGCCTCGAGCACCTCGGCGAGGAGGGCCAGGTCCACCGGCGGCAGGGCGGCGGGCGGCTCGAAGGCGGAGAGGGCGCGGATGGCTTCGGAGAGGGGCACCGGATGATCCTACTCGGGGCGCCGCTCCATCACCGCGATGAGCGAGAGCGGAGGGAAGGGGAGGAAGCGGTCGATGCGCCGGACGAGCGGCGTCAGCCAGTCGACGGCGCCGATCTGCAGGCGCCCCGCGGAACGCCGCCGGAGCAGGCGGCCGTTCAGCCACCAGGGCAGGGACGACAGCCGGTTGAAGCGCAGCAACGTGGTCACCTCGAGCCCGGCCCGGGCCGCGACCTCGCGCAGCCCCTCCTCCGTGTAGCGGCGCCGGTGCCCGAGGGCCTCGTCCAGGGTCCCGAAGTTCCACGGGCCGGAGGGGACGAGCACCACGGCCCGGCCGCCCGGGGAGAGGACCGACCGGACGTTGCGGAGCGCCCCCACGTCGTCGTCGAGGTGCTCGATCACGTTCAGGCACACCACCGAGTCGAACCCTCCCTCGACGGCCGGGAAGGAGCCCAGGTCGGTGACGTCGGTGTAGCGCGCGTCGAGGTAGGGGCGGTCGGCGGTGAGGTTGCGCAGGGTCTCCAGGTAGAGCGGGTCGACCTCGCTCGCCACGTAGAGGTCGCGCGGCACGAGCCGCCGGGTGATGGCGCCGGTGCCCGAGCCGATCTCGAGCAGCCGCGAGCCGAGGTAGGGACGGATCAGGTCGGCCATCCAGCCGGTGAAGCGCCCCGCCGAGGCGAGCCGCCGCGTCATCTCGTGACCGGGCGCGTCGCGCACGTAGATCTTGTCGCTGAAGGTGAATCGCAGGATGGCGCCGAGCGCGCGCACGCCGTCCTTCCAGTCGATCTTCTTCCCCTCCTGGTAGGTGCGCCCCGAGTAGCGGATGGGCACCTCGAAGACGCGGGCCTCGCGCTTCGCCAGCTTGATGGTGAGCTCCGGCTCCAGACGGAAGTCGTCGGAGAGGATGGGGATGGAGCGCAAGAGGTCGGTGCGGACGGCCTTGTAGCAGGTCTCCATGTCCGTCAGGTTCAGGTTGGTGACCAGATTGGTGAGGAAGGTGAGGAGCTTGTTGCCGAGCTCGTGCCGGAAGAAGAGCACGCGGCGGGACTCGCCGCCGGCGAAGCGCGATCCGAAGACCGCGTCGGCCCGCTCGGTGACGAAGACGTCCACCATGCGCAGGATGTCGACCGGGTGGTACTCGAGGTCGGCGTCGTGGATCACGGAGTACTGCCCGTCGGCCCGCTCGAGCGCGGTGCGGATGGCGGCGCCCTTGCCCCCGTTCCGCTCGTGCCGGAGGAAGATCCACTCGGTCTTGCCGTGCCGCCCCCTGCCGAGCTCGACGGCCGGGACGGCCCCGCCCGAGCGCGGTGCGGCCGGCGGAGGCGGGGCGAGCGCGATGCCGTGCTCGGCCGCGAAGGCGTGGAGCGCGGCCGCGCTCCCGTCCCGCGAGGAGTCGTCGACGACCACCACCTGCACGCGCTCGAGGTGGGGGCTCGTCTCCAGCACCCCGAGCCGCCCGAGCGACGCGGCCACCAGGTGCTGCTCGTTGTAGACCGGCACGAGGACGGAGAGGGA
>CAIVAR010000115.1 GCA_903904005.1 uncultured Anaeromyxobacter sp.
CCTGGGCGCCTTCACCTCAGCAGCCTGCCCCAGCACCGCCACCACTTTCAAGCACGGCAGAAGTTCACGAAACCGCCGCCGCTACGCCCCTTCCTGCTTCAATACCTGCCAAAATCACCCACACGAACCCGCGAAGACCCCGAAAACACATCGAGCTACTGAAGCAGGCGCTGAACGGGCGCGCTGGGTGACTTGCAGGTAGGTTCTCGTGACCCAGGGCGAGAAGGAGGAGCATCTGGTGGCAGCACGAACGCGGTCGGGTAACCGTGGTCCAGGTACCCCCACGGAGGACACCAGAATCGTGGTGTGCTCCTTCTGCCGAGGCACAGGAAAAGACCCCTTCGGGATCATGTCGGCGGTGTCGGCGTGCTGCGTCTGCGGCGGCAAGGGAACGCTCCAGCTACAGGGACCACACCGGGGCTGCCCTCACTGCGGCGGCACCGGCGCCGTGAAGACCTTCACCTGCGGCGTGTGCCGGGGAACGGGCTACATCCCCGAGGCCACCGTCCCAACGGTCGTCTGTCCCGAGTGCGGCGGGAAGGGGGACTCCCAGGGAAACCCGGACCTTTCGTGCCTCCGGTGCCACGGCCAGGGCGTGGTGCCGGCGAACTCACCTCGCTGATAGGGCCTGGCGCGCCACCGCACAGAGGCCGGCTGGGCGTTCATGAGGGACGCTCAACGTCGGCGTCGCGGAGTTTCCAGAGTGAGCCCCCTTGCTAGAGCGAATTCGTTGAAGGGTGCCTACATGATATTCGAACTTTCTCGCTGACCTCGTCGACACGGGGGCCGTCTGTCCAGGAAGCCCACCACTCATGACTCCCAGAAGTCGCGGGCTGGCGCGAAGGCGGTGTCCGTACGTGGTTCTCCTGGGACGCCTCCGGTTTCGTACTCCCTGCCCTTGGCGCGTCAGCGCGAACGGCAGGAACAGCACGACGCCGTGAAGGAGCGCGAACGATTCCTCCGGACGATCCTGGACACGGCGCTGGACGGCTTCTGGGTCGTGGACGGGGCGGCGAAACTGGTCGATGTCAACCCGGCCTACTGCGCGATGTCCGGATACAGCCGGGAAGAACTCCTGGAGATGCACATCGCTGATCTGGACGCGGCCGAGTCGCCCGAGGAAACGGCCGCGCACGTCCAGCGAATCCGGGGGGAAGGGGGCGGTCGTTTCGAGACGATCCACCGTCGCAAGGACGGCAGCACCATGAACGTCGCGGCCAGCGTGACCTTCATCGGCATGGGCCGGGGGCTGATGGTCTGCTTCCTGGACGACATCACGGAGCAGAAGCTGGCCGTCGACGCTCTCCGGGAGAGTGAGCAGCGGTTCCGCGATGTCGTGGCTTCTGCAGGCGAGTACGTCTTCGAGATGGATGCGCAGGGCATCCTCACCTACGTCAGCGAGGCGGTCGAGGCCATCCTCGGTTACCGCCCCGAGGAGATGGTGGGACAGAGTTCGCTCCGCCTGCTGGGGCCGGAAGAGCAGGCGCGGAGCGCTGCCTACCTGGGCGAACGGGTGACCCGCAGGGAGAAGATCTCCCACTTCCAGCAACAAGCCGTCCACCGGGACGGTCGTACGGTCTGGCTGGAAATATCAGGCTCACCCATGTTCGCGGCGGATGGGGTGCTCCTCGGATATCGTGGTGCGGTCCTGGACGTCACGGTCGCGACGAAGGCCGCAGGCGAACGCGACGAGCTCCAGGCCCGGCTCGCCGTGTCGTCCCGCCTCGAGGCGATGGGGACGCTGGTGGCAGGGGTGGCGCACGAGATCAACAACCCCCTGGCTGGCGGCATGGCGTGCCAGGCGCTTGCGGCCCAGGAGTCGCAGAAGATCGCGGCGATCCTTCGCGGGGGCGATCCGCTCGACCGCCCGGCCCTGACTCGCAGCGTCGAAGGCGTGATCGAACTGCTCGGCCGTGCCGAGGCGGA
>CAIVAR010000116.1 GCA_903904005.1 uncultured Anaeromyxobacter sp.
GCCATCGACTCGTCGAAGGGCATGCGCCGGAACGGGCGCGGGATCTCGATCCCCAGCACCTCCTTCCAGAGCCGGACCACGAGCCCCTCGATGACGTCGAAGATGTCGTTCTGCTCGACGAAGCTCATCTCCACGTCGATCTGGGTGAACTCGGGCTGCCGGTCGACGCGCAGGTCCTCGTCGCGGAAGCAGCGGACGATCTGGAAGTACCGATCGAAGCCGGCGATCATGTAGAGCTGCTTGAAGAGCTGCGGGCTCTCGGCCAGCGCGTAGAACTTGCCCGGGTTGAGCCGGCTGGGAACGAGGAAGTTGCGCGCCCCGCCCGGCGTGTACTTCACCATGAAGGGGGTCTCGAGCTCGAGGAACCCGGTATCGGTGAAGTAGTTGCGGGTGAGGTGGTTCACCCGGGCCCGGGTCATGAGGGTCTTCTGCAGCGGGGCCCGGCGCAGGTCGAGGTAGCGGTACTGCAGCCGCTTCTCCTCGGCCGTGTCGATCTGCTCCTCGATGGGGAACGGCGTCGGCTCGGAGCGGTTGAAGATCTCGACGTCGGTCCCGTGGACCTCGATGGCCCCGGTCTTGAGGCGGGGGTTCAGGTTCGAACCGCGAGAGACCACCTTGCCCCGGATGCCCACGCAGTACTCCAGGCGCAGCTTCTCGGCGACCTCGTGGACCTCGGGGCGGACGTCCTCCTCGAACACCACCTGGGTCACGCCCTCCCGGTCGCGCATGTCGATGAAGACCGCGCCGCCGTGGTCGCGGCGGTTGTTGACCCAGCCGAAGAGGACGACCTCCTTGCCGATGTCGTCCTGGGTCAGCTGGCCGCAACTGTGGGTGCGCTTGAGCTCGGTGATGAAACGGGGCACGCGTGCCTCCCGGCAAAATCCCTGAGGAACCTTGCTGGGTAACACCGCTGAACGCGGCGCGTCAAGGCGCGAATCGCCCAGCCCGAAGGTCGCGGACGCGGAGCTGGAGGCGCCGCATCCCGTCCCAGTCGTCGAAGCCGATCGACACGGCCGCTTCCACCGGCCCCTGGCAGAGCGCGAGCCGGTCCCCCATCTGGAAGGCGATGGCGTCCCGGTCGGCGAGGACCAGCTTGAGGTGAACGCCGGCGGCGCCCACCTGGCGGGCACGTGACGGGCGGGCCCGGACGCCGAAGACCGGCTCCGGATTGCCCGGCCCGAACGGGGCGAGCTTCTCCAGATCGGTGGCGGCCCGGTCGTCGAGCAGGGCGGCGTCGACCCAGCCGTCGATCCGGGTGCGGGGCACGAGGTCGTCGTCGCAGAGGACCGAGGCGGCGTGCCGCTCGAAGGCCTCCCGGAAGGCCGGGATGGCGTCCGGGTCGATGGTGACGCCGGCGGCGTGCCGGTGGCCACCGAACTTGAGCAGGTGGCCGGCGCAGGCGGAGAGCGCATCGTGCAGGTGGAAGGCGGCGATGCTCCGGCCGCTCCCCTTCCCCACCCCCCCGGCGACCCCCACGAGCACCGCCGGCCGGTGGAAGCGCTCGACGATCCGGGCCGCCACGATGCCCACCACGCCGGGGTGCCAGCCCGGGCGCGAGAGGACGAGCCCCTTCGACCCCGTCGCCACGCAGGCGGCGGCGTCGGCGATGGCCTCCTCGAGCATCTGCCGCTCGATCTCCTGGCGGGAGCGGTTCTCCCGGTCGAGCTCCTCGGCGAGGGCGTCCGCCGCGGCGGGGTCGGCGGTGGAGAGGAGCCGCACCCCGCGACCGGCGTCGTCGAGCCGTCCCGCGGCGTTGACCCGCGGTGCGAGCCGGAAGCCGACCTGGGAGGCGGTGACCTCGCCGGTGGCCACGCCGGCGACGCGCATCAGCGCCCGCACACCGGGGCGGCGGGCCCGGCCCAGCTCGGCGAGGCCGAAGCGGACGAGCACCCGGTTCACCTCGACGAGCGGCACCACGTCGGCCACCGTGCCGAGCGCGACCAGGTCGAGCGCTTCCTTGAGGTTGGGCTCGGGGCGCGTGGGGCCGAAGCGGCCCCGTTCCCGGAGCCGCTTCCGGAGGGCCAGCGCGAGGTTGAAGGTGACCCCCACGGCGGCGAGGTGCTTCGAGGGGTATCCGCAGCCCTCCTGGTGGGGGTTCAGGATGGCGCTCGCCGCGGGGAGCTCGACCGGCACGGTGTGGTGGTCCACCACCACGACGTCGACACCGCGCCGGGCCGCCTCGGCCACCTCGGCCACGCTGGTGATGCCACAGTCGAGCGTGACGATGAGGTTCACGCCGGAGTCGGCCAGCCTCTCCACCGCCGCGCCGTTCAGGCCGTAGCCCTCCACCAGCCGGTGCGGGATGTAGGTGACCACGTCGGCGCCGGCGGCGCGCAGGAGGCCGGAGAGGAGGACGGTGGAGGTGACGCCATCGACGTCGTAGTCGCCGTAGCAGGCGATCTTCTGGCCGGCCTCCACGGCGGTCACGATGCGGGCGACCGCCCCGTCCATCCCCTTCATGGTGAACGGGTCGGGGAGGTCCTCGAGGCGGGGGGAGAGGAAGCGGGAGGCCTGGTCGGGGTCGGCGAGGCCGCGGCGGGCGAGGATGCCGGCCGCGAGCGGATGGAGCTTCAGTGCAGCGGCCAGCCGGGCCGTTGCCTCGATCGGTCCCGCCTCCACCTCGATCCATCGACGCTGCTCGGCCACGGTTCCGGGTACCACGGGGCGCTGACAGGTGTGGCGCCACGGCTCGCCTCCTTTTCGTCGATATCGGCTCCCACACCCGCACCGCGAAAGTGCCCGGAAGAGAGTGTCGGCAAAGGATGTTTTTTCCCCATCCGGGGATATGCTGACCGCCTCCCGGAAGGCCCGACGGCCCGGATGGAGGGGGCAACAAGAGATGAGTTCCACAGACCCGAAGGACCCGGTCGCCGAGGGCGGCGTCGAGCAGCTTCCGGAGGGCGTCGAGGCGGCGCCGCCAGGCGTCCGGACCATGGCGATCGTCCGATGGGGGCTCATCGGGCTCATGGCCCTCGTGGCCGTGGCAGCCTGGGTCCACTTCGCCCGGACCGGCAACGAGGTGACCGAGCGCAGCGAGGCGAAGTTCGTCTGCCCGATGCACCCGTCGGTCCTCTCGGAGCGCGCCGGAAGCTGCCCCATCTGCGGGATGGACCTGGTCTCCATCGCCAGCCTCGGCGAGGGTGCCAAGGGGGCTTCCGGAGGCAAGGCGCACGCCCACGGCGACGGCGCGGCCGCACCGGCCGCCGGCAAGTACTGGTGCCCGATGCACCCCGAGGTGGCGAGCGACGACCCGAACGCCATCTGCGAGAAGTGCGGGGGGATGAAGCTCATCCCGCGCGAGCAGGTGGCCGGGCTCACGCCGATCGAGATCGGCTCCGACCGGCTCCAGCTCATCGGCGTTCGCACCGCGCCGGCCGTCATGGAGCGGCTCTCCCCCACCCTGCGCACGGTGGGGATGGTGGCTCCCGACGAGGGCGCGGTCGCGGTGGTGACGAGCCGCATCACCGGGTGGGTGGAGAAGCTCTTCGTCACCCAGAGCGGCGAGCGGGTGAAGAAGGGGCAGCCGCTCGCCCGGCTCTACAGCCCCGACCTGCAGGGGCCGCAGTTCAACTACCTGAACGCCATCCGCTGGACCCGCGACAAGTCCGCCAACGTCCAGGCGCAGGTGACCTCGCCCGCGCTCGAGAGCGACGCCCGCCAGCGGCTCATCCTCCTCGGGTTCAGCCCGGCCGACATCGCCGAGCTGGAGGAGAAGCGGCAGCCCCTCGAGTTCGTCACCATCCGCTCCCCCATGGATGGCTACGTCGGCCGGCGCGAGGCCCAGGTCGGCTCCTACGTCGCCCCGGGGCAGGAGCTCTTCGAGATCGCCGACATCGCCCGGGTCTGGGTGCTCGCCGACGTCTACGAGGTGGACATCGGCCGCGTCCGCGCCGGCCAGGCCGCCTCGCTCACCCTGCAGGCCCTGCCCGGGGAGAAGTTCTCCGGCAAGGTGGCCTACCTGTATCCGGCGGTGAATCCCCAGAGCCGCACCATGCAGGCCCGCATCGTCGTGCCCAACAACAAGGGGCGGCTGCGCCCCGGCATGTACGCCGACGTGGTCATCGACCTGGGCGCCACCGAGGGGATCTCCATCCCCGCCGACGCGCTCGTCGACACCGGCGAGGCCCAGTACGTCTTCGTGGCGCTGCCCGGAGGGCGCTTCGAGCCCCGGCCGGTCACGGTGGGCGCCCGGTCCGCCGACAAGGTCCAGATCCTCCGGGGTGTCCACCCCGGCGAGAACGTGGTCACCACGGCCAACTTCCTCATCGACTCGGAGAGCCGGCTGCGCGCGGCCATCCAGGGCTTCGGCGGGAAGTAGGGGCGACCATGGTCTCGAAGATCATCGAGTTCTGCGCCCGGAACCGGCTCGTCGTCCTCTTCGGCGTGGCCATCGCCTCGCTGGCGGCGGCCTGGTCCATCTCGCGCACCAAGATCGACGCCATCCCCGACCTCACCGATCCCCAGGTCATCGTCTTCACCGAGTGGATGGGGCGCAGCCCCACGCTCATCGAGGATCAGGTCACCTACCCGGTGGTGTCGGCGCTCATCTCGGCGCCCAAGGTGGTCGACGTCCGCGGCTACTCCATGTTCGGCATGTCCTTCGTCTACGTGATCTTCGACGAGGGCACCGACATGTACTGGGCCCGCAGCCGGGTGAACGAGATGCTCGGCACGATCCGGGCCCGCCTGCCCGACGACGTCGTCCCCACGCTCGGCCCGGACGCCACCGGCATCGGCTGGGCGTTCCAGTACGCGCTCGTCGACAAGACCGGGAAGACCTCGATCGACGAGCTCCGCACCTTCCAGGACTTCTCGCTGCGGTACGCCCTCGGCAGCGTGCCCGGGGTCGCCGAGGTGGCGAGCGTGGGCGGCTACCAGAAGCAGTACCAGGTCACCGTCGACCCCAACCGCATGCGCGCCTACGGGGTCAGCCTCGAGGAGGTGGTGCGGGCCATCCGCGACTCCAACCGGGACGTGGGCGGACGCGTCATCGAGATGTCCGGTCGGGAGTACTACGTGCGCGGCCGCGGCTACGTGCAGGACATCGGCGCGCTCGCCTCCACGTCGGTGAAGGCCAGCGGCCCCTCCGGCGTGCCGGTCCTGCTGCGCGACCTGGGAACGGTCCGCTTCGGGCCGGACATCCGCCGCGGGGCCCTCGACTGGAACGGCGAGGGCGAGGCGGTGGGCGGCATCGTGGTGGTCCGCTACGGGGAGAACACGCTCGAGGTCGTCGACCGCGTGAAGAAGCGGCTCGCCGAGCTGAAGAGCGGCTTCCCGCCCGGCGTCACCGCCGAGGTCTCCTACGACCGCAGCGACCTGATCCACCGTTCCATCGGGACCCTGAAGCGCGCCCTGCTCGAGGAGATGATCACCGTGGCCGCGGTGATCCTGATCTTCCTGCTCCACGTGCGGTCGGCGCTGTTGCCCATGCTGTCGCTCCCCATCGCGGTGGCGCTGGCCTTCATCCCGATGTACCTGCTCGACATCCCGGCCACCATCATGAGCCTGGGCGGGATCGCCATCGCCATCGGGGCCACGGTGGACGCCGAGATCGTGATGATCGAGGCGTCGCACAAGCGGCTCGAGTCGGCGCCACCCGGCGCCGACCGGCACAAGTTGCTCGCCGAGGCAGCCCGGGAGGTCACCCCGGCCATCTTCTTCTCGCTGCTCATCATCGCGGTGAGCTTCCTCCCCGTCTTCACGCTGACCGGTCAGGCCGGCCGCCTCTTCCGGCCGCTCGCCTTCACCAAGACCTTCGTCATGCTGGCGGCGGCGCTCCTCTCCATCACCTTCGCCCCGGCGCTGCGGGACCTGCTCCTGCGCGGGAAGATCCGCCCCGAGTCGAAGCACCCCATCTCCAGGGCCATCATCCGGGTCTACAAGCCGTTCGTCTTCGTGGCGCTGCGCTGGCCCAAGACCACCGTGGCCCTCGGCCTCCTCGCCATCCTCTCGGCCGTGCCGCTCGCCATCCGGCTGGGCAGCGAGTTCATGCCGCCGCTCAACGAGGGCGACGTGCTCTTCATGCCCACCACCTTCCCGGGCATCTCCATCGAGGAGGCCAAGGGGGCCCTGCAGCGACAGAACCGCGTGCTGCGCGCCTTCCCGGAGGTGGACGCCGTGTTCGGGAAGGTCGGGCGCGCCGAGACGGCCACCGACCCGGCCCCCATCACCATGGTGGAGACCACCGTCCGCCTGCGGCCGGTCTCGACCTGGCGGATCGTCGAGCAGCGGCGCTGGTACTCCTCCTGGGCGCCGGGCTGGCTCCGGTCGGCCCTCGCCACCATCTGGCCGGACCGCCGCCGCATCACCTGGGAGGAGCTCACCGCGGAGATGAACCGGGCCACCCAGTTCCCGGGCTGGACGAACGCCTACACCATGCCCATCCGGGCCCGCATCGACATGCTGACCACCGGGGTACGGACGCCGGTGGGCGTGAAGGTGATGGGCAGCGACCTGGGCGAGATCGAGAAGCTGGGCGTGAAGCTGGAGCGGATCCTCGCCCCGATCCCGGGCACGCGGAGCGTCTACTACGAGCGGAACACGGGCGGCCTCTACCTCGACATCTACCCGAACCGCGAGGCGCTGGCCCGGCGTGGCCTCACCGTCGGTGACGTACAGCGCACCATCGAGGCCGCCATCGGCGGCGCCTCGGTGACGACCACGGTGGAGGGGCGCGCCCGCTTCTCCATCAGCGTCCGCTATCCCCAGGACCTGCGCAGCGACGTGGAGCGGCTGAAGCAGGTGCTCGTCCCCGTCCCCGGCGCCGGCGGCCGTTCCGGCGGCGGCGGCATGGGGGGGGCCTCGGGAGCCGTTGCCCCTCCCCGCCTCCCCGAGCTCCGGCTCGCCCAGATGGGCGGCGGTGGCGGTGGCGGCGGCCGTCCCCCTCCCCCGAGCCCACGCGGGACGGCGACCGACGCCCCCTCCCTCGACTGGTCGCAGCCCCCGCAGCAGCTCCAGCAGCTGCCCATGGGCGGACGCCCCCTGCAGTCGGCCAGCCCGGGCAGCGGCGGGTTCGTCCCGCTCGGCCAGGTGGCCGACATCCGCATCGTGGGCGGCCCGCCCATGCTGCGCGACGAGGGCGGGATGCTCGTCGGGTACGTCTACGTCGACGTCGACCCCTCGGTGGACATCGGCGGGTACGTCGCGCACGCCAAGGAGGAGGTCGCCGAGGCCACCGCCGCCGGCGACTTCGCCGTCCCGCCCGGCCACTTCCTCAAGTGGACGGGGCAGTACGAGCTGCTCGAGAAGATGAACGAGCGGCTGCGGGTGGTCATCCCGCTCACCCTCATCATCATCATCGTCCTCCTGCTCTTCCACTTCCGGAACGTCACCGAGGTGCTCATCGTCCTGCTCTCCATCCCGTTCGCGCTGGTGGGGAGCATCTGGCTGCTGTGGATCCTGGACTACCGCCTCTCCACGGCGGTGTGGGTGGGGATCATCGCGCTGGTGGGGCTCGCGGCCCAGACCGGCATCGTGATGATCGTCTACATCGACACCGCCTACGAGCGGCGCCGGAAGGCCGGCCTCATCCGGAACCTCGACGACATCATCTGGGCCCACATGGAGGGCACCGTGATGCGGGTGCGCCCCAAGCTCATGACGGTGGGGACCATGCTGGTCGGCCTCCTGCCCCTCCTCTGGGCCACCGGGTCGGGCGCCGACGTCATGAAGCGCATCGCCGCACCCATGGTGGGCGGGCTCCTCACCTCGGCCTTCCTCACCCTGGAGATCATCCCGGTGGTCTACACCTACTGGCGATTCGAGCAGGTGCTCTGGGAGCGGCTCGAGCCCATCGACGGGACCCGCCTGCGGCGGCTGCGCCTCCTGACCACCGTCCAGCAGGTGGGCTGGGGGCTGCTCGTCGCCATCGGCGGTGCCGTGATCTACACGGAGTGGCCGAGGACGCTGCTGGCCGCCACGCTGGCGGTGCCCCTGCTCGCCATCGTGGGGGGGATCGTCCTCTACCTCCGGGAGCGGCCGGCGGCGCTCCGGCTGGTCTGGCCCGAGGGGGCGGGAAAGGCGTCCACCTGACGACGACGGTCCGCCTTGCCCCGGAGGTCCCCTTCGGCTATTTTCCGCGCCCCGACCCCATCGTCTAGAGGCCCAGGACTCGGCCCTTTCAAGGCTGCAACCGCGGTTCGAATCCGCGTGGGGTCACCAATCTTTCAGGCCCCGGCCTGTCGCCGCAGGGCGAGAAGTTCCTCGACCTCCGCGGCGAAGCCGTCGAGCACGCCGGCCGGGTCGGGGATCAGCCCCGCATCGCACTGGAGCCCCATCCAGACCTTGTCCGCGTAGCTCAGGAGCGAGACCCCGAGCGCCAGGCGCCCCGCGCTCGGGACCCAGAACATCGCCTCGCGCAGCGGCGCGCCGGCGATGGCGATCGGCTGCCGGGGACCGACCACGTTGGTCACCACGGCCGAGCCCTTGGCGGCGAAGATCCGCAGGGCCAGGTCGAACAGCGGACGGGGAGCGACCCCCATCGCCCAGAGCACCTCGTAGACCGCCAGTGCCTGCGACGAGCCCTTGAGGGCCCGCATCCGGCGGCGCACCTCGAAGAGGCGGTCGAGCGGGTCCTCGATGCCGACGGGGAGCGAGAGGAAGACCAGGCCGAAACGGTTTCCGAGCCGTCCCGCCGCCTCCGGGCGGCGCAGGTTGACGGGGACGACCCCTCGGACGTCGATGTCCCGCGGCGTCTCGCCCCGGCCCACCAGGAAGCTGCGCAGCGCCCCGGCCAGCGCGGCCATGAGCACGTCGTTCACCGTGGAACCGGTGGCCCGGCCGATGGCCTTGAAGTCGGCGAGGTCGAAGGGGCGCGACCACGCCGCGATCTTGGGCCGGCCGAGCGGCCCCTTGAGCGCCGTGGCCGGGTCGTCCGGGAGGGCGAGCAGCCCGAGGAGCGCGCCGGCGCTCCCCGAGGCGAGCCGCGCCAGATCCCCGATCCGGCCGGGGTTGCCGAGCATGGCGCGCGCCCCCTTGAGCACCTGTTCACCCAGGGTGATCCCCCAGGCGACACGGGAGCGGGAGCCGGAGCGGCGCCGCTCCGGCGCGGGGCTCCCATCGGCCATGGAGAGCAGCACGTGGACGAGCGCCAGCCCGTCACCGATGCAGTGGTGGATCCGGGCCACGATGGCGGTGCCCCCGTGGAAGCGCTCGACCACGTGGATGGTCCAGAGCGGCCGGTCGGCCGGGAGCGGCTCGGAGAGGAGCCGGCTCACGAAGGCCTGCAGCGCCGGCTCCCCGGCACCCGGGCCGAGCGCGACGGGCAGCAGGTGCCGGTCCAGGTCGAAGTCGGGGTCGGTCTCCCAGGAGGGAGGGCCGACGCCCGCGAACGGGGGAACGACCCGGCTCGTGAACCGGCGGAAGTGCAGCAGCCGCTCCTCCACGAGCTCGCGGATCCGGGCCAGCGGGACCGGGGAATCGAGCACGAGGACGCCGGTGACCACCATGAGGTTCGTGGGGTCGTCCATGCGCAGCCAGGACGCGTCGACGTTTCTGAAGGGAACGCGCATCGCGGTCAGGCCAGGAGGTGGTCGAGCCCGCTCTTCTTCAGCCAGGCCCGGTAGACCGGGTGGATGGGGTTGGTCACCGGCGCGAGTTGCAGGAGCGTGAGCGGTGGCCCGGACAGCTTCACCCGTCCGAGCGCCAGGGCGAGCGGGACGCTCTCCTTGCCCTGGAAGAACCGGTTGGCCACGTCGCTCGACATCCGCATGGTCACCACCGGCTCCCAGTCCGCCTTGCCCCAGACCCAGCGCAGGTACCTCCCCTTCGCTGCCTCCGCGTCGCTGGCTCCGTCGACGTTGAACTCGAGACCCAGGTCGGTGATGACGAAGCGGTGCGGCGCATGCGCGTCGCGCAGCTTCCGCCCCACCGCGGGCGTCTGGTTCACGAGCGTGAAGATCTGCTCGAAGACCCTGCGGAACTCGGCCTCGTCACGGAAACCCTTCATGGCGTGCTCCCTGTCGGACTCGGTTGTGCCGGGCGCGGGAGCCCGGAGACCGCCTGCTCCACCACCTCGCAGGCGGCACGGTCGTCGGAGGGCTCCCGCCCCCCCTTCTCGCAGAGCGCGGCGTAGGCCCGGAGGATGGCCGGGCACTCGCTCGCACCGGAGTAGGCCATCTCCTCCTCGCACTTCTGTCGCAGGATGGCGGCCATGAGCAGGTTGGCCTCGGCCTCGGTGGGGGAGTTGAGGCCGAGCAGTTCCGGATTCTTGAGCATGGTGTCGCGGATGGGCTGGCGCACGGCGCGGAAGTCCTTGAGGGTCCCGCAGACCAGCGCGGCGCGCCCGACCAGGCGCCGGACGTAGACGTCGACGACCTCGCGGGTCTCCCCCTCGTCCCTGGTGCGGGCGTGGTAGCGCGCCACCCGGTCCACGCTGCGCGCGGCCCGCTGGAGCGCCCGGCAGTCGTCGGTGCCGGCCAGCGACGTCAGGATGGCCCGCACCGAGGCCCGCCGGGGGTCGTCGAGCCTGTCGCCCGGGGCGCCCCGGAGCTCCTGGGAGAGCGACTCCTCGAGCATGATCATGGCCTTCTCGTCGTAGATCGGGTCGCGGACGAACTCCTGGAGGAGCGCGTAGCCGACGAGCCGCTTGTCGGAGTTCCCGGTGTCGGTGGCCAGCATGCTGGTCTCGAAGAAGGCGCGGTACTTGTCGGCCTGGCTGGCGCGCGCAAACTCCTTGTTCCACTTCTCCATCTCCGTCCGGTCCCTGTGCTCCTGCTGCTGCTTGTTGGACCAGGACTGGTAGCCGTTCACGAGGAGTCCTGCGAGCGCCACGTAGCCCACCAGCACCTGGCCGGCGATGGAAAGGCGCGACCGGCGCGTGGTTCGCTCCGAGCGGAGCCGGTGGAGTTCCTCGGCGGCCTTCATCCGCTGGAGCTCGTCCAGGGTGGCGCTGCGCGCCAGTTCGACCGGGTCGCCGGCCGGATCGGGAGGCGTGGACGGAGGATGCGGATCGGCCATGGATCCGAGCCTACCTCGCCGTTGCCCGAATGGCGCGAGCCATGGGGGGACGGTGCCCCTACGGAGACGGATCCCGCACCCGCCGCGCCAGCCCGGAGACGTAGGGCGCGAAGGGCTTGCCGGGCTGGGCGATCGAGAAGGAGATCTCGACCTGGTCCGCGCCCCGGCGGGC
This sequence comes from uncultured Anaeromyxobacter sp., assembly GCA_903904005.1. Taxonomy (GTDB): domain Bacteria; phylum Myxococcota; class Myxococcia; order Myxococcales; family Anaeromyxobacteraceae; genus CAIOAK01. The sequence continues at coordinate 11,129 of CAIVAR010000116.1, forward strand.
GTACGCCAGCCGGAAGCGGGGACCCGGCGCGCCCGACTCGCTCTCGAAGATCACGATCCCCGCCTCGCTGCGAACGGCGTACCGGATGGCGTGCCCCTCGTTGTCCCAGGTCCAGGCCTGGAGACCCTTCCCCTTCGGCGCGATCACCGTCAGGTCCTCGTGGACCGTTCCCCGGGCCTCCCCGGTTCGCGGCGCGATCTCGGACCGGCTGCGGCGGACGGCCACCTTTCCGTCGAGCTCGATGGCGAAGGTGAAGCCTCCCCCGACGACGTCGCCCGGCTTCCCCCCGCCGCCCTCGGACTTCCAGGTCCCGACCAGGAAGCGCAGCGGGACCCAGGGATCGGGCTGCGGGGCGGCGGCCACCGGGGGCGGCGCGGTCGCGGTCGCCGGCGAGGGGGACGGCGCGGCGGCGAGCCAGAGGGCGACGGCCAGGGCGTGGATCGGCATCTCGTCCTCCTGCGGACCGGGGGGCCCGCCGGGGTGGGTTCACCCCTCCTCGATGGCGAGGAAGGTGAAGAATGTCACGAACTGGTCGAACGGGATCCGGAAGACCCCGTGGACCCGCTCGTACCCGTTCTCGGGGCCGGAGGGGCCCTGCGGATGGAAGTCGGTCCCCCAGGGGTTCCACAGGACCACCACGTCCGCGCCCGGGTCGAAGTCGAGCACCGCGTAGACGTGGTCCCACGGGATCGAGCGGGCCGCGGGCTTGTGGAGGATGAGCACCTCGGCCATGAGCCTGCGATCGTGCATCCGGACGAGCGCCTGGCGGACCTTCCCCCGGTGGGCGCGCGAGCCCAGGTGGTGGGTGGTTGCGGGACGGCCGGTGAAGCGTTCCACCACCGGCTTCGGACCGCTCGGCACGTCGATGGCGACGGTGGGATCGGCGATCCCCGCCGACCGCCCTCCCCGGCGCGCCATGATCACCCCGGTGGCCTTCTCGAGCACCGGCATCCAGAGGCCGTCCTGGAGCGTCGATGCCGAGTCGTTCACGGCGAGTTCGGCATCGGTGGGCGGCGAGACGATCGCGCCGTCGCCGTCCGGGAAGGTCACCTGGAAGCGACCGTCCGGAAGCTTCGCGATGGCCTTCACGATGACCTCCGGGCGGTACCGGGCGATCCAGCCGGCGCCCGAGAAGAAGTAGCAGTCGCCGGCGGGCCCCTGCTGCAGCCGGGAGAAGCTGGGGGCGCCCGGGGCGAAGAGCTCCCGCCGTACGCCCCGCAGCGTAGCCACGCCGGTCCGGTAGCGCTTCAGGGTCTTCGGGTCGTCGAGCGCCACGGCGGCGTCGCGAGAGATCGGGCCGCCCTTCACCGTGTACCGCTCGAGGGCGGCGAGGGCCGCGGCGTCCTCGCCCCGGAACTCGGGACGGGCGATGAGCGCGACGAGGTCGGCCTTGGCGAGCTCGCCCTTCCCTCCGGACCAGGCGCCCCAGTTGCGCGCCACCACCGCGCCGAAGGGCGTGGCGTCGGCGGCCTCGGCCTCCGTCGTGTCGACCCGCTCCTCCGGGGGGTCGGGACGGGCGGCGGTCGGGGCCAACGCAGCGGCGAGCGCCGAGGCGAGGAACAGGGCGAAGGTGGAGCGCATGCGGCAGCATGCCCACGCGGGAAGGGCGTCCGCACCCGCCCTTCGGGGGCCAGGGACCCCCCAAGCGGGCGGAACCCTTGAGAACCCTTGGCGGCCCGCCGCCTGCACGGCACTGTGGAACCCATGCGGACTCAACCTAGGTCGATGCTCGCCGCCCTGCTCCTCGCCGCCCTGGCGATACCCGTCGCCGCCTCCGCCGAGGACGCCTGCCTCGCCGACGCAAAGCGGCTCTGCTCCGGGTCGCCCGGCGGCCCGGGCGGGGTGTACTACTGCCTCCGGTCGAACTGGAACCAGCTCTCGGACGGCTGCCAGCAACTCCTCGACTGGTCCCAGAAGCGGGCCAACGAGGTGGCGCTCGACTGCCAGGCCGACGCCTTCGCCTGGTGCCAGGCGGTACCGCCCGGGAAGGGGCGCCTCTACGCCTGCCTCGCCGGACACCGCGACCAGATCTCCTCGGAGTGCAAGAAGGCGCTCGCCGCCGTGGCCTGGTTCAACTCGGCCTGCGGCGCCGACCGGGACCGGCTCTGCGCCGGTGTCCCCGTCGCCGACGGCGGGGTCATCGCCTGCCTGGTCACCGCACGGGAAAGGCTTTCCGCGTCCTGCCAGGCCGTCTTCTGGCCGTGATCGGGCGACGACCCGCCTTCCCCGCAGTTCTCCTCCTGGCCGCGGCGTGTGCGCACACGCCGCCCGTCTCCACGCCGGCCGGATTCGAGATCCTGCAATCCGGCGGAGACGACGAGGCCGCCCGGCAGGTGGCCCGGGTGCTCCCCGGCGCCCTGGAGCGGGTCGGACGATGGGGGACCGTGGCTCCGCCGATGGTCGTCCGCATCCAGCCCTCGGGCGAGGCCCTCGCGGCCGCCGTCGGACGCCCCGGCGAGACCGGCCTCCTCGGGTGGGCCCGGCGCGGTTCCGTCGACATCCAGTCCCCCCGCGCCTGGAGCCGCGGACGGCCGACCGACGAGGAGTTCGGCGCGCTCCTCGCCCACGAGCTCACCCACTGCCTGCTCTTCCAGCGCATCGGCCGCGCCTGGGCGCAGCGCGACGTGCCGGGCTGGTTCGAGGAGGGGATGGCCTGCTTCACCGCCGGCGAACGCCACCCCAGCGCCGACGCGTCGGCGCTCCTCCCCGGCCCGGGGACCCATCCCTTCGACACCGAACTCGCCTACGGGACCGCCGACAGGGCCTTCCGCTACCTGCTCGCCCGGCACGGCGACGCGGCCATCCGGTCCCTGCTCGACGGGCTGGCCGCCGGCCGGGGCTTCCCGGCCGCCTTCCTGGAGGTCACGGGCACACGGGTGGAGGACTTCGAGGAATCGCTCCGCGCCCACCTGGGGACGGAGACCGCGGGCACCTTCTAGGCGCCGTCTCGCCAGGGGGTGCTGGCCCGGAGCGCCGCCAGGATGGCCCGGGAGCTGGGCGATCGGTTCAGCGTGTAGAAGTGGATGCCCGGGGCACCGCGCCGCAGCAGGTCGGCCGCCTGGAGGCTCGCGTAGGCCACCCCGAACTGGAGCGAGGCGTCGGGATCGGCGCGCCGCACCTCGAGCGCCGCCTGCAGCGGCGGCGGGATGGAGGCACCGCACATGGCGGTGAATCGCTCGATCTGGTCGACGCTGGTGAGCGGCATCACCCCGGGCATCACCGGCTGGGAGATGCCGGCGGCGCGGGCCCGCTCCACGAATCTGAAGTAGTGGGCGTTCTCGAAGAAGAGCTGGGTGACGAGGAAGTCGACGCCGGCGTCCACCTTCACCTTGAGGTGGGCCAGGTCCCGGGCGAGGTCTCGCGTCTCGGGGTGCCCCTCGGGGTAGGCCGCTGCGCCCACGCAGAAGCGCCAGCGCGCGGGCTGGGAACGGACGAAGGCCACGAGGTCGCTGGCGTGGGCGAAGCCGTCCGGGTGCGGCGTGAACCCCTGCGCTCCCTTCGGCGGGTCGCCGCGGAGCAGGAGGACGTTCTGGATGCCGGCGGCGGCGACGTCGTCGAGGACCCGGGCCACCTCGTCGCGGGGGGAGCCGACGCAGGTGACGTGGGCCACCGGCTCCACCTCGACGTCCCGCTTGAGCCGCTTCACGAGGTCGACGGTCCGGGCCCGGTCGGAACCACCCGCGCCGTAGGTCACCGACACGAAGCCCGGCCCGAGTGGCCGGAGCGCCTCGACGGTCTGGAAGAGCTGCCGCTCTCCCTCGTCGGTGCGGGGAGGAAAGAACTCGAAGGAGAAGACCGGCTCGCCGCGCTCGCGTGCGAAACGGAGGATGTCCGTGACCTTCACAGGGGCGCGAGTATATTCCGGCGGAGAGGGCGCAAGCGAGAATGAGCACCGAGAAGCCCGTCCGGGCCGCGCGATACATCACCCCGGAGGGCTTCCACCGCATCTCCGAGGAGCACCAGCGCATCTGGACGGTGAGCCGGCCCCGGGTCGTGGCCGAGGTCGAGGCCGCCGCGGCACTGGGCGACCGCAGCGAGAACGCCGAGTACGTCTACGGGAAGAAGAAGCTGCGCGAGCTCGACCGCAGGCTGCGCGAGCTCTCGGAGCGGATGGACACGCTCACCGTGATCGACCCGAAGCCCCACCCCTCCGGCCGGGCCTACTTCGGCGCCTGGGTGAAGGTGGAGAACGAGGACGGGTCGGAGCGGCGATATCGCCTGGTCGGGCCCGACGAGTTCGACGTCGAGTCGGGGCTGATCAGCGTCGACGCCCCCCTGGGGCGCTCGCTCCTCGGCAAGAAGAAGGGGGACGTGGTGGTGGTGCGCCGTCCCGCCGGCACGGTCGAGGTCACCGTGCTCGGCGTCTCCTGGAAGGCGGCGCGGTGAGCGGGGCGCCGGAGATCGTCCGGGACCGGGCCGCCCAGCGCGCGCTGCTCGAGCGGTTCGCGCGGGAGCGGCCGGCGGCGATCCTCCTCGACCCCGCCGGACCGACGCTCCTCGACGTCTTCTCCGGGAAGACCCTCCCGATCGACTGGAGCCACCTGGAGGGGGTGGGCGAGGCGCGGAACCGCGACACCGGCGCCCCCTACCTCGCCCTGCTCCGGGACGACGGCCGGCAGGTGATCCTGGCCGACGTCGGCATCGCCTTCGAGCCGGTGGTGGCCGGGACCGGACCCCTGCCCGGGCTGCCGACGGTGGTCTGCTTCCGGGACTTCGCGGCCACGGCGGGGCGCATCGAGCACCTGCTCGTCGACCACCCCGGCGAACCGGTCACCCGCGACCACCTCGACCTGTTCCTCTTCCTCGTGGCGCTCGTCGACGGCGCCCGGGCGGTGGGCTTCGACGTGTCGGTCGAGGAGCGGCGGCTCGAGCGGATCCTGGGCGAGATCGAGGCGAGATCGAGCGACTAGTGCCTCGCCCCAGGCATGTTGATGTGGCGAGAGCGCCGAGACCGACGAGGCCGTCCGCCGCAGCGAGAGGATCGGCGCTCGCAGTAGTCAAGATGCCTGGGTCGAGGCACTAGCCTGGCGCGACGTCGGCGTGCTGGACGAGCCACGCCCAGAGGGCGTCGGTCCCCGTGCCCTCCACCGCCGAGAACGGGATGGCCTCACCCCGCGGCAGCCCCAGCTCCGCCTCGGCGAGCTTGAGCGCGGGCAGCCGCTGGTTGCGGGTCATCTTGTCCATCTTGGTGACCGCCACCACGATGGGGCGCCCGGTGGAGCGGAGGAAGGAGAGGGCCTCGTGATCGCTCGGCTGGGGCTCGTGGCGCCCGTCGACGATGAGGACCACGGCGCGCAGCGGCTCCCGCTCGCGCAGGTAGGTCTCGATCATCGCCACCCAGCTCTGGCGCTCGTCCTTGGAGACCTTGGCGTACCCGTATCCCGGGAGGTCGGCGAAGCGGATCCGCGTCACCTTTCGTGAACCGGAGGGCTGGACCTCGAGCTCGAAGAACTGCAGGGCGCGGGTCCGCCCCGGCGTGTTGGAGACGCGGGCCAGCCCCGACTTGCGGGAGAGGGCGTTCAGCATGGACGACTTGCCGACGTTGCTCCGCCCGACGAAGGCGAACTCCGGCGCGTCGGGGGGCGGGGGCCAGTCCGTGCGCTTCACGGCGGTGCGGAGGAAATCGGCGCGAAGGACGCGGAAGGGCATGGCGCGACTATAATGCCTCATGCTCCCCCGCCACCTCCCGCTGACCGTCCTTTCGCTCCTCCTCCTCCTCCCCGGGACGGCCCTGGCCCGTTCCTGGCAGGGGATCACCCCCGGCCAGAGCACCCTGGCCGACGTGGTGACCCGCTTCGGCGAGCCCTCCACGCGGGGAAAGCTCGAGGGGCGGACCGCGCTGGTCTACAAGGCGGAGCAGGCCATCGGCGGCACGCGCCAGGCCCAGTTCCTGGTGGGGGACGACGGCAAGGTGGCCGAGATCAACGTGTTCCCTGGCGCCCCGCTGGAGAAGGACGCGGTCCTCGGCACCTTCGGCGGCGATCCGCAGAAGACCTTCACCGACGACTTCCGAACGGTCTGGCGCTACAAGGCCATCGGCGTGGTCGTCTTCTTCGGCAAGGACGGCCTGGTCGAGGCCATCCGCTTCCAGGCCGCCGCGGCGACGCCCGCGACGGGCCCGTCCCCCGCCACGACCGCCCCGGCCGGGGCGCCAGTTGCCGCACCCGCCGGGGCAGCGCCTTCCCCGGCCCCGGCGCGCTGACCGTCCCGTGCGGCTCGTCGGTCTCACCGGGGGCATCGCCAGCGGCAAGAGCACGCTGGCGGCCGCGCTCCGCGATCTGGGCGCCCCGGTCATCGACGCCGACGCCATCTCGCGGGGCGTGGTCCGGAAGGGCAGCCCCGCCCTCGAGGAGATCGCACGCGGGTTCGGGCGGGTGCTCCTGGGACCCGACGGGGAGCTCGACCGGAAGGCCATGGCGGCGCTCGTGTTCGCCGACCCGGCGGAACGGGCGCGCCTCGAGGCCATCGTCCACCCCGCCGTCCGGGCCGGGGTCGCGGCCGAGACCGCCCGCCTCGCCGCAGCCGGTCACGACCTGGCCTTCTACGACGTGCCCCTGCTCTTCGAGCGGGGGCTCGAGGCGGAGGTGGACTGCGTCGTCGTGGTGCACGCCCCGCGCGGCGTCCAGCTCGCCCGGCTGCAGGCGCGCGACGGGATGACCCGCGCCGAGGCCGAGGCCCGGCTCGACGCCCAGCTCCCCATCGACGAGAAGGCCCGCCGGGCAGACGTGGTGGTCTCGAACGAGGGGGACGCGGCCTCGCTCTGCGCCCGGGCGGCCCCCCTCCTCGCCGCGCTCCGGTCCGGGCTGGGGCGCCGCCTTCCCAACGCGCCCCCGGCGCGCTATTGACGGGGTCGATGCCCGACACGACCGGCACCACCCTCTTCACCGGCTATCCCGGATTCATCGGGCGCCGCCTGGTCCACCGCATGCTGGAGGCGGGGCTCCCGGGGCGGCTCGTCCTGCTCGTCGAGCCCACCCAGGCCTCCTTCGCGCGGGCCGAGGTGGCGCGCCACGCCCCGGCCCGGGTCGAGGTCTGGGAGGGGGACGTGTCGGCGATGCACCTCGGCCTCTCCGGCGGGGAATGGAAGTCGCTCGTCCGCGACGTGACGTCCATCTGGCACCTGGCCGCGGCCGCCCGGCTCGACTCGGCGAGCGACGTGGCCCGGCGGGTCAACGTCGAAGGAACGCGCAACGTGCTCGAGCTGGCCCGGGCGGCAGTCCGCCCGCCCCGGCTCCACCACTTCTCCTCGGTCTTCGTGGCCGGCGACCGGCGCGGCGTCATCATGGAGGACGAGCTCATGGTGGGGCAGCGGTTCCGCACCCCCTACGAGCAGAGCAAGGCGCGCGCCGAGGAGCTGGTCCGGCGGGCCATGGTGGACGTCCCCACCACCATCTACCGCCCCGCCATCGTCGTGGGCGACTCCCGCACCGGCGAGATCGATCGCTTCGAGGGGCCCTACTACCTGGCCATCCTGCTCGTCACCTCCCCCCTGGCCGTGCCGCTGCCGCTCCCGGGTGACGGCGGGGCCCCGCTCAACGTGGTGCCGGTGGACTTCCTGGTCGACGCGACCCTCGCGATTGCGCGAAACCCCGCGTCGGTGGGGAAGACGGTCCACGTGGTCGACCCCGCCCCGCTCTCCGCGCGCCGGGTCTACGAGATGATCGCCAAGCGCGCCCACCGGCGCATGCCCCGCGTCCCCCTCCCGCACAAGGTGGTGGACGCCGTGCTCTCCCTGCCCATCCTGGAGCGGTTCTCGCGCCAGCAGCGGGCCGCCATCGAGTCGGTGAACCAGCTCGCCTTCTACAACCCCCACAACCTGCTCGAGCTGCTCGACGGCACCGGGGTCCGCTGCCCGCCGGTGACCGGCTACCTCGACCGGCTCATCGACTTCGTCCGCGATCACTTCGAGCGGAAGCAGGCGGTGGCCCGGGAGGCCGACGACGACCCGCTGGCCCCGCCCGAGCCCGCCCAGGAGGACTCTCCGTGAAGCAAGCATCCGACTTCCACGTCGGGGACTCGTTCGAGCTGGTGCGCGACGCCGACCGCTACCGGCCCATCTACTACGCCGCCGTCTCCGGCGACTTCAACCCCATCCACATCGACCGGGACGTGGGGCGCGCCGCCGGGTTCCCCGACGCCATCCTGCAGGGCATGTGCACCATGGCCTGGCTCGCCGACGCCTGCACCGCCTACCTGGGCGACCCGGCCCGGGTGAAGCGGCTCCGGGTGCGCTTCTCGAAGCCGGTCGTGGTGGGGGACGTCGTCACCTTCCGCGGCCGCTGCGTGGCCGTCGAGGGGCCCGTGGTCCGCCTCGAGGTGGAGGCTCGCAACCAGCGCGGCGAGGAGGTCCTGAAGGGGGCCACCGCCGAGGGCTGGGTGGAGGCAGGCTGATGCCCATCGACCCCCGACACGTGGGGCGCCGCTACGGCCCCTTCCGGACCACGGTCTGCGCCGAGCAGATCCGCGCCTTCGCCATCGCCGTCGCCGGCGGCTCCCCGGGCTACTTCGGGACGGCCGTGGGCGATCCCCACCCCTGGAGCGTGGACGACGAGGCGGCCGCCCGCTCGCCCCACGGGGCGCTGGTGGCCCCGCCCACCTTCGGCGTCACCTTCGCGATGAAGCCCTTCGCGCTGGCCTGCTCGGATCCGGAACTGGGGATCGACCTGGTGCGCCTCCTCCACGCCGAGCAGGAGTTCGAGCTCGGCAAGCCGGTCCGGCCGGGCGACGAGCTCACCACCGAGGGGGAGATCGTCGAGATCCGCAGCCGCGGCCCGCTCGAGTTCCTCGCCGTCCGCACCGAGACGGTGAACGGCGACGGCGAAAGGGTGCTGGTGGGGCGCTGGACCGCCGTCGTCCGGCGGTGACGTCTCCGGCCGGCCCGCCCGGGCCCGGCACGGGGCTCAGCGGATCACGCCCTCGGCGACCAGCGACGCCAGGATCCGCGCGGTGTCGAGCCGCGGCAGCCCGGAGAGCGCGAAGAGGTCGTCGTAGCTGACCGTCCCGTCGATCTGGGCGAGCAGGAAGCCGGCCCGGTGATCGAGGTTCAGCCACATGACCTCCTCCGCGTGGATGGCGAGCCGCGGCCTGGCCGAGAGCGGACCCAGCTTCGACTCGTACATCGCGACCAGCGTGGACTCGTTCTGGCGGAGGTAGGCCCTGGCCTCGGCGTGGGTGGGATCGACGCGGAGGATCCGCTCGATCATCTCCAGCGAGCCGCTGAAGTCGCCGAGCGCGAAGAGTTCGCGCGCCCCCTCCATCCAGATGGCCACGTCGCCGGGGGGCGGTGGACGGGCCGGGGGGCGCTGGTCGGCCACGAGCGGCCGGATGTCCGACTTCTCGTCGACCACGCCCAGATCGAGCCCGGTCCCCTCGTCGATCACCACGACCGTGGCCGAGGCGGCCGGGCCGGCGTCCCAGGGCGACGGCGCGAAAGCCGGCTCGGGCTGGGCCGGCGGGGCCGGCGCCGCGCCCGCAGGGCTCCCCGGGCGCTCCCCCCGGACCTGGCGGAGGTAGGCCCGGACCCGCTCGTTCTGGGGATCGATCTCGATGGCCTGGAGCCAGATCCGCTCGGCCTCGGCGGAGTCGCCGCGGGTGTAGGCCTTGACGCCCTGGTCGAGAAGCTCGGCCACCGTCGCCATCTAGGCCCCCTTCCCGCCCGGCGGGGCGCCGCCGGCGAGCCCCTTGAAGAGCTGCAGGGCCCGATCGAGCTGCTCCTCGACCCCGATCATCTGCTGGAGGTCACCGGACTCCATCGCGGCCCTGGCCCGGGCCACCACCTCCTCGGCACGGAGGACGGCGTCCTTGCCGAAGCGGCTCCGGGCCAGCGCCTCCTTCACCGCGGGGGCGAGCGCCTCGATCTCGACGATGACCGTCCGGGTGCGGTCGCGCAGCCGCTCGAAGTCGCCGACCTGCCGGCGCGTCAGTTGCTCGTCCAGGTTCTCCTCGAGGATCCGGCGCATCTCGCTCTCGGTGAGGCCGGAGGTGGCGGTCACGGTGATGGACTGCCGGGTCCCGGTCGCGGAGTCGCGCGCCGAGACGCCCACGATCCCGTCGGCGCTGATGTCGAAGGTGACCTCGATCTCGATCTCGCCGCGGCGGGCCGGGCGGATCCCCTCGAGCACGAACTCGCCGAGGAGCTCGTTCTCCATGGCCTTGTCGCTCGCACCCTGGAGCACGGCGATGCGCACCGTGGTCTGGTTGTCCTGCACGGTCGTGAAGAGGTGGGACTGGCTGGTCGGGACGGTGGTGTTGCGCGGGATGATGGTCGCGAAGTAGCCGCCCACCACCATGATGCCGAGGTTCTGCGGCGTGACGTCGAGGAGGAGGACCTCCTTGCCCTTCTGGGGATGGAGCAGCGCGTGGGCCTGGATGGCCGCACCGAGCGCCACCACCTCCTCGGGGTGCACCCCCCGCGAGGGCTCCCGCCCGAAGAAGGTCTTCACCGCCTGCTGCACCCGCGGCATGCGGGTCATGCCGCCCACCAGCAGCACCTCGCCGATCTGGCTCACGCGCACGCCGGCGTCGCGCAGGGTTCGGTCGGCCACGGCGATGGCCCGGTCGACGAGGTCCCGGGTGAGGTCCTCGAGCTTCTCCCGGGTGAGCTGGCGGTCGAGGTGGAGCGCCGCCTTCCCGTCCGACCCGCTGGCCAGGAACGGGAGGTGGATGGCCGCCTGCTGCCCCTCGGAGAGCTCGATCTTGGCCCGCTCGGCCGCGTCGCGGAGCCGCTGAAGCGCCATCTTGTCCTGGCGGAGGTCGAGGGCCTCGTGCTCCTGCGCGAAGGAGAAGACCAGCCAGTCGATGATGCGCCGGTCGAAGTCCTCACCGCCGAGATAGGTGTCGCCACCCACCGCGATGACGTCGTAGACGCTCTTGCCCACGTCGAGGACGGAGACGTCGAAGGTGCCGCCGCCCAGGTCGAAGACGACGACCTTCTTCTCCATCTGCTTGCCGAAACCGTAGGCGAGGGCCGCGGAGGTGGGCTCGTTGATGACGCGCACCACCTCGAGGCCGGCGATTCGCCCGGCGTCCCTGGTGGCCTTGCGCTGCCCGTCGTTGAAGTAGGCCGGGACGGTGATGACCGCCTTGGTGACGCGACGGCCGAAGAAGGACTCGGCATCGGCCTTCAGCTCGGCGAGGACGAGCGCGCTCACCTCGGGGATGGCGAAGGCGCGGCCGCCCAGCATGGCGCGGATGTCGGCCCCCTCCGGTCCGGGCACCAGCTCGTAGGGCAGGACCTTGCGCGCGTCCTCGACCTCGAGGGAGCCCCAGCGCCGGCCGATGAGCCGCTTGACGGCGTAGGCCGTGTTCTCGGCGTTGGTGATGGCCTGCCGCTTGGCCATGTGGCCGACCAGCCGCTTGCCGTTGCGGGCCACGGCCACGATGGAGGGGGTGAGCGTCTGGCCGGTCCGGCTGGCGATCACGCGTGGCACCCCGTCGATGACGGTGGCGACCACCGAGTTGGTGGTCCCCAGGTCGATGCCGATGAAGGGCTCGTTCTCGCTCATCTCAGGAAGCTCCAGCGTAGCTTGCGGAGCCGCTCCCGCGCTCCGGCCAGGCCCGCGTCCAGTTCCAGCGCGCGTTCCAGGGACTTCCGGGCGGCGGCCACCTCGCCCTGGACCGCCAGCACCTCGCCCAGGGCCTCGTGGGCGGTGGCCAGCGTCGGGGCTGACCGAACCGTGGCCTCGGCCCGGGACCGGGCGGTCTCGAGCGCGCCGCGCCCGAGGGCGAGCCGGGCCACGTAGACCCCGTAGCGCGGCTCGGCGGGATCGGCGTCTGCGGCCGCCTCGGCGAACATCTGGGCGCGATCGAGATCGTTCTGAAGCTCGGCGGCGCGGGCCTTCTCCCACAGCTCGCGCGCACGGCCCGACGAGGCCTTGCGCCGCGCCTGCTCGGCGAGCGTGCGGGCCTCGGTGGCGGTGGGGTCCATGGCGCTCGCGGTCATGAAGTCGCGGGCCGCGTCGGCGAAGCGCTCCTCCGCCATGGCCTGCCGTCCGCGGTCCAGGAGCTCCCGGACTCGGGCTACCCGGGACACCAGGGGATTGGTGCGCGCCATCCGGGCGCGCCGCTCCCTGGCACGGGCGTCGTTCTCGATCTGGCGCGCCGTCGACCGGGCGACCTCCTCCGGCGGCGCGGTCCGGCGCGCGTAGTCGGCCCGGGCGGACTCCTCGGCGAGCGCGTCGCGGGCCTCGGTCAGGCGGCGGAAGATCCGCTCCAGCCGGTTCCGGTAGGAGCCGAGTTGGAGCCCCGGAAACCGGTCCGGGTGGAAGACCTTGGCGCGTTCGCGGTAGGCGTCCCGGACCTGCGCGACGGAGGCGTTCCAGGCGACGTCGAGGGCCTGCCAGTGCGTCCAGCGATCCATCGACGCGACGAAATAGAGGATCTCTCGTCGACGATCGAGGTCGATATCGACCTCCTCGGACAAGTCGGCGGGATTGAAGAGGAATCCGTGGTACCGGTCGGCTTGCACGCCGCTCTCCCCGGGCATCTTCCCGGTGGTCGCCCAGCTTCCGGAATGTAGCCCCCGGGCATCTCCAGGGTCAACGGCGCGGAGGGTCACCGGGGCGCGAGGAGGAACTCGAGGAGGGCCTTCTGGGCGTGGAGCCGGTTCTCTGCCTCGTCGAAAACGGCCGACTGGGGCCCCTCCAGCACCTCCTCCTCGATCTCCTCCCCCCGGTGGGCCGGGAGGCAGTGGAGGACGATGGCGGCCGGGTCGGCGAGGGCCATGCCCTTGCGGTCGACGATGTAGTCCTTGAAGGCGCGCCGCCGCTCCTCGACCTCGGCCTCCTGTCCCATGCTGGCCCAGACGTCGGTATTCACCACGTGCGCGCCGCGCATCGCATCGGCCGGCGTGGCGGCGATGCGCACCTTGCCGCCGGCCCGGCGGACCAGTTCCGGGTCGGGTCCGTAGCCGGGCGGGCAGGCCAGCCGCAGCTCGAACCCGAGGAGGATCGCGGCCTCGAGCCAGCTGTTCGCCATGTTGTTTCCGTCCCCCACCCACGCGATCGCGAGGTCTCCCCGCGCCACCCGGTCCTGCCCCATCCGCTCCGCGACGGTCATCAGATCCGCGAGGACCTGGCAGGGGTGGGAGGCGTCGGTGAGGGCGTTCACCACCGGAACCGTCGCCCAGCGGGCCATGTCATCGAGCTTGGCGTGGGCGAAGGTCCGGACCACGAGCGCATCGAGGTAGCGGGAGAGGACGCGGGCGGTGTCGCGAATGGGCTCGCCCCGGCCGAGCTGCATGTCGCGGGGCGAGAGCATCATCTCGGCCGCCCCGAGCTGGGCGCAGGCCACCGCGAAGGAGACGCGGGTGCGGGTGGAGGCCTTCTCGAAGACCAGCCCCACCGCGTACCCCGAAAGCGGGCGGGGGCCCCGCTTGCCGAGGAGCTTCCACTCCGCCGCGCGCTCGAGGAGGTCGAGCAGCTCGGCCCGGGAGAGGTCGGTGAGGCGGAGGAAGTCGCGCTTGGCCGGCCCGGCCGGGATCATGGCGCCGCCGGGGCCGCGGCGATGGCCGCGGCGAGCAGCGAGACGCCCTCGTCGGCCTCGGCCTCGGTGAGCACGAGCGCCGGCGCGAGCCGGACCACGTCGTCGCCGATGGCGTTCACGAGCAGTCCGCGTTCCCTCGCCGCCACGACGACGTCGCCGGCCTTCACCCCGCGGACCATGACCCCGAGGAGCATCCCGCGGCCGCGCACGCCGGCCACCCGGCCACCGGGGATCGCCTCGAGCCCGCGGCGGAGCCGCTCGGCGACCTTGCCAGCCGCCGGGAGCACGGCCCGGATCTCGCGCAGCGTGGCGAGCGCCACCGCCGAGGCCAGCGCCGTGCCGCCGAAGGTGCTGGCGTGGCTCCCCGGCGTGAGGTGGCTCCCCACCTCCTCGGTGGCGAGCATCGCGCCCATGGGGAAGCCGTTGGCGAGCGCCTTGGCGGAGCTCATCACGTCGGGCGTCACGCCCTCCCACTCGTGGGCCCAGAGCTTCCCGGTACGCCCCATGCCCGTCTGGACCTCGTCGAGGCAGAAGAGGGCCCCTGCGGCGTGGGCGAGCTTCCGGGCGGCGACCAGGTATCCCGGCGGCGACGGCAGCACGCCCGCCTCGGCCTGGATGGGCTCGACGACGAAGGCGGCGGTGCGGGGACCGAGGGCCTGCTCGAGCGCGGGGAGGTCGCCGAACGGGACGTGTCGGACCGCCGGGACGAGCGGCTCGAAGCCGTGGTGGTACTTCTCCTGGCCGGTCACCGTCAGGGCGAAGAGGGTCCGCCCGTGGAAGGAGTTCACGCAGGCGACGATCTCGTTGCGCTCGGGATGGCCCGCGTCGGCGTGGAACTTGCGGACGAGCTTGAGCATCGCCTCGTTCGCCTCGGCGCCCGAGTTGCAGAAGAACACCCGGCGGGCGAACGATCCCTGGACGAGCGCCTCGGCGAGCTCCACGGCGCGGGGCGTGTAGAAGAGGTTGGAGACGTGCCAGAGCTCGCGCCCCTGCTGCTCGAGCGCGCGCACCACGGCCGGGTGGCAGTGCCCGAGCGCGTTCACGGCGATGCCGCAGATGAGGTCGAGGTAGGCCTTGCCGTCGGCGTCCCAGACGCGGCTCCCCTGCCCCTTCACCAGCGCGACCGGCGCCTGCCGGTAGTTGGGGGTGAAGACCGCCTGCGCGCGGGCGGCGATCGATTCGTTTCCGTTCATCCGGGAATCCATAGCACAAGTCTCGGGAGGCGCCGCGCGGGGGCTAGGGCCCGGAGCGGGCGCGCGGATGGGCCCGGTCGTAGACGTCGGCGAGCCGCTTCCAGTCGAGGTGGGTGTAGCGCTGCGTCGTCGACAGGGATGCGTGCCCGAGCAGCTCCTGGATGCCGCGCAGGTCGGCCCCGTTGCCGAGCAGGTGGGTGGCGAAACAGTGGCGCAGGACGTGCGGGTGGACGTGGCGCGGCAGCCCGGCCGCCGTCACCCAGCGATCGAGCCGGCGGGCCACCGAGCGGGGGCTGAGCCGCCCGCCCCGGTAGTTCACGAAAAGTGCACCATGGGCCCCGGCCCCGTCGACCCCGGCGAGGAGCGCCGCCCTCCCCTCGGCGATCCAGCGGCGGACGGCGTCGCGGGCCGGTCCACCCACCGGGACCACCCGCTCCTTCCCTCCCTTGCCGAGAACCCGGACCATCCCCTCCTGGAGGTCGAGGTCGTCGAGGTCGAGCCCGGTGAGCTCGGAGACGCGCAGCCCCGACGAGTAGAGCAACTCCAGGAAGGCGCGGTCGCGCAGGCCGAGCGGCGAGGCATCGCCCGGCGCCTCCACCAGCGCCGCCACGTCGGCCTCGGGCAGGACCTCGGGCAGGCGCGTCGGCCGACGGGGGGCCTGGACCGCCCGGGCCGGGTTCGAGGTGGCGAGCCGCTCCTTCACGAGGAAACGGTAGAAGGTGCGAACCGTGGAGAGCTTGCGGGCGAGCGAGGTGGGGCCGCTCGTGGCGGCCTCCCGTCCCAGCCAGCCCCGCACCGCCCCAGGCGACGACGGCACGATCGCCACCCCGGAGGCGCCGAGGAACGCGGCGTAGGCGGCCAGGTCGGACAGGTAGGCGCGGCTGGTCTGCGGGGACGCACGCCGCTCGCCCTCCAGCCAGCGCGCGAAGCGCTGGACCTCGTCGGGGAGATCGGCGACGTCCTGGGCCACCCCTCCCTGCTACCACGCGCCCGGGAGGGCGGCCATTCCGCGTCGGCCGCGTCGGCCGCGTCGTCAGGGCACGGCGGCGACCAAGACGCCCGGCCGCCCCGGGGCGGCGCCGATCCAGGCGGCGCGCTTCCCGTCGGGCGGCAGCAGGATCGCGCTCCCGGGCAGCACCCCGCCGTCGAGCGGGACGAGCCTTCCCCCGGTCCAGGCGGCGACGTCGACCCCGGCGGCATCCTTCCGGGCGACGGTGACGAGCACCCGGTCCCCGGGACCGGGAGGGAGCGCGAAGGAGGTCACGCCGTCGGCCAGCCGCTCGGGGGGCGCCGACGGCCCGGACCCGGCGGCGGGTGCACGGAAGAGGGCGCAACCGTCACCCGACGGGGCGCACCCGGCCCGCCAGTAGACGAAGCGGCCATCGGGGGAGAAGGCGAAGCCCGCGGCGTCGCGCGCGAGCAGCGCCGGCGCTCCGGAGGCGGAGGCGGCGGCGACCTCCAGGTTGGCCGCGTATCCACCCTCGGTCACATGGCGAACGAAGGCGACCTGCCCGCCTCCGGGCGCGAGCTCGAACGAGGTGACCCGGTCGCCGAACGCGACGGGCGCCTTCCCGGGCTCCGCCGAGGCGAGCCGCCCGGCGTGGACGCGCGCGTCGAAGCCCTCGAGCCAGGCCAGGCGCGAAGCGCCGGGGGCCCAGAGGAACGGTCCCACGCCACGGGCCACGGCGAGCGGCTCCGGCGAACCCCTTGCTCCCCGGCCGACCGGGATGGCGACGAGGGCCCCCTCGGTCCCCGGCACCACGCCGGCCACCGCCGCGAGCCAGGCGCCGTCGGGGGAGAAGGCGAAGGAGCCGACGTCGCGCGCGACCGCGTCGGGATCGACCGAGGCATCTCGCCAGAGCAGGAGGACCGGGGAGCCGCCCGTTCCCCGGGCCCGGGCGGCGATCGCCCGCCCTGGAGCGGGCGCGAGCGCGATCTCGAAGGTTCCGGCCCCGCCGGGAAGGCGCACGGGCTCACCCCCTGCCGGCGCGACGAAGGCCTCGCCCGACGCGGCGAAGGCCACCGCGCCTCCCGGGCCGGCCGCGAATGCGGTGGTTCCCGGGGCGATCAGGCGAGGCTCCGTACCCGGCCGCCAGACGATCAGGTCGCCCGCACCCGTCGCGGCATCGCGCCGCGCCAGCAGGAGAAGCGACCCGTCCCGCCCCCAGGCGAAGGAGCCGGGCGCCGGGGCCACCCCGTCGGCGACGCGCACCGGTTCCCCGCCCCCGGCCGGGGCGACGAGGAGGCTGCACCCGGGCCCGGCCTTCCCGGATGCACCCACGGTGCACCCGGTGAGCCAGGCCAGCCGGGCGCCGTCCGGCGACGCCGAGAGGAGCGTCGCCGGCCCGTCGAAGATCCGCTTGCCGGTCGAGACCGGAGGTGCGGCGCGGGGGGTACAGGCGGCGAGGAGGAGGGCCGTGGTGGCGAGGAACGTCCGGGTTCTCATGCGATCCACTCCGTGAGGTCGCGGCGGGCGCGCTCGGCGTAGGCCTCCTTGCGCGCCCCCTTTCCGCGATGCCGCCCCGAGAGCGGCGGGAACAGGGCGAAGACGACGTTGGATGGCTGGAACGGGTGCCCCTCGGGGTGGGCGACGCCGGTGACGTGCCGGTGCAGCGCGCCGAGCGCGGTGGTCTCCGGCGGCGGGCGGAACGATCGGCCGGCCAGCCGGTCGAGGACCGCCCGCGCGGCGAGGAGTCCGGAGCCGGTCGACTCGACGTACCCCTCCACGCCCGTGATCTGGCCGGCCAGGAAGAGGTCGGGGCGGACCCGCAGCGACTGGTCGGGGGCGAGGACCCGGGGCGCGTCGACGAAGGTGTTGCGGTGCACCTGCCCGAGCCGCTGGAACTCGGCGCCGACGAGCCCGGGGATGAACGCGCGGAAGATGCGCTGCTGCTCCGGCCAGGTGAGCCGGGTCTGGAAGCCCACCAGGTTCCAGGCGGTCCCGGCGACGTCCTCCCGGCGGAGCTGGACGACGGCGTACGGCCAGCGCCCGGTGCGCGGGTCGTCGAGCCCCACCGGCTTCATTGGACCGTGGCGCAGCACGTCCTCCCCGCGCTCGGCCATGACCTCGATGGGCAGGCACCCCTCGAAGTAGCGCGTCTCCTCGAACCCGTGGGGCTGCACCTTCTCGCCGGCGAGCAGCGCCGCGACGAAGGCCCGGTAGGTGGCCTGGTCCATGGGGAGGTTCAGGTAGTCGTCCCCCTCCCCCTTGCCCCACCGCGATGCCGCGAAGGCAACCGTCCGGTCCACGCTCTCGTCGGACACCACCGGGGCAATGGCGTCGTAGAAGGCGAGCCCGGGGCCAACGAGCGCCGCGAGGGACGCGGCCAGCGGGTCGGAGGTGAGCGGACCCGTCGCCAGGATGGTGGGGCCGGGTGGTGGCGGGAGCGCCTCGACCTCGACCCGCTCCACCCGTACGAGCGGGTGGCCGGAGAGCCGCTCGGTGACCCGCGCGCTGAAGGCGGCGCGGTCGACCGCCAGGGCGCCGCCGGCGGCCACGCGGGTCTCGTCGGCACAGGCGAGGACCAGGCTCCCGGCGCGGCGGAGCTCCTCGTGGAGGAGGCCGACCGCGTTCAGCGGGTCGTCGGAGCGCATCGAGTTGGAGCAGACCAGCTCGGCGAACCCGTCCAGCCGCTGGACGGGGGAGCGGCGCCCGGGCTTCATCTCGAGCAGGTCCACGGCGACGCCGGCGCGCGCCAGCGTCCATGCCGCCTCGCTCCCGGCCAGCCCGGCGCCGACCACGGTCACCCGCTCCGACCTGTCGCCCCGAGCCTCCATCGCGGGCGGGTACTTATCACGCCCCCGGCGGCCGCGCCCCGCCCGGCCGGGACGCCCCCGGGGACGGCTTGCGCCCCGCGCCCCCCGGGCGCACGCTGCGGGGAGGGCGGGGGATCACCTGGGGAGCACGGAGGAGCCGATGCGCCGGAAAGAGTTCGACGAGGCCCGGAAGCGCCTGATGGCGCGCCGGCAGGAGCTCGTGACCGTCATCCAGGGAGGGGACGCCGGGATCGCCGAGATCCGCGCCGAGCGGGAGATCGAGTTCGGCGACGAGGCCCAGAGCGAGGAGGAGCAGGAGCGGATCGCCCGCATCGGCGAGGCCGAGTCGGCCGAGCTGGCCCGGGTGGACACGGCGCTGGCCCGGCTCGACGCCGGCAGCTACGGGACCTGCGCCGCCTGCGGGGACCCGATCGAGCCGCGCCGCCTCGAGGCGAGCCCCTACGCCGTCCAGTGCGCCGCCTGCGCCGGGGCCACCCCGAAGAGGCCGTAGCGCGGCCCGGGTCGCCGACGGCTACGCCGGCGCCACCGGAGCGCTCTCGGCGCCCGCTCGCCGGTACCCGCATTCCTTGTTCGGGCAGGCCACCACCGCGCCGTCCCGCTTCGAGTACTTCTCGACGAGCCAGGGGTTCTCGCAGAGCGGGCACTTCTCCAGGCGCGGCTTGTCCCAGGAGACGAAGTCGCACTTCGGGTAGGCCGTGCAGCCGTAGAAGGTCTTGCCCCGCTTGGAGCGGCGCTCGGACAGGTCGCTCGCACACTTCGGACAGGGCACGCCGAGCGGGACCGACTTCGTCCCCTTGCACTCCGGGTAACGGGTGCAGGCGAAGAACTTCCCGAAGCGCCCGCGCTTCATCACCATGGGCGCCGCGCACTCGGGGCACTTCTCGTCGGTGGGGACGTCCTCCTCCTTCACGGGGACGACCGTGTCCCCCTCCCGGCGGAAGTTCATGGTGTTGCGGCACTCGGGGTAGCCCGGGCAGGCCAGGAACTCGCCGTTGCGCCCCCACTTGATCACGAGGAGCTTGCCGCACTTGTCGCAGGGGACGTCGGTGGGCTTCTGCTCGGTCTTCACGTCGCGCATCATCTCGCCGGCCTTGGCGAGGTCGACCTTGAACCGGTCGTAGAACTCGGTGAGGACCGCCTGCCAGCCGGTGGTGCCCTCCTCGACCTCGTCGAGCTTCTCCTCCATGCCGGCGGTGAAGGCCACGTCGAGCTCGCTCGGGAAAGCCTTCACGAGCTCGTCGGTGACCACCAGCCCGAGGTGCGAGGGCTTGAAGGTCCGCTCGATCTTCTCGACGTAGCCCTTGTCCTGGATGGTGGAGAGGATGCTCGCGTAGGTGGACGGGCGGCCGATGCCCTTCTCCTCGAGCTCCTTGATGAGCGACGACTCGTTGAAGCGGGGCGGCGGCTGGGTGAAGTGCTGCTCGGGGAGGAGCTTCACGAGCCGCAGCTCCATGCCCGCCTCGAGGGGCGGCAGGGACCGATCCTCGGCCTTCTCGCGGCCGGGCTCCTCGCCCTCCTTCTCGGCCTCGGCGCCGGCCTCGTCCTCGGGGCGCTGCGCCCCGTAGACCGACAGGTAGCCGGGGAACTTGAGGATGGACCCGGTGGCGCGGAAGGTGGCCCGCCCCGCCTGGACGTCGACGGTGGTCTGGTCGTAGACCGCCGGGACCATCTGGCAGGCCACGAAGCGGTTCCAGATGAGCTCGTAGAGGCGGGTCATGTCCCGCTCGCCCTGCGCGTCGAGGTGGGGTGCCACCTTCTCCGGAGGGAAGGAGGTCGAGACCGGCCGCACCGCCTCGTGCGCCTCCTGGGCCTGCTTCTGCTTGGTCTTGAAGAAGTTGGGCGTCTCGGGGAGGTGATCGGTTCCGTAGGTCTGCCCGATGTAGGCGCGGACCGACTCGACCGCCTCCGGCGCCAGCCGCACCGAGTCGGTGCGCATGTAGGTGATGAGGCCGGTGGTGCCGTCCTCGCCGAGGTCGACGCCCTCGTAGAGCCGCTGGGCCAGCGTCATGGTCTTCTTGGCGCTGAAGCCGAGCCGGTTGGCCGCCTCCTGCTGGAGCTTGGCGGTGGTGAAGGGCGGGGGCGGGTTGCGCCGCCGCTCCTTGCGATCGACCGAGGCCACGGTGAAGCGGGCCTTCTCGACCTCGGCGGCGAGCCCGCGCGCCGTCTCGCCCTCGGTGAGCTCGGCCCTCTGGCCGTCCACCTTGAACAGCCGGGCGCGGAACTCGGGGGGGAGCGCGGCGGCCAGGTCGGCGTCGAGCGTCCAGTACTCCACCTTGACGAAGGCCTCGATCTCCCGCTCCCGGTCCACCACCAGCCGGACGGCGACCGACTGCACGCGCCCGGCCGAGAGGCCGCGGCGCACCTTCTTCCAGAGAATGGGGCTGATCTGGTAGCCGACGAGCCGGTCGAGGATCCGGCGGGCCTGCTGGCTGTCGTACTTCTTGCGGTCGAGCTGGCCGGGCTTCTGGATGGCGGCCAGGATGGCGCCCTTGGTGATCTCGTTGAAGAGCACCCGCTGCACCTTGTCGTCGCCGCCGGGGGCCCCGAGCTCCATGGAGAGGTGCCAGGCGATGGCCTCCCCCTCGCGGTCGGGGTCGGTGGCGATCAGGATCCGGTCGGCCTTGCGCGCCGCCTTCTTGATGTCGGCCACCACCTTGGTCTTGTCGCGGATGACGACGTACTGCGGCTCGAAGCCGTGTTCGACGTCGACGCCGAGCTTGGACTTGGGCAGGTCCATGATGTGCCCGACCGAGGCGAGCACGTCGTAGGAGCGCCCCAGGTACTTCTTGATGGTCTTCGCCTTGGCCGGCGACTCCACCACCACGAGCGTGCCGCCGCGAACCGCGCCCCGGACCGGCTTCGCGACCTTCACGGCTTTCTCGGCCTTCTCGACTTTCTCGGCCGTGGCCGGCTTCGCGGCCTTCTCGACCTTCGCCGACTTCGTGCTCGCAGGCGTCTTCTTCGCGCCGGTCTTCCTGGCTGCCGTGGCCATCATTCTCCTCTGGACCCGAATTCACGCCGGGCGAACCCGCGCCCCGGCCTCCGCTCCACGAGCCCGAGCAGCTCGAGCTCCATCAATCCCGCCAGCACCGCCGCCGGGCCGACCCCGGCGCGGCGCGCCACCTCGTCGGCTCCCCGCGGCTCCCGGTCGAGCGCCCCGAGGAGCGTCGCCGCCTCGCCGCCGAGATTCCGGGGGTCGATCGCCTCGATGGCGATCCCGTCCCCCTCGTCGTCGAGCCCGAGTCCGCTCGCGAGCTCCTCCACGGTCCGGAACACCGAGGCCCCGCCCGCCACGAGCGCCCGGAGCCCCTCGCCCTCGTCCCCGGCGACCCCGCCGGCAACCCAGACCGCCTGTCCCAGCCGCGCCGCCTGCCCGGCCGTGAGGAGCGCGCCGCTGCCGGCGCCCGCCCTCACCACCACCGTCGCCTCTCCCAGGGCCGCAACGATCCGGTTGCGCTTCGGGAAGCTCCAGGTCGCCGCGCGCCGGCCGTCGTCCATCTCGGACACGAGGCCGCCGCCCGACTCGACGATCCGGGCGAACAGCTCCCGGTTCTCAGCCGGGTAGAGGTGATCGAGCCCCCCGCCCAGCACCACCACGGTTCGACCACCGGCCTCGAGGCAGCCGGCGTGGGCTGCCGCGTCGACCCCGACCGCTCCTCCGGAGACCACCCAGGCACCCGCCCGGGCCACTGCGGCTCCGACCCGCTGGGCCTCGT
Source organism: uncultured Anaeromyxobacter sp. (assembly GCA_903904005.1). Taxonomy (GTDB): domain Bacteria; phylum Myxococcota; class Myxococcia; order Myxococcales; family Anaeromyxobacteraceae; genus CAIOAK01. The sequence continues at coordinate 33,297 of CAIVAR010000116.1, forward strand.
CGAGCCCCGCCGGACCTGCCGTCCGGGACCCCACCACGGCCACCACCCGGTCACCCGGACGCGGCAACTCCCCGCGTACCCGGAGGAATTCCGGGGGATCGGACAGGAGGCCGAGGGCCTTTGGCCATCCCTCTTCGCCTCGACCGATGGTGCGAGCACCCCTCATTCGGCGGGGTCATATACGCACCGCGGCGGGGCAGGTCAAGCGACGCCCTGCCCGGGCCGTCCCGGCCGATGGGCCTAACCCCCCTTTTTTGCTGGGGTCGTGTCGGCCGAAGGGCGCATCTCCACGTGGTCGCCCACGAGCAGCTCGGAGATGGACCGGCGGACGTAGGCGGTCGAGGCGCGGTCCTGCGCGTCGAAGACCACCACGTGCCCGATGACCTCGCGGGGGAGGCCGGCGGTGTTGAGCGGCCGGTCGATCGGCTCGTAGAGCGGGTCTCCCGCCCGGACCACCTCGAAGGTGTTCCCCACGTCGACGCCGTCGGCCGTGCCCTTGTCGAGGTAGACCACGTTGAACTCGGCGGCGCCGGTGACGATGGCGGGCTGGACGCCGATGACGTAGGCGTCGACGGAGGAGCGGTTGGGCCGCACGAAGAGGGGGCGCTGGGCCTGCTCGACCGCCGGGCCGATGAGATCACCCCGCTCGATGCCGTCGTTCACGTAGGTGATGACGAGGGACGCGGCCTTGCCGGGCTCGACGGCCGTCACCCGGGCCGTGCCCAGGATGACGGTCTTCCACCCGACCGAGCGGCCGGTCACCGGGTGGAAGATCTTCCCGTCGGTCCGGTAGACGGAGAACTTCTGCCCCACCTGGACCGAGCCGGGGTCCTGGAACTTGCCGTAGATCCGGTCGCCGGTGGTGAGGATCATCTTCTCCTCGAACGCGGCCACGACCGTTCCCGAGGCGGTGAGCTGGTTCGCGGTGACGAAGCTGTTGCGCAGGACCGCGGGACCCTTGGGGCGCGCGCCGCCGATCTTGTACGGGCCGCCCACGGTCACCGTGTCCTCGTCGTCGAGCATCTGCGCCCGGTCGATGCTGCCGCGCGTGAGGTCGTCGAGCTCCTTGGGGGGCGCCACGTCGTCGGCAGCCCCCGCGATGCGCACCGGGGCCTGGGAAGGGGCGGAGCCGGCCGGGGCGAGCCGGAGCGGGTTGCCGGGGTAGATCCAGTGCGGGTTCTCGATCTGCGGGTTGTACGACCAGAGCTTGGGCCAGTACCACGGCGACTCCAGGTACTTCCCGGAGAGATCCCAGAGCGTGTCGCCGCGCTGGATCACGTGGTTGTCCGGGGCGGGGTCTCGCGAGGCCGTGCCGGGTGTCGGCTCGACGGCCACGCCCTCGAGCCGGTCGGCTGCGGTGTTCAGGTCCACCGTGCCTCTCGCGTTCGCCGGCAGGGACGGCCCCTGGGCGCCGTCGATGATGGTGGTCGTCCGCTGCGTCCCGGCGTCCTGGACCGCCTGGACCCCGCGCGCCTGGTCGAGCGCGCCCGCCTGGGCGAGGGAGAGCGAGGGGAGGACGGCGAGGAGGACGGCGAGCTTCACGTGGGTCATGGCGCGGCTCCTTGCACCGCCGGTGCGCGCTCGCTGGCGCGCTTCCCTGCGGGTGAATCGGGGAAATCCTTGACGAGGCGGGCCTGGAGGCGGCTCGCCTCGGAGGCACGGCCCCTGCGAAGCTCGCAGACGGCCAGCCCCTCGAGGGCGTCAGGCGCTGCCCGGGATGCCGGGAACTCGGCGACCGCGCGGGAAAAGTCCTCGCAGGAGCCGTCGGGGTCGCCGGCGTCCCTGCGGGTACGCGCGGCGTCGACGAGCGCCTCGCCGGAGCGGGCGCTCGCCGGGTAGGCGTCGGCGAACTGCTCGAGCGCGCGGGCCCGGGGCAGGCCGGCCTGGGCGCGGGCCCGGTCGAGGGCCGCCTGAACGTTGGAAGGCGAGCTCTTCCCTCCCGTTCCGAGGGCGGTGACCGCCGCCGGGGACGGGTCCTGAATGGGCGTGGAGGTCGGGACGGGAGGGGCGGAGGAGCCACCCTTCCCGCTCTTCTGCGCCTTCGACGGGCCGGAGGGCTCGAGCTTCACCACCTTGAGGTTGGCGGGAACCGCGATCCCCTCCGGGACCGATGCGGTGCCGGTGACCGTGGCCGGTGGGGCGGCGGGGGCCTGCGGAACCGCCGCGGGCACCGACCGGGCGACGACGAGGTCGATCTGGGTGGCCATGGCATCGAGCCGCTTCAGGAGTTCGTCGTTCTCCCGGCGAAGCGTGCGGACCTCCGCCTTCAGGGAGGAGACGTCCTGCGCGAGCTGCCCTCCGCCGGTCGCACAGCCGGACAGAAGAAGGAGAGCCGCGGCGGCGGCGCTGGCGGAGTTCGTGAGCAAATCCTCAAGGATTCTCGGGCGTGTACGTGTCACAGTCAAGAAACGGCGGAAATGAAGGCCACGTGCCTCCCGGTGCGGCCGCTGTCCCGGCGATGGGAGAAGAAGGTGCGTTCCTCACACGAGGTGCAGCGGGACAGGGTCTCGATGTGTCGCCGGGGGAGCCCGGCCGCCCGGAGCAGCAGCTCGTTGGCCCGCCAGAGATCGACACGAGCGCCGTGATCCCGGGGGGTTGCGGTGGTCGGTCCAACCTCGTCCCGGAACCGCTCGGCGAGCTCCCGGGAGACCTCGAAGCAGCACGGACCGATGCCGGGGCCGATCGCGGCGAGCAGGTCGCCGGGGCGGGCGCCGTGCCGCTCGACGAGGGTCCTCACCCCCGCCGCCGCCGCCCCACCGATGGTCCCTCGCCAGCCGGCGTGGACGGCGGCCACCGCTCCGCTCCGGGGATCGGCGAGGAGCACCGGGACGCAGTCGGCCACCGAGACGCAGGCCGCGACACCGGGCACCGCCGTGGACACGGCATCGGCCTCCTCCACCGGGTCGGTCCCCGCCGCGGCCTCGAACACCCGGCAACCGTGGACCTGCCGGACCCGCGCGAAGGAGAGGCCGGTGGCGGCGCGCAGCCGCTCCCAGTTCTCCCGGACGCGGTCGTCGTCGTCGCCCACCGTCGAGGAGAGGTTGAGGCTCTTCCAGGGGCCACGGGAGACGCCTCCTTCACGAGTGGTGAACCCGTGCGGCCGCCCGGCCAGAAGCCGGGCGAGGAGGATGCCGGGGTCGGCCATTCCCCCTACCGCCTCCCGGGGGCGATGCCTCGGGCGACCTCGTCGACGTGGGGGCGCGCGGCGACCAGGTCGGCCTCGTGCTTGAGCAGGACGTTCAGGGTCTCGGAGACCACCCGCCCGTCCAGCGCGTGGGCCTGCAGGAGGACGAGCGACCGGATCCAGTCGAGCGTCTCGGAGATCGAGGGCGCCTTCTTGAGGTCCATCGAGCGCAGCGCCGCCACCGCGGCGACGGTCTGGCGCGCCAGCTCCTCCGGCACGCCCGGCACGCGGGCCCGGACGATGGCGAGCTCCCGCTCCTGCGACGGGAAGTCGATGAAGAGGTGGAGGCACCGGCGCCGGAGCGCGTCGGAGAGCTCCCGGGTGGCGTTGGAGGTGAGGACGAGGCGCGGGGGGTGGACGGCCCGCATCGTCCCGAGCTCCGGAACGGTCACGGCGTTGTCGGCCAGCAGCTCGAGCAGGAAGGCTTCGAACTCCGGGTCGGCCTTGTCGATCTCGTCGACGAGGAGAAGCGCCGGCACGTCGGAGAGGACGGCCTGGAGCACCGGGCGGGGGAGCAGGAAGCGCTCGCTGAAGAAGACGTTCCCCTCGGCGTCGAGCCGGTCGGCGGCCTCCGAGAGCGTCCGCGCGCCCGCCAGCGTGTCGCCGATGCGCTCCTTCAGCATCTGGGTGTAGAGGAGCTGCTTGCCGTACTCCCACTCGTAGACCGCCTTGGCCTCGTCGAGCCCCTCGTAGCACTGGAGCCGGAGCAGCTTCCGGCCGGTCGCTGCGGCCAGCGCCACGGCCAGCTCCGTCTTCCCGACCCCGGCGGGCCCCTCGACGAGCAGGGGCTTCTCCAGCCGTTCGGCCAGGAACACCGACGTGGCGATCTCGCGCGACGGGAGGTAGCCCTTCCCCTCCAGCAGCCGCGCGCCCTCCTCTACCGACGCGAGCATAGGGCACATGCAACCACACGCGCGATTCCCCCGCCACCCTTCGCGGGCTAGGATGTCGGCATGGAACCTTCCCAGGGCCCTCTCAGCGAGGAGATGTTCCACTCCTTCCTGCAGCTGGCCGTGAAGCGCCAGGCCAGCGACGTCCATTTCGAGGTGGGGTACCCACCCACCTACCGGGTGTTCGGCGAGCTGCTCGCCGCCAAGGTGCCGCCGCTCACGCACGCGGACACCGAGGCCATCGCCAACTTCGTGCTGCAGGCCCCCGGCTCCGGGTTCGGCCCGCTCGACTTCCGGGAGGTCGATCGCAGCTACTCCTTGCCCGGTGTCTCCCGCTTCCGCGCCAGCATCTTCAAGCAGCGGGGGAGCTGGGGGGCGGTGATGCGCACCATCCCGTTCGCCATCCCCGACTTCGCGACGCTCAACCTGCCGCCGGTGGTGGCCACCGTCGCCGATGCACGCCGCGGCCTCGTCGTGGTGAGCGGCGCCACCGGCAACGGCAAGTCCACCACCATCGCCGCCATCATCCACCACATCATCCAGCAGGAGCGGCTGCACGTGGTCACGGTGGAGGACCCCATCGAGTTCATCTTCTCGTCGGGACGGGGGCTCGTCATCCAGCGCGAGGTCGGGTCGGACACGGCCAGCTACTCGGACGCCTTGCGCGCCGCGCTCCGGCAGGACCCCGACGTGATCATGGTGGGCGAGCTGCGCGACCGGGAGTCGGCCGACATCTGCCTCAAGGCGGCCGAGACCGGCCACCTCGTCATCACCTCCCTCCACACGCCGGACGTCCCCCGCTCCATCGGGCGACTGGTGGGGCTCTTCCCCTCCGACGAGCAGGAGACGGTGCGGGCGCGGATTGCCGACAACCTCCAGGCGGTGATCGCGCTGCGCCTGCTCATGCGCGCCGACGCGGCCGGGCTCATCCCGGCGGTGGAGGCGCTCCTCGCCACCTCCACGGTGCGCGAGATGGTCCGCGACGCGGCCCGGATCAAGGAGCTGAAGCCCTACATGGAGACGGCCGGGGCCGATCTGGGCATGCACTCCTTCGACCAGTACCTCTACAAGCTGCACGAGGCCCGGCGGATCTCGCTCGACACGGCGCTCGGCAACGCCACCAACCGTGCCGACCTGGAACGGCGGATCCTCATCGAGTCCGGAGGCCGCCCGGCGTGACCCCGGCCGCGGCCACCCCCGCGCGAATCCTCGTCGTGGGCTCGAACGCCGAGCTCGCGGCTGCACTCCACGTCCACGCCGAGGACGCGGGCTGGATGCTCTACACCGCGCCTGGCCCGGCCGACCTCGAGGCGATGGTGCGCGCGGTGTCGCCGATGCTGGTGGCGCTCGTGCTCCCCGCCGCGCCCGATGCCACCTGGGGTGCGGCGCTCACCGCCGCCCAGGCGGCCTCCCGCGCCGGCGTCCGCGTCGTCATGGTGGCACCGTCGCGCGAGATCGTGGAACCGCTCGCCGCGGTGGCCGGGGCGGAACGGGCGCTGTCGGTCGCGGAGCTCCTGGCGCACCCCGGTGCGCTCGCCGACGCGGCCACGCCCCGCCCACCCGGTGCCCGCGTCCCCGAGCCCGTGCGCCCCCGGCCGGTGGCCGCACCGCTGATCTCGCCAACGACGCCGACACCGGCGCCAGGCCCGGCTGCGGTTGCGCCCGTGGCGCCGCGCGCCCCGTCCATCGTCCCGCCCTCCCTGGCGGGGCCCGACGAGGCGCCGACCCGGCCGCCGCCCCGGCCGGCCCCGGACCTCATGTCGCTCATCGACGAGGAACTGGTCGAGGACCGGAGACGGCCGCTTCCCAACGCCCGCGTCGAGGTCTCGGTCAGCCTGGTGTCGGAGCACAACTTCTACGTGGGCACGACCCGGCGCATCGACTCCGGCGGCGTCTTCATCGCCACGGCCATGCCGCCGCCGGTGGGAACGCGGGTGCAGGTGCGGCTTGGCCTCGCCGACGGTCGGAAGATCGACCTGGACGGCGAGGTGGCCTTCCTGCGGGCCAAGTCGGCCACCACCGGGCGGCAACCGGCCGGCTGCGGTGTGCGGCTCGCCGGGGTCCCGGGCTGGGCGCTCGACGCCATCGAGCGCTTCTTCCAGGCGCGCCTGCCCATCGTCTACGCACCGACGTAGGGGCGGGGGCGGGGCGCGGGATGCGCCCTACTCGTCCACCACCCGGTCGGTCCGCCGCACCCCGAGCAGGTACGGCTCGATGAACCCCTCGATCTCGCCGTCGAGCACGTCGTCCACCTTGCCGCTCTCCACGCCGGTGCGCAGGTCCTTCACGAGCCGGTAGGGCTGGAGCACGTAGCTGCGGATCTGCGATCCGAAGTCGATGTCCTTCTTCTGGGCCTCCGCGGCGTCGCGCACCACCTGCCGCTTGCGCTCCTCGTGCTCGTAGAGGCGCGAGCGGAGGATCTTCCAGGCCACGCCGCGGTTCTTCTGCTGGCTGCGCTCGTTCTGCACCGCCACCACGATGCCGGTGGGGATGTGGGTCATGCGCACCGCCGAGTCGGTCTTGTTCACCTTCTGGCCGCCCGCCCCGGAGGAGCGGTAGGTGTCGATGCGGACGTCGGCCTCCTTGATGTCGATGACGATGTCGTCGTCGATCTCGGGGGTGACGTCGACGGCGGCGAAGCTGGTCTGGCGCCTGGCGTTGGCGTCGAAGGGGCTGATGCGGACGAGCCGGTGCACCCCCCGCTCGGCCTTCAGGAACCCGTAGGCCCACTCGCCGCGGGCGATGAAGGAGGCGGACGAGATGCCGGCCTCCTCGCCGGCCACCATGTCGGCGGGCTCGACCACCCACCCCTTCCGCTCGCAGAAGCGGCCGTACATCCGGTAGAGCATGGCGGCCCAGTCCATGGCCTCGACCCCGCCGGCGCCGCTCTTCACCTCGACGATGGCGTTGGCGCGGTCGTGCTCCCCGGAGAGCATGCGGCGGAACTCGAGCCCGGCCACCTGCCGGTCCACTGCGTCCGCGTGGGCGACGGCCTCGGCGCGCGTCGCCTCGTCGCCGGCCTCCTCGGCCAGCTCGTCGAGGGCGCGGACGTCCTGGACCGCCGCGAAGGTCCGGTCGAACTCGGAGACCGTCCCCTCGAGCTGCGCCTTCTCCTTCAGCAGCCCCTGGGCCTTCTGGTTCTCGCCCCAGAAGTCCGGGGCCTCCGACATGCGCGAGATCTCCGCGGCGCGGGAGCGCTTCCGCTCGACGTCAAAGAGACCCCCGGAGCGCCTCCAGGCGGACCGAGATGTCGTCGAGGCGTGCGGCGGTCGGGGACGGCATGGGGGTCAGTTCTCCTGGCTGGAGCGGCGGGACGAGGGGCGGAAGAACGCCGTGCCGAGCATGAACGCCGACGCGATCGCGCAACCCCACGCGAAGATATCACCGAACCGGGTGTACGGCGTGCGCCCCTTCAGGATGGGGATCTCCCCCACGAGCAGGCGCGGCGGCTCGTCGGGGTCGGGCGCCAGCTCCCGGTCGACCGGCCCCACCTCGAGGGCGCCCGGGGCGACCTCGCCGGTCGGGTAGACGAGCGCGCTCACGCCCGAGTAGGCCGGCCGGGCCAGCGACCGGCCGGTCTCGATGGCCCGCATCCGCACGATGGCGAGGAACTGGTAGGGGCCGGAGGAGTAGCCGTACCAGGCGTCGTTGGTGGGGTTCACGAGGAAGTCGACGTCCTGGAGCGCGAAGGTCCGTGCCACCTCGGGAAAGATGGCGTCGAAGCAGATCATGGGGGCGAAGGTGAGCCGCCGCCCGCCGCTCTCGAACGACATGGGGGCGAGCCGGCCGCCGGCGGCGATGGGCGCCATGGTGGGCACCACCGAGCGGAGGAAGGGCAGCCAGTCCCGGAGCGGCACGTACTCGCCGAAGGGGACGAGGTGATGCTTCACGTAGCGGTCGGCGACGCGGAGGTCGGGGTCGAGCAGGAAGGCCGAGTTCTCCACCTGCGCCACCCGCCCCTGGGGCCCCTTGGTCCACTCCACGGTGGTCGCGCCGAGCAAGAGGTGGGCCTGCCTGAGCGGCTCGAGGTCCGGGGCCGCCGCGCCGAGGGACTGCAGCCGGGGTGGCAGCGCGAAGGGCCAGGAGGCCTCCGGCCAGGCCACCAGCGCCGCTCCCTGCCGATCGGCCTCCAGCGTGAGTGGCCACATCCGCCCGATGATCCGCTCGGCGTGGCGCGGCCCCTGGTTCTTCACCTCCTGGCTCACGTTGGCCTGGACCACCCCGATCTTCACCCAAGGTGATTGGGCCATCTCGCGGCGGACGCCGGCGAGGTGCCAGGCGCCGTAGGCGACCGTGCCGGCGAGCGCCGCCGCGACGACCGCCGTGCCCCGCCAGGGCCGGGGCGCTCCGCCGCCGGCCGGCGTGCTCCGCCACCAGTCGGCGACGACGCCGTTCACGAGCACCACGAGCCCCGCCACCGCGTAGACGCCCCCCAGCGACGCGAGCTGCGCCACCGGTCCGTTCCGCACCTGCGTGTAGCCCAGGTTTCCCCACGGGTAGCCGGTGAAGAGGTAGTTCCGGGAGAACTCGGTGGCGACCCAGACCACGGGCAGGATCGCCCACAGCGGCCAGCCGGTCCGGCGGACGACGACCGACGAGGCCCAGAAGGCCGCCGCCCAGTGGGCCGCCATGTAGAACACCAGCGCAGAGAGCCCGACGAAGGCCACCCCCTGCGAGAGCCCGCCGAACGCCGTCATGGCGTGGCTCACCCAGTAGATGGTGGCGTAGAACATCGCCATGCCGGCGGTCAGGCCGAGCAGCGCCGCCTCGAACGCGCCGGTGGCGCCGCGCAGGGCCACGATGGCGGGGACGAGCCCGACCCAGGCGATCGCCTCCAGGAATCCCGCCGGGTCCACCTGTCTCAGCGAGAACCCCGGCACCACGAGGGGCAGGGAGATCGCCTCGAGCAGGCCGCCCAGGGCGGCGAGCGCAAATCTCCCGGCGCGGCGCTTCATCGGCTGCCTCGCCCGTCCATGGACTCGGCCACCATCCCCACCCGCCCGAGCAACTCGTCCTCGCGCCGCGCCATCTCGCGCGCCTGCGCGGGACGCAGGTGGTCGTGGCCGAGGAGGTGGAGCAGGCCGTGCACCAGGTAGCGGTCGACCTCCTCGCCGATCGTCCGCCCGGCTCGCCGGGCCCGGCGCCCGGCGATGTCGAGGGACACGGCCAGATCGCCGAGGTGCGGCCCGCTCCCCGGGGGATCGTCGGCCGGGAAGGAGAGCACGTCGGTGGCGTGGTCCACCTCGCGCCAGCGCCGGTTCAGGGTCCGGATCCGCCCGTCGGTGGTGAGGAGTATCGACAGCCCGGCCTCCGGACGCCCGAGCGCGGCGAGCAGGGCCCGGGCCCGGGCGCGCACGCGGCGCGCCACGGCGGCTCCGGACGGGTGGTCGCAGCGCAGCTCGATGGTCACGGCCGGACGAGCTGGAGGGAGGCGGCGCGGTCCTGCGGCGCCGGGGGCTGGGACGTGCCCGCGGACCGGGCCCGGTAGACGGAGTCGAGCGCGGACGCCATGGCCCGTGCGATGGCGTCGAGGTCGCCGATGGTGAGCTCGCTCTCGTCGAGCTGCCCCTCGTCGACGACCTCGGAGATGCGCCGGCGCACCAGGTGGAGCAGCCGGTCCGGGGAGTTCTCGACCAGTTCGCGCGAGGAGGCCTCGCAGGTGTCGGCGATCATGACGATCCCGGCCTCACGGGTCTGCGGCCGCGGGCCGCCGTAGCGGAAGGAGGGCGCGAGCTGCCCCTCGGCGTCCGAGGCGTGGCGGTCCTTCGACCAGAAGAAGGAGACGAGCCGGGTCCCGTGGTGCTGCTGGACGATGTCGACCACCGCCCGGGGCAGCTTCCATCGGCGGGCCGCGGTGACCCCCTCGTCGACGTGGCGCCGGACCCGCTCCGCCCCCTGCTCCGGTTCGAGCTCCGCGAGCCGGTTCTCCCCGCGGGTGTTCTCGATGAAGGAGGCCGGGTCCTTCCCCTTCCCCAGGTCGTGGTAGTAGGCGCCCACCCGGGCCAGGAGCGCGTCGGCGCCGATGGCCTCCGCCCCGGCCTCGGCGAGCGCCCCCGCCACCACCGAGTGGTGCCAGGTGCCCGGCGCCTGGACGATGAGCTCCTTCAGCGCCGGGTGGTTCAAGCTCGCCAGGTCGCGCAGGCGAAGATCGCTGCCGAGCCCGAGGATGCGCTCCAGGAGGGGGACCAGGATCACCACCGTCAGCGGCAGGAGCAGCGCCCCGGAGAGGAAGGCGGCGACGAGCGAGGCGGCCAGGTCGATCGGCGGAACCTCGAAGCGGGCCCTCCCGGAGAAGAGCCAGCCGGCCGCCACCAGCACCGCCTGGAGCGCGCCCACCGCCAGGCCGGCGCGCCACACGTGGCGGCGCCGCTGCACGCGGGCGAGGAGGAGAGCGGCGGCCACCGACGCGAGGGTGACCTCGACGCCGTACACCACCGAGGGCTCGCCGAGCAGCCCCACGGCCGAGCCGACCGCGATGGCGAGGAGCACGCCCGCCGCCGGCGAGAGGAGCATGGCGGCGATCGCGGCTCCGGCTGCCACGGGGACGAGGAGCGAGAAGGCCTCCGTGCCGAGGGGGCCGATCTGGTCGTGGAAGTGGTCGGCGACCGCGACCGCGCCGGCGGCGGCGCCGAGCATGGCCAGGAAGAGCACCGAGAGGAGCAGCGCGCCTCGCCTCCGCGGGCGGATGGTCCCGCCCAGGCGGGCCGCGGCGGCCCACAGGACGATGAGCGTGGCCGCCACCAGCACGCCGGCGCCGACCCGCATGGCGGCGCGGTCGAAGAGCCGGGTCTGCTCCTTCATGCCGCGCAGCACCGCGAGGTGGCGCCGCTCGATCCGCTCGCCGGCGGGGATGACCACCTCGCCGCGCCGGTAGGGGATCACCACGGGGGCGACCGCCGCCGCCGCGAGCGCCCGGCGACGCTCGGTCTCGGCCTGCGAGAGCACGAGCGATGGGCGAACCAGGTCGGAGGCGACGCCGGCCAGCGCGGCCCGGAGGCGCGGGGAGACGTCCGCGAGCCCCGCGGCGGCCCGCTCGACGCCGGCCTGCGCCGCCGCCAGGTCGGTCACGCCGTCGAGGTCCCGGACGGTCCGCTCTCCGCGGACCGATCCGCCACGGACGTCCCGGACCCGGATCCCGCGCTCCCGGTCGGCGGCGAGGAGCGCCCGGTCCTCCACCACGGGGGCCGTGAGCCCCACGCGGGTGAGCGCCACGAGCTTCCCCTCGGTCCCCTCGTCGAAGCGGACGTCGGAGAGCGCGGCGAAGCTGGGGTCGTCCACCCCGAGCTGGAGCCGGGAGGCGAAGGCGTCGCGCTGCCCGGCGTACTCCCGGGCCCGCTCGGCCTGATCCCCGCGCGTCTCCTTGCGCCCCGGGGCGCGCCGCTCCCGGAACCTTGCCTCGGTGGAGCGCATGAGCTGGAAGGCCTCGTGGACGCGTGCCGCCACCTCCTGCTCGGCTCCGAGGTCGCGGTCGAAGACCCGGGGCTCCTCGGCGGCCGCCTCCTCCCGCCTCCGCCGCGTGCCGTCCTCGTCGGGGATGGCCAGGTCGCGGGAGGCCCGCACCGTGGCGGGTGCCGGGAGCCCCAGCGCCTCCTCCCCCGGGATCTCGGGATCCGAACCCGGGATGGCCAGGAAGGCGGTCGCGACCGCCGCGATCACCAGCAGCAGGCCGGCGGCCACCCGTTCCGGATGGCGCAAGTTCGGTCGCGCACCGGGGCGCGGCTCGAGGGGTTCCTCCACGAGGGCGGAGGGTGGCACCGGGGCGTCCGGATGGCAAGGGAGGCGGGGGTACCGTCCCCGCCCCAGCAAGATCAACGACTTCGGCAGTTCATCCGGATGAACTCCGGGTGGTTCGCGCCTCGTACCCCTCGTAGGCCTTCACGACCTCCTGGACGAGCGGGTGGCGCACCACGTCCACCTCGCTGAACGGGCAGAACGCGATCCCCTCCACGCCGCGCAAGACCTTCTGGACCTCCATGAGACCGCTGGCCCGTCCGCTCGGCAGGTCGACCTGGGTGACGTCGCCGGTGACCACCGCCCTCGAACCGTAGCCGAGCCGGGTGAGGAACATCTTCATCTGCTCGGCAGTGGTGTTCTGGGCCTCGTCGAGGATGATGAAGGAGTCGTTCAGCGTGCGGCCGCGCATGAAGGCGAGCGGCGCCACCTCCACCGTCCCCCGCTCGATGAAGGCCTGCGCCTTCTCGTAGTCGACCATGTCGAACAGCGCGTCGTGCAGCGGACGCAGGTAGGGGTTCACCTTCTCGGCGATGTCGCCGGGGAGGAAGCCGAGCCGCTCCCCGGCCTCGACCGCCGGGCGGGTGAGCACGATGCGCTTCACCTTCCGTTCCACGAGGTGCGCGACCGCCATGGCCATGGCCAGGTAGGTCTTGCCGGTGCCGGCCGGACCGATCCCGAAGACGATGTCGTGGTCGCGGATGGCCTGGACGTAGCGGCGCTGCCCGAGGTTCTTCGGCGTGATGATGCGGTGGCGCGCGGTGACGTAGATGGTGTCGCCGAAGATCTCGCGCGGCGACAGCCCCTGGGCCACCAGCTTGGCCGCCTGGTCCACGTCCTCGAGGTAGAGCGGGTAGCCGCTATCGACGAGTTCGTAGAGGGCGCGCACCACCCGGTCGGCGAGCTCGCGTGCCGCAGCGTCCCCGCCGGCCACCACGATCTGGTTGCCCCGCGCGCCCAGCTGGACGCCGGTCCGCCGCTCCACGATCTTGAGATTTTCCTGGTGCGCGCCGCAGAGCAGGCGCAGCTTGTCCACGTCCGGAAACTCGATCCGGATGGACCCCGACGGCTCGACCTCTCGCGGCAATCTTCCTCCTCGGGCGGGCGCGCCCATCACTCCACGGGCGGCGCGAGGAGGTAGTGGTCCCCCTGGCGCCGGTAGGCATAGGCCTGGCTCCAGGGATAGCGGAGGTCTCTCGGCCGCGCCAGGCCGGTCTCGACGAGGGCGTCCAGGCTCGGCGGGTAGGCCCCGTTCTCGACCCGGTAGACCTCGAGCGCCGCCCGCAGCCGCTCCAGCTGGTAGCGGGAGACGAAGCGTTCGACCCGGTTGTCGTCGACGAGCCGCGATCCCGATCCGCCCACCATCCCGCCGCCGAGGACGAGGAGCGCGAGCGCCGCCAGGGCGACGGCGATTGCCACCGTGGCCAGCACGCCAGCGGCACCCCGCCGGAACCGCTCCTGCCAGCTCCGGGCGTAGGCCCCCACCTCGGACGCGGCCGAGCGGTGCTCGGGAGGGATGGCGCGAAGGATGCCCAGGTTCACCAGGTTGAAGAGTGCCTTCGAGGCCTCGAACTCCCCGAGCCGGGACCGGTCGGCGATCCGCTCCACCGTGGCGCCAGGGACGGCCAGCTCGTAGACCCGCCACTCGTTCTTCCCCAGCGCCGCCGACTCCCCGTCGCGGGAGCCGCGCCCCTCGGCGCGCGCCGTGGCCGGGTCGAGCTCCTTCTCCCGCTCGAAGGTCATGGACGACGACGTGATCTTCCGGCGGACCATCGGCCACTCGTCGATGATCCGGTAGCCCTCCATCAGCACCGACTCGCAGCGCAGCGGCGACACCGTCTCGCGGTCGAAGGTGACGTCGCGCGGCTCGAAGGCGTAGGTCCCGATCTTCCAGTGGAAGAGCTTGTAGAGGGTCTGGGTGGTCTGGAGCGCGGTCATCTCCCGCAGCTGCTCCTTCGTCACCATCCCGAGCTCGACGAGGATGTCGCCGAGCCGGCGCAGGGTCCGCTTCTGGACCGAGAGCGCCTCCTCGAGCTGGGCGGCGGTGATGAGGTCGGCGCGGACGAGCAGGCTCCCCAGCTTGTCCCGCGCCTTGCGGCCGGCGTACTCGGCGCTCACCACCGAGCCGTTCCACATGACGATGTGGATCTCGTCGGCCCTCGCCTGGAGGTGCAGGACGCCGCTCTTGGACTGCTGCCCGATGAGCTGGAGGATCTCCGCGATCCCGAAGTCCTTGAGCGTTCCGGTCAACGCCATCGGATCACTCCTCCCTCGCGTGGCGGAAGGCGTCGCGCACCGCGATGACGTAGAGGAGGACGAGCAGCGGGACGGCCACGGCGAGGCGCAGCGTCACCGCGTACGGGGAGTGCTGCGGGGGCGGGACCACGCCGTTCCAGAACCAGACCAGGAACCCGAGGAAGAGGAGCGCGAAGAGGACGAGGAAGCCGGTCAGCGGGCGACCGCCCACCACGTGACCGGCGCCGCCCCCGACGACGGCGAGGGCCCGCTCGGTCCATCGGCGCGTCCGGGCGTGGCGCCGGACCTGAGCCTCCTTGCGGCTGCGGTCGCGCGGCTCCACCGCGTTCTGGCGGAGGAAGACGTTCACGCACTGGCCGCAGCTGGTGGTCGCCCACGGGTCGCAGCGACGGCAGGCGGGGCGACCGCACCGTTCGCACGGGGCCGCCGGTGCGAGGCGCGGGACGAGCAGCGCGAGCCCCCACAGCGAGGCGACGAGCGCGAGCGGCAGGAGGGGCCAGCCCCAGCGCGCCAGCGGGCCGGCCACCCGCCGCATCGCCGCCTCGCCGACGGCGCGGGGAACGGCGTCGCGGGAGGCCATCTCCGCCAGCCGCTCCACCGACGGCATCGCGTCCAGGAGCCAGGCGTTGGCCCGGAAGTCGTCGTCGGAGCCGTGGCGTGAAACGTAGGGCGCGTCGGCCTGGGCGGCCTTGCGCCGCGCCTCCGAGCTCTGTCCGACGGCGGCGATGCGGAGGTAGAGCTTGCCGAGGTCGTACTGCGCGGCGGCGACCGTCGAGAGCTCCGTGCCCCGCTCCACCGCCGCCAGGTAGGCGGCCTTGGCCCCCTCGAGGTCGTCTTGCAGGAAGAGCACGTTGCCCAGGTTCACTTGCGCCTCGGCCGAACGGGGATCGGCGGCGAGCGCCGCCTCGTACCAGCGCCGTGCCTCGACCAGATCCCCCTGCCGCTTGTGCCAGCGCCCCACGGCGAGCAGGGCGACGGCCGGGAGCTGCTCCCGCTCCGACCGCGCCTTCATCTCGGCCACGAAGTCCGGGGTGGGCCAACCGGTCTCGATCTCGTGCACGTCGTCGGCGAGCGTCCCCTGCCAGGCCGTGATGCGGGACGCCTGGACGGCGAGCCAGGGGATGGCGACGAGCGCGAGCAGCGAGCAGGTCACGGCGATCCGCTCCGCCCGGCCGAGGTAGGACCAGGCCGCCAGCGACACAGCGAAGAGCACCGCGAAGGGGCCGAGCCGGAAGACGAAGGGAAGCGCGAGCAGGGCGAGGGCGAGCGCGGTCGCCTGCCCCTGGGTCCCGGAGCGAACCACCGGGAGGTGCCGGAAGTCGTGCAGGAAGATGCGCAGCCGGGAGAGGAAGAGGATGGAGACGGTGGCCGCGGCCGCGCCGAAGAGCGCCGCGATCGCGGCGCTGGCCAGGTCGCCGAGGAGCGCGCGCGCCACGTGGGGATCCCGGGCGGCAGCGACGAGGCCGCCCCAGGCGGCGCGGATCGCGGGAAGGGGGCGCATGGGCTCGGCGGCGAAGCGCGCCCGGGCCAGCGCGAAGTGGGGCTCGGGCAGGTCGGGGGCGAGCGCCACCGCGGTGGTGGCGTGCTCGACTGCGTCGTCGACCGCTCGGGCGCGGAGCGAGCGCTCGGCCTCCCGGACCTCGGCCACGGCGTGCCAGGGAAGGCTCCCGATCCCGAGCTCCCGCATGGCGTCGCTGAGCGCCTCGGCGGCCGCCCGGCTGGTCGGCCCATCCTGCTCCCGGGCCGCCTTCCGGCGCGCCTGCCAGAGCTCCTCGATCCGGGCCGGGGGGATCCCGACCGGCTCGATGGGGCGCTGCAGCCTCCGCAACTCCTCGGACCCGATGGTGACGCCGGGGGCGAGACCCGGCGGGGCGACCGTGACGTCGCTCCGGGGCGTGGGCGCGGGGGGGAGCGGCTCGGGCGGGGCCGGCGGCTCGGGAACCTGTTCGCCCGAACGGGCCGCCGGCTTCGCCCTGGGTTCCTCCGCGGGAAGGTCCCCCTCCACCAGCGACGGGGCCTGGACCTGCGCCCCGGTCGGGGAGGGTCCCAGGAGGAAGAGCCATGCGGCGGCGGCGGCTATCGCAGGGATTCTCACGCGAGATTGGGATGCTAGCACGTGGGATCCCCAGCTAGAACCCGGCGATGAGCCGGATCTCCGCATCGGTCGATCGCCTCGTCGCCATCATGGCCCGCCTCCGGGGGCCCGACGGCTGCCCCTGGGACAGGGAGCAGACGCTCGCCACCCTCCGCCCCTACGTCCTCGAGGAGACCTACGAGGTCCTCGAGGCCATCGACACGGGGGACCCGGACGCACATCGGGAGGAACTCGGCGACCTCCTCCTCCAGATCGTCTTCCAGGCCCGCCTCGCCGAGGAGGAGGGGCGCTTCGACTTCGGCGGGGTCGCCGACGCGATCTCCGACAAGCTCCTCTCCCGGCACCCCCACGTCTTCGGTCCCGATGCGCGAAGCCCCGACGCCCGCCCCGATCCCTCGGCTCCCGGCGTCACCGACGCCGACGGCGTGCTGCGCCAGTGGGCAGCTATCAAGAAGAAGGAGAACGAGGCCAAGGGGCGCGGCAAGAGCGTCCTCGAGGGGGTCCCACGGGAGCTCCCCGGGCTGGCCCGGGCCGAGCGGCTGACCGAGAAGGCGAGCCGGATCGGGTTCGACTGGCCGGACGCCGCAGGCGCCCGGGCCAAGGTCGCGGAGGAACTGGGAGAGCTCGACGAGGCCATCGGCTCCGGCGACCGGGCGCGGATCGAGGACGAACTGGGAGACCTGCTCTTCGCCACGGCGAACCTCTCGAGGAAGCTGGGGGTTCCCCCGGAGGAGGCCCTGCGGGGAACGCTCGCCCGCTTCATCTGGCGCTTCGAGTTCATCGAGGACTCCCTCGCCCGTAGGGGGGTCGGCCACGGCGAGGCGACGCTCGAGGAGATGGACCGGCTCTGGGACGAGGCCAAGGCGCTTTCCCGACAAACTCCAAAGAGTTCCCGCCCCTAAGTCGCCTTCGACTCCCATGGTGGAAAGTGCGTGGACAAAAACGGATGGTGACGGGGATGCCCCTTCCCGGACACCATGCCGTCACCGGCGCAGGAAGCCTTCGCTCGGAGTTGAATTCAGTGATTCCGGTAGCTTGAGCCGTCAGGCCCGGATGTGCCCCTGCGGGACATCACCCGACCGGGGGCATCCCGGTCTCAAAAACCCAGGAAGTGGATAACTCAGCGTGTCGACGGGGAATGTGCTCCTCCAAAACCCTTGACGCGCCGCAAGCCGAGCGGTAGAAACCGCGACCTTCGAGAACCCCCAAGGGAGAAGCACACTTGGCAAACACCCGCTCCGCCGAGAAGCGAAACCGTCAGACCCAGAAGCGCCGCGCCCGCAACCAGGGCGTGCGCACGCGCGTGAAGAGCGCCGTGAAGAAGGTCCGCGAGACGCTGGAGCGCGGCGAGACCGCCGCCGCCCAGACCGCCTTCCTGGCCGCCGCCAAGGTGATCGATCAGGCCTCGTCGAAGGGCGTGGTCCACCGCAACACCGCCTCGCGGAAGATCTCGCGCCTCGCCAAGGCCGTCGCGAAGACCGCGCCGGCGAAGTAGCAGCTTCCCTACGGTGCCTCGAGCCGCTCCGCGATCTCGCGGGCGGCCTCCTCCGCCGCGCGGCGGACGGCGAGCCTTCGCCGTCCCTCGGTCGCGATGGCGTCCACCTCGCCCAGGTAGTCGACCTCCTCGCGGACCTTCACGCTGGCGCCCTCCTGCCCGTTCACGACGAGGCGCGCCTGGACCTCGAAGGCGAGGCGCCAGGTGCCGCCCTGGGTGGTGAGCGGCGCCGAGGTGGAGCGGGTCACGACCCCCTCGAGCCGCGTCGAGGAGCCCTCCCCTCCCACCGCACCGCGCCGGGAGAACTCGGTGCGCAGCGCTGCGGCGACGAGCGCTCCGGCCTCGGCGTCGGTGGTCCGGTTCTCGAGGGGCGCGACGAAGATGGGCCCCGCCCCGGCGGGAAGCCGCGCCGCGCCGGCCCCGGCGCCGACCCCGTACCCGCAACCGCCGGTGGCGGCGGCGAGGAGCGCGACCAGCGCCGCAGCGAGAGCCCGGCGCGTCATGCGACCACGAAGTTGATGAGTCGCCTGGGGACGAAGACCACCTTGCGAACGGTCTTGCCGGCGAGGTGGGACCGGACGCGGTCCTCCTGCTCGGCGAGCGCGCGCACCTCGGCCTCCCCTGCCGTGAGCGGCGCCTGGACCTCGCCGCGCAGCTTCCCGTTCACCTGCACGGCGATGGTGACCACGTCGGCGACCACGAGCGCCGGGTCGTACGACGGCCAGGGGGCCTCGGCGAGGAGCCGGTCGCGCGCCTCCGACCCGAGCACCTCGTGCCAGAGCTCCTCGGCGACGTGCGGCGCGAAGGGGGAGAGGAGGCTCGCCACCGCCAGCAGCGCCTCCTTCACCGCGGCCCGGTCGGGGTCGCTCGCCGGCTCGATGGCGTAGAGCTCGTTGACGAGCTCCATCAGCGCGGCGATGGCGGTGTTGAACTTGAGATCGCCCTCGAGCCCCTCGCTCACCCGCTGGATGGTCCGGTGGGTCTTGCGGCGCAGCTCGAGGAACGGCCCGGCGGCGTCGGCGAGCAGCCGGTCGGGAACCTGGAAGGCGTCCTGGCGCGCGTGGAAGATGCGCCAGACGCGGGAGAGGAAGCGGAACATCCCCTCGACCTGCTCGTCGGACCACTCGATGTCCTTCTCGGGCGGGGCCGCGAAGAGCATGAACATCCGCATGGTGTCGGCGCCGAAGCGATCGATGATGGGGCCGGGCTGCACCACGTTGCCCCAGCGCTTCGACATCTTCCGGCCATCCGGACCGTTCACGATCCCCTGGGTGACGAGCCGCTTCACCGGCTCCTTCTCGAACACCAGGCCGAGCTGCTCCATCACCCGGTGCCAGAAGCGGAAGTAGAGCAGGTGCATCACGGCGTGCTCGGGACCGCCCACGTAGACGTCGACCGGCAGCCAGCGCCGCGCCTCGTCCTGGGCGAACGGGCGGGCGTCGTCGTGCGGCGACAGGTAGCGCGCGTAGTACCAGGACGAGTCCACGAACGTGTCCATGGTCTCGGTCTCGCGGCGCGCCGGCTTGCCACAGGTGGGGCAGGTCGTGTTCACGAAGGCCGGCACCTTGGCGAGCGGTGGCTCGCCGGTGCCGGTGATGATCGCCTCGGGAGGCAGCGTCACCGGAAGGTCGGCGTCGGGCACCCCGACCGCGCCGTGGTCCGGGCAGTAGACGATGGGGATCGGGGTTCCCCAGTAGCGCTGCCGGCTGAAGCCCCAGTCGCGCAGGTGGTACTTCACCGCGGGTTCGCCGAAGCCCTTCTCCTTCGCGAGCGCCGACATCCGGGTGCGCGCCCCGGCGCCCGGGAGCCCGGTGAAGGGGCCCGAGTCGACGAGCACGCCGTCGTCGGTGAAGGCCTTCCCGAGCACGTCGCCGGCCGGGATCCGCTCCCCCGCCGCGGGCTGGATGACCACCCGGACCGGGAGCGCGTATTCCCGCGCGAACTCGAAGTCGCGCTGGTCGTGGGCCGGGACGCTCATCACCGCGCCGGTGCCGTAGCCGGCCAGCACGAAGTTGGCGATCCAGACCGGGACCTTCTCGCCGCTGTAGGGATTCACGGCGAACGCGCCGGTGAAGGCTCCCTCCTTGGGCGCGTCCTCGCCGGTGCGCGCCTCGGCGTCGGTCCTCGCCATGCGGGCCACGAAGGCGTCGACCTCGCCCTTGCGCTCCGGGGTGGTGAGCCGCGCGGTGAGCGGGTGCTCGGGCGCCAGCACCACGTAGGTGCAGCCGAAGATGGTGTCGACACGGGTGGTGAAGACGCGGATCTTCTCGTCCGATCCCGCCACCGCGAAGTCGACCTCGGCCCCCTCGCTGCGGCCGATCCAGTTGCGCTGCATGGTGGTGATGCGCTCCGGCCACTCTTTCAGCCCGTCGAGCCCCGCCAGCAGGTCGTCGGCGTAGTCGGTGATGCGGAACGCCCACTCGGGGATCACCTTCTCGACCACCGGCGAGCTGCAGCGCTCGCACTGCTCATCGACCACCTGCTCGTTGGCGATCACCGTCTGGCAGCCGGTGCACCAGTTGGCCTTGCCCTGCCGCCGGTAGACGATCCCCTTCTCCAGCATTCGCAGGAAGAACCACTGGTTCCACCGGTAGTACTCGGGGTCGCAGGTGGCGAACTCCCGCGTCCAGTCGAAGGCGAACCCTCCCCGCTTCATGTCGGCGCGGAAGGAGTCGATGTTCTCCCGGGTGCGCTCGGCGGGGTGGCGGCCGTCCTTGAGCGCCGCGTTCTCGGCCGGCAGCCCCAGTGCGTCGAACCCCATGGGGTGCAGCACGTCGAAGCCGCGCATGCGGAGCAACCGGGCCAGCGCGTCGCCGATGGTGTAGACGCGGGCGTGCCCCATGTGCATGGCGCCCGAGGGGTACGGGAACATCTCGAGGACGTAGCGCTTCTCGGCGCCTTCGCGGCGGCCGGCCCGGAACACGCCGGCCTCGTCCCACCGCTTCTGCCAGCGCGGCTCTATCGACCTGGGTTCGTATCGCTCGTTCATGGAGGACATGGAAGCCCGCGATATTACCGCGGGACGGCGATTTTGCACCTGCGCGTTCCCGGGGGCTCCGCGGTATATTGCGCGCCTCCTTCGACCCCGGAGAACTTCAGATGGCCGAGAACGTCTACGTCGCAGACATCGCGCAGCACGAGGGCAAGGAGGTCACCCTCCACGGCTGGCTCCACAACCGCCGCTCCTCCGGAAAGCTCCACTTCCTGCAGGTCCGCGACGGCACCGGCACCATCCAGTGCGTGGTCTTCAAGGGGAACGTGACCCCCGAGAGCTTCACCGAGGCCGACCACCTGCCCCAGGAGACCTCCATCGCGGTCACCGGGCTCGTGAAGAAGGAGCCCCGCTCCCCCATCGGCTTCGAGATCGACGTGCGCGACCTCGCGGTCCACGCCCGGCCGGCCCGCGAGTTCCCCATCGGCCACAAGGAGCACGGGGTCGCCTTCCTCATGGAGCAGCGCCACCTCTGGCTGCGCTCCCCCCGCCAGAACCTGATCCTGCGGGTGCGCCACACCGTCGAGAAGGCCATCCGGGACTTCTTCGACGGGCGGGGCTTCACCCTCGTCGACGGCCCCATCTTCACGCCCTCGGCCTGCGAGGGGACGAGCACCCTCTTCGAGGTCCCCTACTTCGACCTGGGCAAGGCCTACCTCACCCAGTCCGGCCAGCTCTACATGGAGGCCGCGGCCATGGCGCTCGGGAAGGTCTACTCCTTCGGCCCCACCTTCCGCGCCGAGAAGTCCAAGACCCGCCGCCACCTCACCGAGTTCTGGATGGTCGAGCCCGAGGTGGCCTGGCTCGATCTGGACGGCGACATGGTGCTCATGGAGGAGTTCGTCTCCTTCGTGGTCCAGACCGCGCTCGCCAAGCACCGCGAGGAGCTCGTCCGGGTGCTCGAGCGGGACGTCTCGAAGCTCGAGAGCGTGAAGCCCCCCTTCCCGCGCATCACCTACACCGAGGCGGTCGAGGTCATCCGCAAGGAGCAGGAGGCCCAGCGCGCGGCGCTGCCGCCCGAGGAGGCTGCCAAGCTGCCGCCCATGATGGTCTGGGGCGACGACATCGGCGGTGACGAGGAGACGCTGGTGGCGCGGAGCTACGACCGGCCGGTCATGGTCCACCGCTACCCGACGCTCATGAAGGCCTTCTACTTCAAGAAGGACCCCAAGCAGCCCGAGGTGGCGCTGGGGTGCGACGTGCTCGCCCCCGAGGGCTACGGCGAGATCATCGGCGGCGGGCAGCGCGAGGACGACCTCGAGACCCTCGAGAAGGCCATCGCGCACCACGAGCTGCCCCGCGACGCCTTCGAGTGGTACCTCGACCTGCGCCGCTACGGAACGGTTCCGCACTCCGGGTTCGGCATGGGCGTGGAGCGCTGCGTGGCCTGGATCTGCGGGCTCCACCACGTCCGGGAGACCATCCCCTTCGCCCGCATGACCGAGCGGATCACGCCGTAGGCGCCGCCGCGGCGGGAGGCACGGGCAGCTCGACCCGCGCCGCAGCCCGGACCACCTCGGCGGCGATCCCGAGCTCCCGGGCTGCCACCTCGAGGGCCGGCCCGAGCGAGCGGGTCTCCCCCATCACCACCTGGCGCGCGAAGCCGGCCGAGGCCGCCGCCTCGACCCAGGCACGGGCCAATACCGGCAGGGGCGCGCCCGCCGGGAAGGCGATGCCCACGGCCTTCGCCCCGGCGCGCCGCAGGGCCTCGCAGGCGTGGCGCACCGCGAGCGCCGCCGTTCGGGGCGAGGGGTCCCCCACGCCGAAGAGGAAGACCCGCCCGGCCCGCAGCCGGCCCGCGCCGGGCAGCAGGAGGGCCTCGCCGTGCTCGGGCGTGACCGTCCCCGCCAGGATGGCCCGGGAGACCGCGCCGGCGAGCCGCCAGTCGACGAGGGACGGCAGCCCCGTGAGGGGTCGCTCCGCCCCCACGAAGGCGGCCAGCGAGTCGACCTCCACGGCGTCGAGCGCCGCCAGCGAGAGGTCGCAGGTCTCGATGCGGAGCTTCACCGACCGTGACCGTCCCCGCGCCGCGCCTCGGGCAGGGCGGTCGCGATCCGGTCGAGGACCCCGTTCACGAAGGCCGCCGAGCTCTCGCTCCCGTACTTCTTGCCGAGCTCGATGGCCTCGTTGATGCAGACCTTGACCGGGACGTCGGAGCGCCAGCGCAGCTCGAAGACGGCCAGCCGCAGCACGTTGCGGTCGACCTTGGCCATTCGGTCCATGCGCCAGTTGGTGGAGACCTGCTCGATGGTCTCGTCGATCTCGCGTCGGTGTGCGGCCACCCCCCGCACCAGCTCCTCGGCGCCCTCGCGAACCTCGCGCTCCACCGGCTCGAAGCTGGGCCAGAAGCGGGCCAGCGCCTCGTCGAGGTCGGTGGCGGCCACGTCGATCTGGTAGAGCGCCTGGAGGGCGCGCTCGCGGGACTTGGTGCGCCGGGTGTGGGACATGTGGCCCGTTTACTTCCCGCCCGAGAGGGCGCGGAAGAGGTTGGCCTGCTCCACGGCGGCCACGGCCGCCTCGGCGCCCTTGTTCCCGCCCTTCACACCGGCCCGCTCGAGCGCCTGTTCCATGGTGTCGCAGGTGAGCACGCCGAACCCCACCGCGCACTCGGCCTCCATCGACACCTGGGCCACACCCTTCGACACCTCGCTCGCCACGTACTCGAAGTGGGGCGTCCCGCCGCGGATGACCGCGCCGAGCGCCACCGCCGCGTCGTACCGGCCGCTGCGCGCCACCCGGCGCAGCACCGCCGGGATCTCGAAGGTCCCCGGGCAGCGGAAGACGTCGACGGCGTCCTCGGCGACCCCGTGGCGCCGCAGCGCGTCCTTGGCCCCGGAGAGCAGTTGCTCGGTGACGAGCGAATTGAAGCGCGAGACCACGATGGCGAACTTGAGCCCCTCGCCGACCAGGTTTCCCTCGAAGACCTTCATGACCGTCCTCCCTTGGCCGCGCCGGGCGCGGCCTTCCGCTTCTTGGTTCGCGCCGGAGCGAGCGTGAGCAGATGCCCCATCTTGTCCCGCTTGGTCGTCAGATACGCGCGGTTCCCGCGCGACGGCGGCGTCTCGATGGGGACCCGTTCCACCACCTCGAGCCCGTAGCCTTCCAGCCCGACGATCTTCTTCGGGTTGTTGGTGAGCAGCCGCATCTTCCCCACCCCGAGGTCGCGCAGGATCTGGGCGCCGATGCCGTAGTCGCGCAGGTCGGGCTTGAAGCCCAGCTTCACGTTGGCCTCGGCGGTGTCGAGCCCCTGGTCCTGGAGGTTGTAGGCCTTGAGCTTGTTCACGAGCCCGATGCCGCGCCCCTCCTGGTCGAGGTAGACGAGCACGCCCTTCCCGGCGTGGGCGATCTGGCGGAGGGCGGCGTGGAGCTGCGGGCCGCAGTCGCAGCGCGCGCTCCCGAACACGTCGCCGGTCAGGCACTTCGAGTGGACCCGCACGAGCACGGGCTGCCCGGGGCGCCAGGTGCCCATGACGAGGGCCACGTGCTGGTTCTTGTCGATGTCGTTCTCGTAGGCCACCGCGGTGAACTTCCCGTAACCGGTGGGGAGCGGCGCCTGGGAGGCGCGCCGGACCAGCGAGTCGCGGGTCATCCGGAAGAAGATGAGGTCGGCGACCGAGGCGATGGGGATGTCGTGCTCCCGGGCCAGCTTCTCCAGCTCGGGCATGCGGGACATGGTCCCGTCGTCGTTCATGATCTCGCAGATGACGGCCGACGGGGAGAGCCCGGCCAGGCGCGCCAGGTCGACCGAACCCTCGGTCTGCCCGGCCCGCACCAGCACCCCGCCCGGACGGGCCCGGAGCGGGAAGACGTGGCCCGGGCGGACCAGATCCTTGGGCTTCGCCCCCGGGGCCGCGGCGGTGAGGATGGTGTGGGCGCGGTCGCGGGCGCTGATCCCGGTGCTGACGCCGCGAGCGGCCTCGATGGAGACGGTGAAGGCGGTCCCGAAGCTGGAGGCGTTCTGCCCTTCCGGCACCATGAGCGGCAGGTCGAGCGCGCGGGCCTTCTCGTCGGTCATGGCCAGGCAGATGAGCCCCCGCCCGAACTTCGCCATGAAGTTCACCGCCGCCGGTGTGACCTTCTCGGCGGCGATGCAGAGGTCCCCCTCGTTCTCGCGGTCCTCGTCGTCGACGAGGATGATCATCTTGCCGCGCTGCAAGGCGTCGATGGCCGCCTCGATCCGCTCCACCGCGTGCTCCGAGTGGCGCGTCATCGTCCCCCCTCCCCGTATCCCCAGTCCTTCAACGAACCCTCCGTGACACCGGCCACGCCGGCGAACTCGCGCAGCCGTGCGACGTGTCGCGCCACCACGTCGACCTCCAGGTTGACCGGCGTCCCGGGCGCGGCGTCTCCGAGCACGGTGCGGGACAGGGTCTCCGGGATGAGCGCCACCTCGAAGCGATCGCGCAGGGCGCGCGCCACGGTGAGGGAGACGCCGTCGATGGCGATGGAGCCCTTCTCGGCGACGAGCGGCGCGATGGCCGCGGGCAGCGACACGGTGAGCCGCGCCCCCTGCCCCTCGGCGACGCGCGCCAGCACCTTGCCGACGGCGTCCACGTGCCCCTGGACCATGTGGCCGCCCAGCCGGTCGGAGAGGCGCAGCGCTCTCTCTAGATTTACCCGGGTGCCGGACCGCCAGCTCCCCAGCGTGGTCCGTGCCAGCGTCTCGGGCACGGCGTCGAAGGACATGCGCCCCCCACCGCGCTCGACGACCGTGAGACAGGCCCCGTTGCAGGCCACGCTCTCGCCCAGGACGAGCTCGTCGACGGGGAGCGCGCCGGGGCGGATGGTGATGCGCGCGCCGCCGCCCCGCGGGTCGAGCCGCTCCACGACGCCGAGGTCGGTGATGAGTCCGGTGAACATCGGGTCAGGATCTTAGTCCACGCGGGGGGTTCGATCACCTTTCGCCCCCGGGCGGCAGGTGAGGAGCAGGTCCCGGCCCACCCGCCGGACCTCCAGGTCGCCGACGGCCAGCGCGTCGGCCATGCGTGCCGGCCCCTTGCCGGGGAGCCAGGAGAGGCCGCCCCCGAGGAGCCGGGGGGCCACGAAGAGCATGAGCCGGTCGACCAGGCCGGCCTCGAGCAGGCTGCTGGCGACCCCCGCTCCCCCCTCGACGAGCAGCGTGGTGACCCCGCGCCGCCCCAGCCGGGAGAGGAGGTCGCCGAGGTCGACCTGGCCGCGCCGCGCCTTGCATCGCAGGTACTCGACGCCGCGCGGGGGGCGGGCCGGTGGCTTCCCCGCCACGTGGGCCACGAGGGTCGGGGCCGCCGAACGCTGCCGGAAGAGTCGCAGGCCAGGGGGAAGCGAGAGGCGGGAGTCGAGCACCACCCGGATCGGGTCCCGGCCGCGCCGCCCGCCCGGCCGGGCGGTGAGGCGGGGGTCGTCGGCGCGGGCGGTTCCGGCGCCCACCAGGACGGCGTCGGAGGTATCGCGGAGCCGGTGCACCCGGTCCCGCGCCTCCGGGCCTGTCACCCAGCGTGAATCCCCGCCGGCGGTGGCGATGCGCCCGTCGAGGGTGGCCGCCACCTTGAGGGTGACGTGGGGACGGCCGGTGACGATGAAGCGGAACCAGGGCTCGTTGATCGCGTCGCAGGCCTCGCGCAGGAGCCCCGCCTCGACCTCCACGCCGGCGCGGCGCAGCCGGCGGATGCCCCGGCCGTTCACCTGCGGATTGGGATCGCTCGACCCGGAGAAGACCCGGCGCACCCCCGCCTCGAGGATGGCCAGGCTGCAGGGGGGCGTGCGCCCGAAGTGGTCGCAGGGTTCGAGGGTCGTGTAGAGGTCTGCGCCCCGCGCCTTCCCCCCGGCCGCACGGATCGCCGCCACCTCGGCGTGGGGCGCGCCGGCCCGGGCGTGGTGCCCGCGACCCACGACGCGCCCCCCCTTCACGAGCACCGCACCCACGGCGGGGTTGGGGCTGGTGCGCCCCAGGCCGCGGCGCGCCTCCCGCAGCGCGAGGCGCATGAACCGCTCGCGGTCGGCGCGGCTGCTCAAGGCTTCTCCTTCAGCCCCTCGACCGCCGCGGTGAACTCGCCGACGTCGCGGAAGTCGCGGTAGACCGAGGCGAAGCGGACGTAGGCCACCGGGTCCTCGGCGCGGAGCAGTTCCATCACGAGCTCTCCCACCCGGCTGGCCGGCACCTCCCGCTCCCCCGCCTCCTGCAGCCGGCGCTCGACCTGGGTCGCCATCTCCTCGATGCGCTCCTGCGGGACGGGTCGCTTCTGGCAGGCCCGCCGCATCCCCTCGACCACCTTGCGCCGGTCGAAGGTCTCGCGCCGGCCGTCCTTCTTCACCAGCGCCGGAAGGCTCTCCTCGACCCGCTCGTAGGTGGTGAATCGGCGCGCGCACCCCAGGCACTCGCGCCGGCGACGCGTCGCCTGGCCGTCCTGGGCCTCGCGCGAGTCGACGACCCGATCCTGGAGGAGGCCGCAGAAGGGACAGCGCATCGATCGTCCGTTCCGGGCCGGCCGTCAGATCCGGTCGGGGTAGAGGGGGAACTGCCGGGTGAGCTCGTGGACCTCGCCCTTCACCCGGGCGAGCGACGCCTCGTCGGCGGGGGCGTCGAGGACCCGCCCGATGAGGGAGGCGACCTGGCGCATCTCGGCGACGGCCATGCCGCGGGTGGTGAGCGCGGGGGTCCCGACGCGGATGCCGGAGGTCACGAAGGGCTTCTCGGGGTCCCACGGGATCATGTTCTTGTTGACGGTGATGCCTGCCTTGCCGAGCGCCTCCTCGGCGATCTTCCCGTTGAGCTTCTTGGGGCGCAGGTCGACGAGCATGAGGTGGTTGTCGGTGCCGCCGGAGACGAGCCGCAGCCCGGCCACGACGAGCCCCTCGGCGAGCGCCTTCGCGTTGTCGAGCACCTGCTGCTGGTAGACCTTGAAGGAGGGCTGCAGCGCCTCGTGGAAGGCCACCGCCTTGGCCGCCACCACGTGCTCGAGCGGACCGCCCTGGATGCCGGGGAAGATCTGGCTGTTCACGTTCTTGGCGTGGGCCTCCCGGCAGAGGATGAGGCCGCTGCGGGGGCCGCGGAGCGTCTTGTGGGTGGTGGAGGTGACGATGTCGGCGTGGGGCACCGGGTTCGGGTGCAGCCCCGCCGCGACCAGTCCGGCGATGTGGGCCATGTCGACCATCATGGCCGCCCCGACCTCGCGGGCGATCTCGGCGAACCGGTCGAAGTGGAGCAGCCGCGGGTAGGCGCTCGCGCCCACGACGAGGACCCGGGGCTTGTGCTCCCGGGCGAGCCGCTGGACCTCGTCCATGTCCACCGTCTCGTCCGACTGGCGCAGCCCGTAGGGCACGATCCGGAAGAGCCGGCCGGAGAAGTTCACCGGGGAGCCATGGGTGAGGTGCCCGCCGAAGTTGAGGCTCATGGCGAGGACGGTGTCGCCGGGCTTCGCCAGCGCGAAGTAGGAGGCCATGTTGGCCTGCGACCCGGAGTGGGGCTGGACGTTGGCGTGGTCGGCGCCGAAGAGCCGCTTGGCCCGGTCGATGGCCAGCTGCTCGACCTGGTCGACCACCTCGCACCCGCCGTAGTACCGCTTCCCCGGGTACCCCTCGGCGTACTTGTTGGTGAGGGCCGAGCCGGTGGCCTCCATCACCGCCGGCGAGACGAAGTTCTCGCTGGCGATGAGCTCGAGACCCTCGGCCTGGCGCCGGGTCTCCTCGCGGACGAGCCGGGCGATATCGGGATCGGCCTCGGAGAGGCGCTGGGTCGGCATCATGGGAACGCTCCTCGGAAAGGGGGACTGAATACCGCGGCCCGGCTCAGCGGTCGAGGGCCGCGATCTTGTCGAGCCGGCGCTGGTGCCGCCCCCCCTCGAAGGTCTGCGCCAGGAAGGCCGCCGTGACGGCGCCCCCCAGGCCGAGCCCGATCACCCGCTCCCCCATGCAGAGAACGTTGGCGTCGTTGTGGGCGCGGGCCATCCGGGCCTCGAACTCGGTGGTGCAGTGGGCGGCCCGGACCCCCTTCACCTTGTTGGCTGCGATCGACATGCCGATCCCGGTCCCGCAGACGAGGATGCCGAGCCGCGCCCGCCCCTCGGCTACGGCCTGCCCGACCCGC
Organism: uncultured Anaeromyxobacter sp.; assembly: GCA_903904005.1. Classification (GTDB taxonomy): domain Bacteria; phylum Myxococcota; class Myxococcia; order Myxococcales; family Anaeromyxobacteraceae; genus CAIOAK01. The sequence goes on from CAIVAR010000116.1 coordinate 62,002, forward strand.
GCCGCGAAGTCGGGGTAGTCGACGCTGTCGCCGGAGAAGGGGCCCAGGTCCTCGACCTCGAACCCGGCCGCCGTGGCCACCCGGACCGCCTCCGCCCGCAGGGAGAGCCCCGCGTGATCCGACCCGAACACAATGCGATCAGCCATGTACCATCCTCCTGGGACATTAGTTAGAATTCACCAATGCTTATAGATGCTTGGATACGATGTGGGGCTTGCCTCGAACATCGCGATGAGCCATGAAATGGGGACACAACGTCCATCAGGAGGTCTCTCATGCGCGTCGCAACTCCGTACATCGCCCTGGTCCTCGCCGCCACCCTCGTGGGTTGCGGCGGAGGAACCGGCACTTCCCTCCTCGTCAGCACCGCCGTGAAGAGCGGTTCCGCCAAGCTCTCGGCCGTGCCGACCGGGTCGGGCACCGCCAAGCTCGACAACCTCTACCTCGTCGTGAAGGAACTCGAGCTCACGAAGGCCCCGGCCGCCGTCGCTCCCACCGGCCCCACCGGTCCCTCGGGGCCGTCCGGCCCGTCCTCCGGCCACGACGTCGAGGAGATCGAGGCCGGCCCGTACGTCCTCGAGGTCAACATCGGTGACACCAACCTCCAGACGGCCATCCCGGCCAGCCTGGTCCCGGCCGGGTCCTACAAGGGGATCGAGTTCGAGATCCACCGTGTCCGCAACACCGAGAAGCTGAACGTCCAGGCCACCCGGGGAGGGGTCAAGCTCGACGGCCTGTCCATCGTCCTCGAGGGCACCTGCACCGCCCCGGCCACCGGCACGCCCGCCACGTCGCCCGCCCCGACGCCCTTCGCCGTCACGTCGACGATGGAGGTCGAGGTGGAGTACGAGAGCCCCGTCACCATCGCGGAGGGTTCGACGGCCAACCTGACCCTCGCCTTCGACGCCTCGACCTGGCTCGCGGGCCCGAACGGCACCACCCTCGACCCGTGCCTCGGCGACCCGAAGGTGAACGCGAAGATCATCGCCAACGTGAAGGCGTCGCTCAGGGCCTTCGGCGACGACGACCGGGACGGCGACGACGACTGACACGGGCATCCCGGAACCTCGCGGCGAGACACGGCCGGCGTCGAGAGGCGCCGGCCGTTTCCTGTTCAGGACCGGCTACACCTTCCGGAAGGCGACGACCGCGTTCGTCCCGCCGAAGCCGAAGCTGTTGGAGAGAACCGCCTCGGTGCGCAGCTCGCGCGCCCGGTTGGGCACCACGTCGAGCTTGCACTCGGGGTCCTGCTCGTCGACGTTCATCGTGGGCGGCACGACCCCCCGGTGGAGCGCGAGGACCGAGAACACGGCCTCGGCGCCGCCGGCGGCGCCGAGCATGTGGCCGGTCATGGACTTCGTGGAGGAGACCACGAGCCCCCGGTCGGCCCAGTCGCCGAAGACCTTCCGGATGGCCTGGCACTCGGCGATGTCGCCCTGCGGCGTGGAGGTGCCGTGGGTGTTCACGTAGCCGACCTGCTCGGGGCGGAGGCCGGCGTCGGCGAGCGCCATGCGCATGGCCCGCTGACCACCCTCCCCCTCCGGTGCCGGGGAGGTGACGTGGTTGGCATCGCAGCTCGCGCCGTAGCCGCACAGCTCCGCGTAGATGCGGGCACCGCGGCGGCGGGCGTGCTCGTACTCCTCGACGACGAGGATGCCCGCGCCCTCGGCGGCCACGAAACCGTCGCGCCCCTTGTCGAACGGCCGGCTGGCCTTGTCGGGCGCGTCGTTGCGCTCCGACATGGCGCGCGCGGCGCAGAACCCGGCCAGGCCGAGCGGGGTCAGGGTGGCCTCGGTCCCACCGGCGATCATCACGTCGGCCATGCCCCGCTCGATGTACATGAGGGCGTCGCCGATGGAGTGGTTGCCGGTGGCGCAGGCCGACACGGGGGAGTAGTTCGGCCCCTTCAGCCCCCAGCGCAGCGCGATCTGCCCCGGCGCCAGGTTGATGATGATGGCCGGGATGAAGAACGGGCTCACCTTGCGCACGCCGCGTTCCATGAGGGTCTTGTGGGTGTCCTCGATGGTGGCGAGGCCGCCCATCCCGGAGCCGACGATGACGCCGACCCGCTCCGGGTCCTCCTTCGCGAAGTCGATGCCGGAGTCGGCAACCGCCATGTCGGCGGCGGCGAGCGCGAACTGGATGAACCGATCGTTGCGCCGGACCTCCTTGCGGTCCATGAACTTCTCGGGCTCGAACCCCCTCACCTCGCCGGCGATCTTGGTGGGATAGGTCGAGGCGTCGTACTGGGTGATCGGGCCGATCCCGCTCTTCCCGGCGACGAGCGCCTGCCAGCTCTCCTCCACGCCGACGCCGACCGGGCAGACGAGCCCCAGTCCGGTCACCACCACGCGACGCCTGGACATCCGAACGACCTCACTTTCGCCCGCGCGCGCCGGCGCGGACCCCTGCCAGGGGCCTGTGGCCCCGGTGGTGGTCCCCGCCGCCCCGCCCGTGCCTACTTCTTGTGGGTATTGATGTAGTTGATGGCGTCCTGGACGGTCTTGATGTTCTCGGCCTCCTCGTCGGGGATCTCGACCTCGAACTCCTCCTCCATGGCCATGACCAGCTCGACGATGTCGAGCGAGTCGGCGCCGAGGTCCTCGATGAAGCTGGACGTGGTCTTGATCTCGTCCTCCGCCACCCCGAGCTGCTCGGCGATGATGCCCTTGACCTTCTGCTCCACGTTGCCCGTCGTCATCGATGCTTCCTCCTGTGGTTGGACCGTCTCGCGGGAAACCCCGCACTACATGTGCATGCCGCCGTTCACCCGGAGGACCTCTCCGGTCACGTACGATGCCTGATCGCTGCAGAGCCACGCCACCGCCCGGGCCACGTCCTCGGCCTTGCCGAGGCGCCCGAGCGGGATCATCTCCGCCATCTTCTGCTTGGCGCCCTCGGGGAGCGACGCCGTCATGTCGGTATCGATGTAGCCGGGAGCGACCGCGTTCACCCGCACGTTTCGCGAGGCGAGTTCCCGGGCCACCGACTTGGTGAGGCCGATGAGGCCGGCCTTGGTGGCGGCGTAGCCGGCCTGGCCGGCGTTTCCCATCTCCCCGACCACCGAGGTGAGGTTCACGATGACCCCGCCCCGCGCCTTCATCATGGGGCGGCTGACGGCCCGGATGAGGTGGAAGGCCCCGGAGAGGTTGACGTCGAGCTGGCGCTGCCAGTCCTCGTCCTTGATGCGCATGACGAGCTGATCGAGGGCGATCCCGGCGTTGTTCACGAGGATGTGGAGGCCGCCCATGGTGGCCACCACCTCGTCGACGGCCTTCGTGGCCGCCACCGGGTCGGAGACGTCGAACGGGAAGAGGCGCGCCTCGGGCGATCCCGCCTCGCGCACCAGGCGCAGCGCCTCCTCGGCGGCCGCCGTGTTCCCGGCGTAGTTGAGGGCCAACCTCGCCCCCCCGCGCGCCAGTTCCACCGCGATGGCCCGGCCGATGCCACGTGAGGCACCGGTCACGAGGGCGGTCTTTCCCTGGAAGGCGGTCACGGGTTGACTCCGATCGCAGCGAGGGTCTTGTCGAGGGAGGCGGGGTCGGAGACGGAGTGTACCTCGATCCCCTTCTCGATCCGGCGGACCAGCCCTCCCAGGACGGTTCCCGGCCCCACCTCGACGACCCGCGTCACGCCCAGGCGACCCAGCTCCTGGACGACCTCGATCCAGCGCACCGGCGCCGTCACCTGCTCGACGAGCAGGGGGACGATCCGGCCGGTCTCGCGGTTGGCCTTGGCCTCGACGTTGGTCACCACCGGCACCACCGGCTCGTTCCAGGCGACGGCGCGGAGCACCGGCTCGAGCCGGGCCTTCACCGGGGCCATGAGCGCGCAGTGGAAGGGGGCGCTCACCGGCAGCGGCAGGACCCGCTTCGCCCCGGCCTCCTTGAGCCGGAGCCCCGCCTCGGCCACGGCGCCGGCGTCGCCGGCGATGACCGTCTGGTTGGGCTCGTTGTAGTTGGCGGGGGAGACCACCTTCCCGGTGGCGGCCTGGACCGACTCGCAGATGGCCCGCACCCGCTCCGGCTCGAGCCCCAGGACGGCCGACATGGCCCCTTGGCCGGCGGGAACGGCCTCCTGCATGAAGGTCCCACGCGCGCGGACGGACCGGGCCGCGTCGGCGGCCGAGAGCGCCCCGGCGGCGACCAGCGCCGAGTACTCCCCCAGCGAGTGGCCCGCCACGAGGTCGGGACGGATGCCCCGGGCGGCCAGGACGGCGGCCGCGGCCGCGGAGACGGTGAGGATGGAGGGCTGGGTGTTGGCGGTGAGCTTGAGCGCCTCGTCCGGCCCCTCGAAGCAGAGGGCGGACAGCTTCTCGCCGAGCGCCGCGTCGACGGCGTCGAACACCGCGCGCGCCTCGGGGAAGGCGTCGTGGAGCGCCTTGCCCATGCCCGCAGCCTGGGACCCCTGTCCGGGGAAGATGAAGGCCAGCTTCGACACGGCGTACTCCCTACCAGCGAACGAGCGCGCTGCCCCAGGCCATGCCGCCGCCGATGGCCATCATGAGGATCAGGTCGCCCGGCTTGAACCACCCTGCGCGGTTGGCCTCGTCGAGGGTCATGGGGACGCTCGCCGACGAGGTGTTGCCATATCGCTCCAAATTCATCCAGCACTTCTCGGCCGGGATGCCCAGGCGATCCAGCGTCGAGTCGAGGATCCGCTTGTTGGCCTGGTGGGCGATGACCCAGGTGACGTCCTTGGGCTGGAGGCCGTTGGCGCCGAGGGCCTCCCGGGAGACCTCCTCGAGGGCCCGGACCGCGACCTTGTACACCTCCCGGCCGTTCATCTTCACGGTGTTGAGCCGCTCGTCGAGCACCTTCTGGCTCATGCGCATCCGGGTTCCGCCGCCCGGCGTGTAGAGGATGGGCCAGAGCGACCCGTCGGTGTGCAGGTGGGTGGAGAGCAGGCCCCGGTTCGGGTCCTGGGTAGGGACGAGGACCATGGCGCCGGCGCCGTCACCGAAGAGGATGCAGGTGTTCCGGTCGGACCAGTCGGTGATGCTCGTCAGGACCTCCGCGCCGACCACCAGCGCCACCCGGGCGACCCCGGAGGCGACGTACCGGTCGGCGATGGAGAGTGCGTAGAGCGATCCGGCGCAGGCCGCCGACACGTCGAAGGCGAAGGCCTTCTTGTTGTGGAGCTGGGCCTGCAGGATGGCCGCGGCCGACGGGAACGGGTAGTCGGGCGTGATGGTACCGACCACGATCAGGTCGACGTCCTCGGGGCGCACCCCGGCCATCTTGAGCGCCTTCTGGCAGGCCTTGAGGGCGAGGTCGCTCGTGGACTCGGTCTCGGCCGCGACGTGCCGCTCCCGGATGCCGGTGCGCTCGACGATCCACTCGTCGCTGGTCTGGACGAGGGCCTCCAGGTCCTTGTTGGTGACGACCTTCTCCGGCGCGTAGCTTCCCGTCCCGACGATGAGCGATCGCATGTGCTCCTCCTCACGCCTCGGACGCCTTGCGGCGCCCCTTGCCCACGGTGGATTCCCCTTCGCCCTGATCGGGGTCGAGCAGGCCGGCGGCCAGCGCGGCCGCCTCCCCGATCTCGTCGGTGCAGCCGGCACGGGCGCCGTCGGCGGCCCGGGCCACGGCGTTCGCCACGGCACGCCGGTCGGACGCCCCGTGGGCGATGACCGCCACGCCGCCCACGCCGAGCAGCGGCGCGCCGCCGATCTCCCGCCAGTCGACCCGCCGGCGGATCTCGTCGATGGCCGTCTTCACGAGCGCCCCGCCGAGGCGGGCCGGCAGCGTCCGGTGGAGCGCCTCCCGCATCATCACGGCGAGCGCCTGTGCGGTGCCCTCCATGGTCTTCAGCGCGACGTTGCCGGTGAAGCCGTCGGTGACGATGACGTCGACCTCGCCGCCGAGGAGGTCACGCCCCTCGCAGTATCCCTGGAACCGGATCCCGGAGCGGGCGAGCGCCTCGGCCGCCGCGCGGGTGACCGCGGTTCCCTTGGAGGGCTCCTCGCCGTTCGCCAGGATGGCCACCCGGGGGCGCGACACGCCGAGCACGCGGCGGGAGTAGACCTCGCCCATGAGCGCGAACTGGACGAGGTGGATGGGCTTGCAGTCGACGTTGGCGCCGGCGTCGAGCATGACCGGCCTCCCCTTCGCCGCGGGCAGCACCGAGAGGATGGCCGGGCGCAGCACCTCGCCCGAGCAGCCGAGCACCATCATGGCGCCGGCCATCACCGCCCCGCTGTTCCCTGCGCTCACCGCGGCCGAGGCTTCCCCGTCCCGGACCAGCTCGAGGGCGATCCGGATCGAGTTCTGCTTCTTGCGGCGCATGGCCTGGGCCGGGTGCTCGTCCATGCCCACCACCTCGGGGGCGTGGCGGACCTGGACGGGCAGGTTCCAGCTGGCGCGCAGCCGGTCGAGCTCGGCGCGCACCCGGTCCTCGGGGCCGACGAGGATGACCCCCTGCCCCTTGCGCGCTGCGTCAATCGCGCCCTGTACGACGGCGGCGGGGGCGTGATCGCCCCCCATGGCATCCAACGCGACCGGCGCGATGCCAGGGGCCATCGGGCCCTACGCGCCCTCGGAAACCTGACGATCCTTGTAGAAGCCGCACGAGGGGCAGATCCGGTGCGACATCACCGGCTCCTTGCACTTCGGGCAAAGGGTCACGTTGGCCGGCGTGATCTTGAAATTGGCGGCGCGCCGACGGTTGCGCCGCATGCTGCTCGTCCGCTTCTTGGGAACTCCCACGGTGTTCGCTCCTTGTGAATGAGTCTCGGTACTACGATTGCCGGAACTTCTCCAGCCCCGCCCAGCGCGGGTCGGGCACGCGGCGATCGCAGCCGCACGCCTTCTCGTTCTGGTTCTGCCCGCAGACGGGGCAGAGCCCCTGGCAACCCTCCCGACAGACCGGGTACAGGGGTAGCGCCAGGGCGATCTGCTCCTCGACCAGGGGATCGAGCTCGATCAGCTTTCCGCGGTAGGTCTCCTCGTCCACCTGATGGGGCGTGAAGCTCCCCTCGGCGTGCTCCTCGCCGGTCTCGTGCCCCCCGCCCTCACCTTCGGCGGCCTCCTCGGCCGGGACGAGCGTGAGTTGGAAGTCGACCGGTACCGTGGTGCGGGCTGGCAAGAGGCATCGTCCGCAGGGGGAGGTGAGCTCCACGGTCGTCTTCGCGAGCAGGCGGACCCGGCGGCCGAGCCGCTCGAGGCGAGCCTCGACCGTGGCCGGTCCGACGGCCTGGTAGCCGGCGCGGTCGCCGCGAAGGGCTTCTTCGAGGCGGACGGTGGGGATCTCCCAGCTCCGCTCGAGGCCCGAATCCTTGATTTCGTCAATGTTGACGCGCATTTGCGTCACTTTCAGGAGGGGAAAAGCGGTCCATTATAGGGACCGACCCCTGCAAGTCAAGGCACGCCGGGCCCGTCGACGCCCGGCTATGGCTTCACGAGACCACGCGCCACGGCGAGAAGGGCGGCCTCCGCCTTCGTGGAGACGTCCATCTTCTCGTAGATGCGCTTCACGTACGTCTGCACGGTACCCTCGGCGATCCCGAGGGCATTGGCGACGTCGGCGTAGGTGTGGCCGTGGACGAGGAGCTCGAGCACCTCCCGCTCCCGCTTGGAGAGGGCCGGCCCGTGGTTCCGCTGGTCGGGGGCGTCTCCGCGGAGCTCGGCGAGGAGCACCTTGGCGGCCCGCGGACTGATGGGGGCGGAGTCGCCGCGCAGGACATCCTCGACCGCCCGGGCCAGCTCGCCGGCGTGGAAGGGCTTGAGAATGTACCCGGCCGCGCCGGCCCGCAGCGCCCCGAGCACCCGTGCGGGGATGTCGACGGCGGTGAGGGCGATGCACATGGTCTTCGGGACCTCCTGCCGGATCGCGGCGATCACGTCCTCGCCGCTCATCTTGGGCAGCCCCAGATCGACGAGGGCCACGTCGGGGACCTCGCGCTTCGCGAGCGCGATGCCGTCCTCGCCGGTGGCCGCGGTCCCGACCATCTCGAACCCGTGGGCCGTCAGCACCTGTGCTATCAGGCGGGAGACCGCCTCGTCGTCCTCGATGGCTATGGCTCTGGTCGGCATCGGTCCTCTCCCCCGCCCTTCCGGGTGATCACCACCCGGATCATGGACTCCGACGTACCACGTACAGGGTACCCGGGCAACGGGTGGCCCGGCGCATCGCCGGGGATCGGCTCCGGCTCAACCCGGCTCGCCGGGCACCGCGGTGGGGGGGGTGCGCGCGCGGATCCTCGGGACGAGGATGAGGGCCAGCCCGTAGCAGGCGAATGCCAGGATGAGGGTGGCGGGGCGCCCGTGCTTCAGGTCCTCGAGGAGCATCTTCAAGCCGGTGAAGCCGAGGATCGGATAGGCGAGCCACCCGGCCTCGGCGTGGAACGGGCGACGTCCCACCCAGGCCGCCGCCACCGCCATCCCCACCAGCGCCACGGTGCGCAGGGTGGCGAGCGCACCGGGATTCCCGGCGGGCCCGGTTCCGGCGACCACGGGAGCGAGCCAGGCGACCACCGTCCCGGCGATCCCGATCGCCAGCACCAGGTCCACCGCCACCGGGGGAAACTGCTCGACCACGTTGGTCCGGGGTACGCGGCTCGTGAGCCAGGCGCTCGCCGCCACCGCGAGGAGCACCAGGGTGGTCGCCACGCTCGTCCGCCAGGCCACCGCCGTGCCGAAGAAGAGGCTGCCGATCGACTGGCCGAGCAGCCCGCTCCCCACCGCCGCCGCGACGCCGTAGACCGCCGCGTGGGCGGCCAGCGTGCGGCTCTTCTTGCGGGGCGAGAGGAAGGCGAGCAGGACCGCGAGCGCCGCCCAGCACAGCGAGCGGGCCGGCTCGGGGAGGAGCAGCGCCGTCCCGGCGAGCACGAAGACGATGGCCACCGAGGTGTAGAAGTAGAAGTTCTCCCGGATCTTCTGGCGCCGCTCCACGAAGGCGAAGGCCACGGCGTAGGCGGCGATGCCGAAGACCACCGAGACGATCCCGAAGCCGGCCTGCCCCATCCCGGAGCGCACCGCCACCCAGACCGCGCCGCCGATGCCCACGCCGATCACCGCGGCGGTCTGGAACATCTCGAAGGGGACCACCTTGCGCCCCATGTAGAGGGTGCGGGTGGCGAAGCTGCCGAGGAAGACCGCCACCATCACCGACTGCACGAGCAGCGCGGCGGCGGGCCCCTCGTTGGTGAGCCGGTCCCCGGCCTTGATGGCGACGACGAGGACCATCACGTCGGCGACCATGGCGATCGGCCAGCGGAGGATCGTCCAGTCGCGGACGTAGCCGATCCAGACCGCCGCGGTGCCCAGGGCCACGAGGTAGAGCGACCCGGGGACGAGCATCCGCGAGGTGGTCATGAGCCAGACCGCGGTGGCCGTCCCGCCCAGCGACACCACCCAGGCGAGCGACGGGAGCCCGCGGCGGGTGGCGAGCAGGAGCGCGGCCGCGGTGAGCGCGGCGAGCACCAGGGCGGCGCCGCCCGGCGAGAAGAGGTGGAAGCGGTTGGTGGCCTCGATGAGCAGCGGGAAGCCGATGATCACCACCGAGACCGCGTGGAAACCCGCCGAGAGCAGCTGGCCGGCCTTGCCGGCGCGGTCGGCCATGATCATCCAGGCGCCGGCGTAGAGGAAGCCGAGCCCCACCCCCATCCAGGCCGGGATCTTCCCCGAGTCGGTGACGGCCCGCAGCACGAAGGCGCCTGCGAGGACGAGGAGGGTGCGCCCGCCCAGCGACATGGCCCGGGTGGCCTGTCCGGCGTCGAAGCCCCCGGTGGCCGGGCGGACCGGGGCGGCGGAACGGTCCAGGGCGGCCTGGGCGGCGGAGCGCCGGGCCGGCGGCTGGGCGGCCCGCTCCAGCACGGTGATGCGGCCCTCCAGTCGCGCGACCACGTCCGCGAGATCGGCCAGCCTGGCCTCGAGGAGCGACGTGTCCCCCATCCATCCCTTCCCGGCGCGCCCCGGGGGCGCGCCATGATTCACGGAACGTGAGTGACGGCGGGCGTCCCGGCGGACGCCTGACCCGCCGGCGGACTCCCGTGGCCGCCGGCCCCCTCCGGCTCCTCGATGCCGAGCACGCGGTCGAAGATCCAGAGGATGACGAAGGGCGCGACGAAGAGGGCGATGGCCATCAGCACGCCCTCCCTCCCGAAGATCTCGGGCTCGTACGGCGAGCGCAGCCCGCGCAGGGACTTGGAGAGGAGCTGCCCGCCGATGACGATGTTCCAGCGCATCGAGAAGACCTGGATGAGCGTGAGGAACGCCGCGATCGTGGCCAGCGTGTTGCGCACCCTCTCGTGCAGGTAGCGGTTCATGAGGACCACCACCGCGAGCAGGATGAACGGGATGAGGCCGCCCACGATCATCTGCATGGTCACGTAGGAGAAGGAGAGCCGGGTGGTGAGGAGCTCGGAGATGATGAGCCAGGACTCCGACTTCTCGTAGGCCATCACGATGAGCTCGAGCTCCTCGAGCGTGATGGTGAGGATGAGGAAGAACCAGAGCCAGCTGGCCAGCGCCGACACGCAGGTGGCCACCACCGGCCGCCTGTCGATCCTCGCGAACAGCTGGTAGATGAGGATGAGCAGCGCGATGCCGGACACCGCCGCCGAGAGCAGGAAGATGACCGGCATGAGCGGGGTCGACCACCACGGGTTGGCCTTGATGGCGCCGAAGATGAAGCCCACGTAGCCGTGGAGCATGCAGGCGGCCGGCAGGCCGATGCCGGCCAGGATCTTGATGGCCTTGTGGTCGATCTCGATGGCCTCCGGCGAGGTGTCGTAGGTCCCGAGCGCCAGCGCCGCGTAGAAGGCGCGGACCATCCCACGGCTGCGCCGGGCCCGGTCGATGATCTCCTGCCGCCAGACGAACCAGAGCTCGAGCACCAGCACGAGCAGGTAGAACGAGTAGAGGATCCCGAAGCCGGCCATGGCCGAGGTGAAGTTGGGCGTGATGATGACGAACGGCCCGCGCTGCGGCTGGCCCAGGTGGAGCTGGAGCGGCAGCGACGCCACGAGCAGGAAGGCGAACGACGTCGCCATGGCGAGGCGCGCCACCGGCTTGAACTCCTGCCGGTCGAAGAGGTGGTAGAGCGAGGTCACGATGAAGGAGCCGGCCACGAACCCGGTGATGTACGGGTACATGACGATCATCAGGCTCCACGTGACGTGGATGTCGTTGGGGAAGGAGAATCCTGTGATCTCGGGCATCACCTGACCTCCTTGTCGAGGTGGGTGTAGTAGCACTGCGGCTCGGTGAGCAGGTGGCCCTGCAGGATCTGGATCCGGTCGTGCTCGACGACCGCCCGTACCGGGTCACCGTCCTTCTTCAAGTCGCCGAACTGCCGCGCCTGGGTCGGGCAGACCGTCACGCAGGCCGGCTTCAGCCCCTTGGTGATGCGGTGGTAGCACCAGGTGCACTTCGAGGCGGTGTGGGTGGCCGGGTGGATGAAGCGGCTCCCGTACGGGCAGGCCTGCACGCAGTAGCCGCAACCGATGCAGCTGTCGATGTCGACGAGGACCGCGCCGTCCTTGGTCCGGTAGGAAGCGCCCACCGGGCAGACCTGCGTGCACGGGGTGGCGCGGCAGTGGTTGCAGATCTTGGGGACGAAGAACGCCTTGGTGGCGACGAAGCCCACCTGGACCGGAGGGAACCCGTCCATGCCGCCGTTGGGCGAATCCACGTGGCTGTCGTCCATGCCCACCACGTAGCGCTCGATCCAGGTGCGGAAGAAGCCTTCGGGAACGTCGTTCTCGGCCTTGCAGGCCCGGGCGCAGGATCCACAGCCGATGCACTTGGTGGTGTCGACCAGGTAGGCCCAGAGGTGCTCGTTCCAGTCGTAGTCGCCGCCTCCGGGCAAGGGGGCCCCGGTACCGGCGGCGGATCCCGAGGAGGCCAGGGCGGCGCCTCCGATCACGGTGACCACCGCGCCGCCGGCCAGCTTCAGCGTCCCGGAGAGGAACTCGCGGCGGCTCCCGTTGCACCCGTCGTGACAGTCGCTCATGGTGTCCTCCCTCAGGGCTTCGGCGAGTGGGGGTCGTGGCACTGCAGGCAGACCTTGCCCTCGACGGGCCCGTTGACGTGCTGGTCGAGGTCGACCTGCGGGAACTTGGCGGGGCGCGCGGCCACCTTGCGGTGGCACCTCGCACAGAGCGTGAAGGAGCGGTCGATGGGCGGCTTCACCACGGTGCCGTCGGCCTTCACATGGGCGCCGAGCGGCCCGTGGCAGATCTCGCAGCTCACGTTCTTGTGGGCGCCGGCCGTTCGCTTGGCGGCCTGGTCCCCGTGGCAGTCGGCGCAGGCGGCCGCGCCCCCGTGCATCACCGGGCGGATGTTCATCTGCTCGCCGACGTTGGCGCCCCGGTAGCGCCCGTAGAGGCCGTAGGTCTTGGGCACCAGGAACCCGCGGGCCAGGAGCACGACGGTCAGGATCACGACCACCAGGATGACGATGCGGAAGACGTGCTTTCCGTGCTCCATTCAGTGGACCTCCGGCCCGGCGCCACCGGGCGGGTCGATGCGTTCGGGAGCGAACAGGAACGCGAGCCAGTTGCGGTGCGGTCGCCTCCGCTCGGGATCGAGCGGGAGGGTCTCGCGGGCGAAGAGGATGGTGAGGATCGACTGCCCCTCGCGGGCCGGGGCCGGGGGAGCCTCGGGCAGGGTCTCGGACCCGAGGAGGACGCGGAGGCTGGACCGGCGAGGCGGCGCGGGATCCGGCGGGGGCGGGGGCGGCAACTGCTCCGCGGTGAGGCTCGACCGCATCATCCGCACCAGCCGCTCGAGACGACCTGCCAACGCCGCACCTCCCATTTCCGGCGAAGGGAAACACACCCGGGAGGGTCCAATCATTTCGCCTTGCGTCAAATCGTACCTGGGCCTGATCTGGATCACTTGTGGGGCCGTCCGGGGTGGCTGCTAGAGTCGCGTCGTCCCCATGCTCCTCCCCGCCGCGCTCGCCCTCGCCCTCTCCGCGGCCCCGTCCTGCGTCGAGGTCCTCTCCATCTCCGACCTGCACGGGCGGATCGCCGTGCTGCCCCGGATCGCCGCCGAGATCGCGCCGGTCCGGGCCCGCGGGCCGTCGCTCCTCCTCGACGCGGGCGACTCCGCCCAGGGGACGGTGGAGGCCTCGCTCTCCCGGGGCGACGCGGTGGTGGCCGGGTTCGCTGCACTGGGAGTGGATGCAGCGGCGCTGGGGAACCACGACCTCGACTTCGGTCAGGAGCAGGCCCGGCGCCGAATCGCCGCGGCCCCCTACCCCACCCTGGCCGCCAACCTGCGGGACGCGGCCACCGGTGGGATGCCGGACTGGAAGGGGCTCGAGGCCAGCCGGATCTTCCGCCTCCCGGGCGGCCCGGTGGTGGGGGTGTTCGGTCTCTCCACGCCGTCGACGCCGCGCCAGACCATGCCGGGCAACACGGCGGGGCTCCGCTTCGCGAAGATGCCCCTCGTGGCGGAACGGCAGGCGCGCGACCTGCGGGCGCGCGGGGCCGAGATCGTGATCGGGCTCGTCCATGCCGGGGGCTCCTGCCGCGACGCGGGCTCTCCCGACGACCTGGGGAGCTGCGACCCGCGGGGGGAGCTCTTCTCGCTGGCCCGGGCGCTCCCCGACGGACTCGTCGACGCGCTCGTGGGTGGGCACACGCACGGCTACCTGTCCCACCGGGTGAACGGCGTGGCGCTGCTGCAGGCGGGCTCGAAGGGGGAAGCGGTGGGCTGGCTCACGCTCTGCGTGGGGCAGCCGGCCCGCTTCCACCTGGCGGTGCGCCCCGGCGACGGCAAGGGGGGCGGGCCGGAGGGTGGCGACCCCAAGGTACGCGCGGCGGTGGCCCCCTACCTGGCCGCGGCGGACGCGGAGCGGCAGCGGCCCGTGGGCGTGCGGCTCGATCGACCGCTCGGCCGGGGGCGCGACCGGGTCTCCCCGCTCGGCGCGGTGGCCGCCCAGGCCGCCCGCTCGGCGATGGGCGCCGAGATCGGGCTCGTCAACGCCGGGGCGCTGCGGGCATCGCTCCCGGCCGGCGAGCTCCGCTACGGGCAACTCTACGAGGCCATGCCCTTCGACGACGGGCTCGCGCTGGTGCGGATGAGCGGCAAGGACCTCGTGGCCGTCCTCTCTGCGCTCTCCTCCTTCCGGCGCGAGTCCCCGCAGGTTGCGGGCGTGGTGTTCGATGGAAGCACGGCGAGGACGTGTGCGGGGGAGCCCGTCGACCCGGCGCGGACCTACTCGGTCGCGATGAACGAGTTCCTCGCCGAGGGAGGCGATGGGGTGCGCGGGATCCTGTCGCGGCTCCCCGCCGGAGCGAAGACCATCCGCGGCGACCTGCGCCTGCGCGACGCGACGCTCGCCTGGCTGCGGACCGCAAGCCCGGCCCAGCGCGGCCGCCCCTGCCCGTGACGGCGGGATGCTCCTTGCGTTTCGGACGGACGTGCAATAGATACGCCTCCGTTCGCGCGGTTAGCTCAGCTGGATAGAGCATCAGCCTCCGGAGCTGAGGGCCACAGGTTCGAATCCTGTACCGCGCGCCAATTCCGAAGCCGTCCCGAAGTCCCCAGGTCCAACCGACCTGGGGACTTTCCATTTTCACTGGAGGTCACGGCCGCCGATCGGCTTCCCGGCGACGGCCCCCGCCCGGGCGGGTGACGGCACACCCGGTCCGCCAAGATGCTCGCTCCTTCACTTCTCACTTCTGGAGCGCAACGTGGCGACGTATCGTCGTTCCTCGGATGATGGGGCCGACGACGATGGGCAAGGAGGTCTCCGGGCGGGTCCTGCTCTCGATGCTGGGAGCGGTCAGGGCCCGTGGACACGACCCCGCGCAGGTCATCGAGGGGCTCCCGTTCCGGGTGGAGGATCTCCGGCGGAGCGCGTTCCGGGTCGACTGGAGGGACTTCGAGACCTTCTGGGCGCGGGTCGACGCGCTGCTCGGGGGCGACGCCGGCATGGAGCAGATGGCCGTCGACCTCGTGCACACCTCCTTCGTGCTGCGGGTCCTCGGCCGCGTCTTCCTGACGCCGCGCCAGTTCTACCTGGGCTTCGTGCCGAAGATGGGACGGGCGGTGTACTCGAACGTCAAGTCGACGATGGTGCCCCTGGACGACGACCGGGTGGTCTGGGAGTCGAGGACCCTTCCTGGCTACACCTTTCCGCTCTCGTTCGGCGCAGCCACCCGCGGCCTCCTGCGGGCCTACCCGCACCTGCTCGACCTTCCCGACGCACGCGTGGAGGGCACGAGCAGCGAGACCTTCATGCGCTACGTCATCACGCTCCCCGCTCCGCGGACGATCGCCGCCGCCTGGAGCCGTCTGGCCGGGCGGCAGCCCGAGACCCAGGTCGACCCCGACAACTCCTTCGACGTGGCGAGCCCCGAGGAACTCGCCCAGTTCCTGGATACCCGCGCGGCACCGCCCGACCAGGTCCACGACTTCGGGGCCTCGCTCCCGGCGTCGCAGACCGTCGACGCCCTCGCCGGGTCGCTGACGGCCTTCCTGGAGGCCCACTTCCTGATCCACACCTTCGCCCTCTGGACCAGCACCCCCGAGGGCGGCCTGTCGCTCGCAGCCGTGTCCCGCGACGGTCGCTCCTCGGCCGTCCACTCCCGCGACCTGGTGGTCGGGGGGCGGCACGTCGGCCGCATCGACGTGGACGGCGCTGCGCTGCACCCCGGCGCGGCGGCCTACGACGAGTTCGAGGCACTTCTGCCCTGGGTGGCGATGGCGCTTGCGCGCCTGATCCGGCCGGAGCACGGAGCCGAGGCCTCCCTCGCCGATGCGGTGCGCGACTCCGGGCTGACCGGACGCGAGGCCGAGGTCCTGCGGTGGATCCGGGAGGGGAAGACCGATCGCGAGGTCGCCGAGATCCTGGGCATCAGCCACCGCACGGTGCAGAAGCACGTGGAGCGACTGCTCGTGAAGATGGGCGTCGAGTCCCGGCTGGCGGCGGCGAGGAGGACGTTCGAGGAGGCGTGACGGGCCCCTCCCGGGGACCCATTCGGGACCGGAACGCGTTGTGGGGTATCGTGGGCCGGTGAAGACCCCGTTCGTACTGGGCGCCGCATTCCTCGTGCTCGCCTGCGCGTCGGCCCCTCCCACGCTGCCGGCCCCGACCTGGATTCCCCCGCCCCAGTCGGCGGCGTGCACCGACGCCTCGCCCTGCGAGAACGTGAAGCGGTGGTTCGCCATCGAGGCGGAGGCGGCCCAGGCCGCGCCGGCCTGCCACCCGGTGCCGCTGCGCGGGAGCGAGCAGGCCTGCGCCCGGGCGGACGCCGCCTACGCCAGGGTCCACCGGGAGCAGATCGACTACTTCGGCGGGCTCTGCTCCGGCTCGGTGGGCTCGAGCGCCTGGGCCGTCCGCCCCTTCATGGGAACCCCGGACGCCGACCGCATCGCCACCTGCGGCGGAAGGGGCGGGGCCGGGCCCTTCACCTGCCGTCTCTGGGAGTGGACCTGGGCGACCGCGTCGAAGGGAGGCGCCTTCGTGGTCTTCCTCGTCGAGCCCGCCGGCGCCGCACCGGGCGTCTGGGCCTTGAACAGCTGCTCCTACTGCGAGAGCGGCGGTACCTGCCGGGAGTTCCCGTTCCGGCGCTGACGGGGGCTACGTCGCCGGCCGTCCCTTCAGGACCGAGCGCTTGTCGCCGAAGGCGCTGCGGACCGCCAGGTACTCCCGATCCTCGACGAGCAGGCCGCGGGAGATCGTCCGGATCTCCTCCTCCTCGTCGCCGGTGACCACGCCATCGGCGGCGGCGACCGCGAAGAGGCAGTGCAGCAGTCCGATCTTCTGCTCGCTGGTGGCGACGTCGCGGAACTCGCGGATGGCCACGAAGTTGTGGGTGGGGCCGAGCATCCGCTGCGTGGCCCGCGCGATCTCGATCACCATGGCCGCCTGGGACGCGGTGAGCCCCCCGTGCTGGGCGATCAGCCGTTCCATCTCCGCGACCTCGGCCGGCTGCACCACCAGGTCGACGTGCGCGACCCGGGCGAGCAGGAAGGCGAAGAGGGAGAGGTGTCGGGCGTCGTCGGGGTCGAGCGAGTCGAGCTGCTGCGAGATCCGGTGCACGACCTCGGCCCCGGGGTCGCGCGCGGGCGCGGGGCCGATACCCAGCCATTCCAGCAAGGACATGGCGGAAGCCTAACGGGCGAGCGGTCCCTTCGCCGGATAGAACGGGGCCATGGCCGACAAGCTCGAGCTCACCGACGCGGAGTGGCGCGCGCGCCTCTCCCCGGAGGCCTACGAGGTCCTCCGGGGGCACGGCACCGAGCGACCCTTCACCGGCTGCTTCCTGGGGACGAACGAACCGGGCACCTACGTCTGCGCGGGATGCGGGAACCCGCTCTTCCCGTCCGGGACCAAGTTCGAATCGGGGACCGGATGGCCCTCGTTCACCCAGCCGGTGGGCCCCGACGCGGTGGCGACGGTGGTCGACCGGGCCCACGGCATGGTCCGGACCGAGGTCCGCTGCGCGCGGTGCGACGGCCACCTGGGGCACGTCTTCCCGGACGGCCCGCCGCCCACCGGGCAGAGGTTCTGCATGAACTCGATCGCCCTCCGGCACGTGCCGGCACCCGGGAGGTAGGCCGGGGCCGTCAGATCCGCGGGGCCTCGCCGCCGAAGGCCCGCTCCATCCGCCGCTGGATGGAGACGGCCAGGCGAAGGCACTCCCGGAAAAACTTCCGCTCGAGCGGGTTGAGCGCGTACGGGTCGATGCGGTTGTGCGGCGCCTCGCCGCCTCGACCCTGCTCGAGCTGGTGGCGGAGGCGAAGGACCTGCACGAAGTGGAAGGCTTCCACCCAGCCCTCCACCTCGCGCCGGTCCACCCCCGCGGCCGCCGCCGCGCCCCGCATCCGCTCCTCCGTCCCCGGCGCCCCCTCCCCGGCCGCGAGCGCGTACACCCGCGCCGCGTCCACGAAGAGGGCCGCCGCCCCGCACTTGAGATCGATCGTCCCGGCATGGTCCCCGTGGGCCTCGACCGAGAAGTCGCGGAAGAGGCCGAGCGGCGGCCTCCGGGCGAGCGCGTTGCGGACGAGCAGCGCCAGGAAGCGCCGGTTGCCCCGGGCGGAGCGGACCATCTCGTCCCGCATGGCGTCGGCCAGGGACTCGTTCCCGAAGATGGACCGGAAGTCGAAGAAGATGGAGGCGTGGAGAAGGGCCTCCGGGGTTGGCTCCTCGGTCCACGAGCGGAACCGGCCCCGCCACTCGTCGAGGGAGAGGCACCAGGCCGGGTTGCCGGCCATGATGCCCCCCTTGCAGTGCGGGAAGCCGCAGCCGGCCAGGGCGTCATTCACCTTTCGTGAAATGGCGACGAGCCGGGCACGCACGGCCTCGACGTCCGCGGCCTGCCCCGGGTCGAAGACGAGGCCGTTGTCCTGGTCTGTGCAGAGGGTCTGCTCGCGGCGCCCCTCGCTCCCGAAGGCCAGCCAGCAGAAGTCGAGCCCGGCCAGGTCCTCGCCCGCGAGCACGAGCCCGATGGCCCGCTCCGAGACGGCGTCGGCCAGGGCGGAGACGGTCCGGGTGACGTGCGACGCCGCGACCCCGGCGTCGACGAGGTCGCGCCCGAGGGCGCCGATCTCCCGCGCGCGGAGCGCGAGCGTGGGGACGTCGGCCGCGGCGGCGATCCCGTCGGCGAACTCGGAGGCGTCGAGGTGCGAGTGCCCGTCCCCCTCGTGGCGAAGGACGGCGTGGGGGGCGTGATGGTTCCCGGAAGCGCCGGACGCCGTCACCGGCGGGACCCCCAGCACGGCGGCCAGGCGCCCCAGCTCCTCGAGCTCGGCGGGGCTCACGTGGCCGTCGGCCGCAGCCACGCGGTAGGCGTCGCGAAGCAGGCACACCCGGAGCCCGTTGTCCCGCACCCCGCCCACCAGGACCGCGGTGTCGACGGCACGGTCCCCGGCGCGGAGGCGCGCGGCGCCCTGGGCCGCAGGCCCCAGCCCCAACCCCGTCGCCACCTCCGAGATGACCCGCTCCTCGGCATCGACGAGCCCGTCGGCCGCCGCGAGCCGCACCAGGGCGGCCAGGTAGGCCTCCCGATCGAGGGAGCCGGCCGACCCTCCGTCGGTGAACCAGCGGGGGCTCTTCGTGTCGTCGGGATCCAGGGTCACATGAAGAAGGACAGGGCCCAGGGACGGATCGGACTGCCCCGACCCGGCGGCGGCGATCGCCCCCCCAATACCACCCCCCCTTGGGGTCACGAAGAAAGGGCGCCGATCCCTGACGGATTTCAATAGGCTGCGGTTGGGGAGGCCCACGTGGCGACGCGCATCGGGACGTCCTGGAAGCAGCATCCGGTCGAGGGACCCTTCGACGCCATCGTCGTCGGCTCGGGCATCGGCGGCCTCGGCGTCGCGGCGATGCTGGCGCGCGGTCGCGGGATGCGCGTCCTCGTGCTGGAGCGCCACACCACGGCCGGCGGCTTCACCCACACCTTCGAGCGCCAGGGCTTCGAGTGGGACGTGGGGGTCCACTACGTCGGCAAGATGACCGGGCGCAGGGGTTCCCTGCGCCGCCTCTTCGACCACGTCACCGGAGGCGCGCTCGAGTGGGCCCCGCTGCCGGACGTGTACGACCGCATCGTCGTGGGCGACCGGGAGTTCGACTTCACGGCCGGTCCGGAGCGGTTCGTGGACGGGCTCTCCTCCGCCTTCCCGGCCGAGCGGCGCGGGATCGTCGGCTACCTCGACCAGGTGAAGCGTTGCACCCGGTCGGCAGCCCCGTACTTCGGCGCCAAGGCGCTCCCCCCGCGCGTGGCCTCCCTGCTCGGCGGCCTCATGCGCCGCGGCTTCCTCCGCCACGCCCGGCGCACCACCGGGGAGGTGATCGCCTCCCACGTGAAGGATCCCGTCCTCCGCGCCGTGCTGGCGGGGCAGTGCGGCGACTACGGACTTCCCCCCGGGCTCTCCAGCTTCGGGAACCACGCGCTCGTCGCCGAGCACTACCTCCACGGAGCCGCCTACCCCGTCGGCGGGTCGAGCCGCATCGCCGCCACGATCGTCCCCGTCATCGAGGGTGCGGGCGGCCACGTTGCGGTCGCCGCCGACGTGGAGCAGGTCCTCGTCGAGGACGGCCGCGCGACGGGCGTCCGGATCGCCGGCGGCGGCGTGGTCCGCGCGCCGATCGTGGTGAGCGACGCGGGCTGGGCCACCACAGTGGGCCGGCTCGTGCCGCGGGAGTGGCGGGAGCGCTTCCCGTCGGTCGCCGGGATCGGCCCTTCCAGCGCCCACCTGTCACTTTACGTCGGCCTGCGCGGCACCGCGGCGGAACTCGGCCTCACCGGCACGAACCAGTGGATCTACGGGGACGCCGACCTCGACCGGAGCTTCGAGCGATTCGGCCTCGACCCCGGCTCCCCCTTCCCGCTCGTGTACCTCTCCTTCGCGTCGGCCAAGGACCCCACCTTCCTCGACCGGTTCCCGGGCAAGGCCACGCTGGAGGCCGTCACCATGGGGCCCTACGCCCCCTTCGCCCGCTGGGAGGAGACCCGGTGGCACCACCGGGGCCCGGAGTACGAGGAACTGAAGGCGCGGCTGGCGGAGCGGCTGCTCGCGGTGGTGGAGGCCCGATGCCCGTCGATCCGGGGGCGTGTCGAGGTGGCCGAGCTCTCCACACCGCTCTCGACCCGTCACTTCGCCGGCCACCCGCACGGCGAGATCTACGGGCTCGAGTCCACGCCGCGCCGGTTCGAGGCCGCCCTCCCCGTCCGCGCCCCCCTGCCCGGACTCTTCCTCACCGGCGCCGACGTCGCCACGAGCGGCCTCACCGGCGCGCTGGCCGGCGCGGCGCTCTGCGCTTCGGCCATCCTGAAGGAAAACACCATCGCCAGGATCCTCAAGGAGGGAAGTTCATGACCCGAGTCAGCGGACCCGTGCTGGGCCTTCCCGAGCTCGACATCCCACACGCCGAGATGCTGTCCCTCGCCGACGACGTCGCGGCGGCGGCCCGGTCCCGCCAGGCCCGCCAGGCCACCACCCACCTCGACGCGCTCATCGAGGCCACCGCGCTCCACTTCGCCCGCGAGGAGGAGTGGATGGACCGGACCTCCTACCCGGACCGGGCGCCCCACCGGACGGCCCACGATCTCTTCCTCCAGGATCTGCACCTCTCCGGACAGGAGCTCCGCGCCTCCGGGATCACGCCGCGCGTCCTCGACTGGGCCTGCGGCCGCCTCCAGCAGTGGCTCCGCTTCCACATGGAGAAGAACGACCGGCCGCTGGCGCGCCACCTCGAGCACGTGACCCGGAAGCGGAGCGGTCCTCCGGCGCAGCACCGGAGCTAGGACGAGAGGGCCGTCGCCGCCTACCGGCGCGCCGGACGCGCCGCCGGGACGAAGCGCTCGAAGAAGTCCCCCTTCTCCCAGGTCGGGCGTGCGGCTCCGTCGGCCACGAGGAGCGCGAGCAGGAACTGCAGGCGTGCGAAGCGCGCGGTGTCGTCCCACAGCCAGCCCCCGTCCCACTCGTCCTTCGGCGTGTGGTAGCGCGCGCGGCTCCAGGCACGCCGGCGCTCCCGCTCCGCCGCGTCCTCGGCGAGCGGGCGGCCCGGGGTCACGTAGAGCGACGGCACCCCCTGCCGGACGAAGCTGAACTGGTCGGAGCGGACGAAGACGCTGGCCCGCGGGGCCGGGTCGGGGACGAGATCAACCCCCAGTGCATGGGCGGCCCGCTGGACCGCCGATCCCAGCGTCGAATGCTCCGCGCCACGCGCCACCGCCGTCGTGAACGGGAAGGCGGTGGGAGCGCCGTCGATGTTGAGGTCGGCGACGATGCCCCCGGGGTCCACGACCGGATGGGTGGCGAGGAAGGCCGACCCCACGAGCCCCATCTCCTCCCCGGTGACGACCGCGAAGAGCACCGATCGGGCGGGGCGACGCGGCATGGCCGCGAAGGCGCGCGCCACCTCGAGGAGCACCGCGACCCCCACCGCGTTGTCGGAGGCGCCGTTGTAGATGGCGTCGCCGTCGACCGGCTCGCCGATGCCGAGGTGGTCGAGGTGGGCGGTGACGATCACGGTCTCCTTCGCGAGCAACGGGTCCGAGCCGCGCAGGATCCCGAGGACGTTCGACGACCGCGCGACGCGGATCTCGGCAGCCGTCCGCATCCTCACCTTCACCGGCCAGTCCTGCGCGGCGAGCCGGCCCGCCTCGGCCTTCTCCAGGATCCCGCGGGCCCCGCCGGCCACCCCGGCCGCGACCGCGAGCTTCTCCAGCCCGCGGAGGGAGACCACGGCCCGGGCCGGCAACCCCTCGACCCCGTCGCCGAGCCGCCCATTCTCCACCCAGCCCATGCCCTCCCCGCGGGCGTTGCGGACGAAGTCCTCCCAGGCGAGCGAGTCCTCCGCCTCCGGCGTGTAGACGAGGATCACCCCCGCGGCGCCGCGGGCGGCGAGCCTGCGCATCTTGCCCTTGCGGTCGGCGTAGACGGCGCGGGGGGCGGGCGGGAAGAAGTTCGGACGATCCGAGGAGGGGGCGTCCCACAGCACCACCGCGATCTTCCCGTCCAGGTCGATCCCCTTCAGGTCGTCGTAACCGTACTCGGGGGCGGAGATCCCGTAGCCGACGAAGGCCAGCGCCCCGTCCATCTCCACGTCGGCGTGCTCCCCGTCGGACATGGGGACGAAGTCCTGCCCGCGGATGAGCCGCAGCGGCGGCTGCCCCGGACCGTGGACCACGAGCGTGGCCGTGTCCGGCTCGACACGCCACGCCCGCAGCGGGACGGCCTGCTCCCAGCGCCCCTCCGCCGCGGCCGGCTCGAGGCCGATGGCCTGCATCTGCGTGGACACCCACAGCGCCGCGATGTCGTGTCCGCGCGTCCCGGTGCCCCGTCCCTCGAGCAGGTCGGAGGAGAGGAAGCGGGTCCCCGCGGAGAGGGCGGCCGGGCTGACCGCCGTGAGCCCGGGGGCGGCCTCGCGGGTGAGCGCGGGTCCCGCCGCGGGGACGGGGCTTGCGACGGCGGCGAGGAGCAGGAGAATGGCGACGTTCACGCCATCTCCATAACACCTGCCCCGGGCGGCGCGCCTCGCCGAGGACTCCGTGCTCGACCTGCTCATGCTCCGCTACAGCGCGGCCCACCCGGGCGCGGAGCGGGACGTCTTCCCGCACCTGGCGCGGCGGAACCCGGCGGTCGTCGCCTACACCGCGACCGCCTGGAGACGCCTCCGAGATGGACTTCATGCGCCGGCTGGGCCGGGCGGTGCACGGCTGAGGCGTGCCCGGACGTGGGCCGCCCGGGCCGCGCGCGCCACCGCACCCGCCCCCGCCAGCACCGCGCCCAGCGTCACGACCCAGCCGATCCAGGGGAGCGCCGCGGCCCCGCGCAGCAGGAGGAGCGCGGCGAGCGTCCAGAGGAGCCACCCCCGGAATCCGCTTCCCTCCGGCGCGCGGCGCATCCGCTCGCGCAGCCAGCCCCCCAGGCAGATGGCCGTCGTGCTGTAGCCGGCGAGCACGAGCAGGATCCAGGCGGCGGCGACGCCGATGGCCACCGGGATGCCGACCACCGTCACCGCGAGCAGCACGGCGACGACGGGGAGGCCGAACACCGCGGCGATGCCCATGGCCTCGGCGCGCCCCGGACTCCGCCACTCGAACCGCGAGGCCTCCCGGGCGAGCGACGGCGCGAGCGCCATCCACGCCCAGGCGAGGAGCAGCATCCCGATCTGGAGCAGGGCGTCCCGGGCCGCGCCGGTGAACCAGGCGCCCGGCCCGGCGGAGCGGACCGCCTCGACCGTCACCTTCCCGGCCACGACCGCCCCGTCGGCGATCCGGGGTGGATTGGCGCCGACGACGACGAGGTCGCCGGCGAGCCGCGCACGGGGGCCGATGACCACCTCGTCGGACCGGATCCGGACCGTCCCGCCCACGTCGCCGTCGATCTCGACGTACCCGCCCACCGCGTCGAAGCTTCCGACGACGTCGCCGCGATCGACGATCCGGCGGCCGGCCAGCATGGCCTTCCCGCCTACCCGCGTGCCCCGGGTGAGCGTGACCTCGCCGCCGGCGGCGAGCACCGCGTCGACGACCCATCCCTCCACGACCACCTTGCCCCCGAGCGCGCGGACGTCGTCCCCCATCACGCCGCCGGCGTGGACGAGGAGGCCGATGGCGTTGAAATCGCCGGTCACCACCCCGTCGAGGCCGGCCTGGAGGGCGGCCATGGTGAGGTCCCCCTCCACCTTCCCGTGGACGTCGACCGTGCTCCCGGCCAGGTACTGGTCCCCGGTATGGAGCCCCTTCTTGACGAGCAGTTCGCGGAACTCCTGGGCGCCGGCACCGGCCGCGCCGAGGAGAAGCATCGCCGCGGCGAGGGTGCGGATCTGGCTCTTCATGTCAGGCCATCCTAATCTGTGGCCCCCCACTTCTCCCGGAGGACCACATGCGAAGCCTCGTCGCCGCGCTCCTGCTCGCCGCCCTTCCTGCCTCCGCCCTCGAGGTCTCGGGCGTGCAGGTCTCCGACACGGTCCAGGCCGGGGGCCAGACGCTCCTGCTGAACGGCGCCGGCATCCGCAAGAAGTCGTTCCTCGGCATCAAGGTCTACGTGGGCGCCCTCTACGTGGCCCAGCGCTCCACCGACGCTGCCGCGGTGGTGGCGGCCGACGCCCCGAAGGTCCTCCGCATCACGATGATGCGCGACGTGGACAAGGAGAGCATGCAGAAGGCCTTCCGAGAGGGGATCGAGGCCAACTCGCCTGGCCAGACCGCGGCGCTGGCGGCGCGGCTGAAGCAGGTCGAGGACTCCTTCCCGCCCGAGTTCAAGGACAAGCAGGTTCTCGCGGTCACCTACGTCCCCGGGCAGGGCACCACCGTTGGCGTCGAGGGGACCAAGTCCATCACCATCGCGGGCAAGGACTTCGCCGATGCGCTCCTCCGCATCTGGCTCGGGCCAAGTCCCACCGACGGCGGCCTCGAGGATCTCAAGGCGGCCCTGCTGTCCGGGAAGTGACCACCCCTCGCGGGGGGTCGAGCCGGGTCAGCGGCGCTGGGCAGCGGTGACGAGCGCCGCCATGGCCTTCGGCACCGCGATGCCGAAGGCCTCTCCGTGCTCGCGCATCCGCTGCTCCGCGGCGGCTGCCAGGAGAGACCTCACCTGCTCGCTCGGGTGGATTCCGTGCTTCCGGATGACCGCATCGACCAGGTCGAACACATCGCCGACCGGACTCATTGCCATCGCTCCCACGCCCATCGCCGCCTCCCACCGTCCCTCGACGGTCCGGCGACGAAGGTACCAGGGATATCGCCTGAGGCAAGCTCGCTCGGGAGCCATTTCGGGTCTGCGCCGATACCACCCGCGGGTCGCCCCGACCCGGCCTGCATCCCAGGCGGGACTCCATGATTCCGAGGAGTTACCTCTCTTGGGGGATTGGCAAGCCTTCTGCACTTCCCCAGGACAGCGCGGCCACCCCCCCTCCGGCCGTCGCTGCGACCTCGGCGTTCTCGGAACGCCCGAGGTCGCGCTTTTTTCAGGACCCCGCCCGGAGCCGTTTCAGGAGAGCGCCGGGGGTGGCGGGGGCGCCTCGCCCGCAGCGACCGACGCGAGCAGTTCGTCGAGTCGCGCGAAGAGCGCGCGGTTGCCATCCTGCCCGTATCGCTCCAGCCCGGCGCGGAGATCGGGGATCCGCTCCAGGAATCCCGAGAGCACCTCCCCGGTCACCGCCTCCGCCGCAACTCCGTACCCCTCCGCCTCCAGATACCGGGCGTTCAGCACCTGCTCGAACTGCCGGTGGACCGGGACGGAGAGCACCGGCCGGTGCAGGTAGACGGCCTCCCCGAGGAGGGTGAAACCGCCGTTCGAGATCACGCCGCGCGCGGTCCGCAGGTCGTCCACGAAGCCCGCGTCGGAGAAGGGTCGGAAGCGCAGGTTCCCGTCCCGCTGCTCCTCCGGGATGCCCCGCCGGACGCCGTAGATCCGGCACTCGACACCGCTCGCGCGCAGGGCCTCGAGGAGCCCGGCGTCGCTCGTCGACGTCTGGTAGACGAGCAGGTGCTCCCCCTCCTCGGGCCGGGCCGAGAGGACGGCGGGGCGCAGGATGGGGGGCACGAGCGTGGTCCGGGGCCTCGCCACGGGAGGATAGAAGAAGGTCGTCACCAGGTAGTGGAGGCAGCCGGGGAGCTTGGCCTTCACGATGGCGCGGGTGAGCTGGGCGTCGGCCTCGTGCCCCGTGAGGATCTCCGGGGGGATGTCGCAGCGGGAGACGATCTGCTGGTTGTCGATGGAGATCACCGGCAGGCCGTTCATCCGGGCGAAGAGGTAGCTCCACGACTCGAAGTCGCTCACCACCACGTCGGGGCGGAACCGCTCGGCGATGTCGAAGAAGGCCCGGATGTTCTCCGGCCAGCCCCCCGCCACGAGGGCCCCCTTCACGTTCGCGAGCAGCGTCTGGAAGTTCCGGACCCGGTTGTCCTCGTAGACGAGGGAGAGCCCCCAGATGCGGTTCACCCCCAGCCGATCCGACTCGAGGACCTTGAGGTAGTCGTGGGCCCTACCCGAGACCACGACCTCGATCTCGTGGCGGCGGGAGAGCTCGTCGAGGACCACCCGGGACCGGATGGCGTGCCCCATGCCCTCGCCCACCACCCCGTAGAGGATGCGCATCCCCGGGAGTGTAACCGTGTCAGCGGGTCCCATCCGCGCTAGAAAGAGTGGGGGTGTGCGGGGGCGCCGCCGGGGAGGAAGACATGGCCAAGGATTCGGGTGCGATGGACGTGGGGGTGCAGGAGATCGACAGCGAGCACGACCTCCTGCTCGGGGTGGTCCGCGCGCTCGAGAAGTCGGTGGTGTCGTCGCCGCACGCGCAGGTGGAGGCGCTCCTCCAGCAGCTCTCCGAGTTCACCCGCGTGCACTTCGCCACCGAGGAGATCATGATGCGGCTGTACGCGTATCCGGAGTTCGCCCGGCACCAGCTCGAGCACGCACGGCTGGTCGAGCAGATCGAGCAGGTGCGCACCGAGTTCGCGCAGGGTCACGTGCAGCCGACCCGTTCCTTCGCCTCCGCGCTCCGCCACTGGTTCAGCGAGCACGTCCGCACCCACGACGTGGCGCTCGCCCGGTTCGTCCGCGAGACCGTCGGACCCGGGTCGCCCTGAGGCCTGGACTCTCCGTGACGTTCGTCGAGGCCGAGTCCCCGCTCCTGCCGGGAGGACCCATCCGGCTGGCGGTGCGCGAGGCCGGCCACGGTCCCCCGCTCGTCGTCCTCCACAGCGGCTGGGGCTGGGAGTCCTACCCGTTCGACCGGCAGCTCGAGGCGCTCTCCGGCGAGTTCCGCGTGATCGCACCCGACCGCGCCGGGTACGGCGGCTCACCGCGCCTCCCCACCATTCCCGATGGCTACCACCGGATGTTCGCCCTGGAGTGCCTGGCGGTCATGGACGCGCTCGGCATCGACCGCGCCGCGCTCTGGGGGCACAGCGACGGGGCGGTGGTCGCGGCCTGGATGGCCATCGAGGCCCCCCGGCGAGTGCGGGGGCTGGTGCTCGAGGCGGCCCACTTCTTCCGGGCCAAGGTGGGCTCGCTCCCCTTCTTCGAGATGGCGGCGAACCGCCCCGAGGACTTCGGGCCGGCGGTCGCGGAGCCCCTTCGCAGGGACCACGGCGAGCCGCGCTGGCGGGAGATCATCTCCGAGGGGGCGAGGGCCTGGCTCCGCATCATCGAGCGCGGCCGTCGGGAGGGGGGCGACGTCTACGACGGACGGCTCGGCGAGATCCCCTGCCCCGTCCTGCTCCTCCACGGCACCCGCGACCCCCGCACCGAGCCGGGCGAGATCGAGGCCGCCCAGGGCGCGCTGCGGGACGGTCGAATCGCCTGGGTCGACAGCGGCCACGCGCCCCATTCGAGCCCCCGCGCCGCCGACGAGACCACCCGCATCGCCGCGAAGTTCCTCCGCGCCCTGCCCCCGTGATATCCGGGAGCATTCCCTCGAACGAACCGGAGCCGAGAATGGCCGACATGCCCGAGATGGACATCCAGATGGACAGCGCGTCGCTCTATCGCGAGGAGGTCTACACCGACCGCAAGATCGGGACGATCCGCGCGCTCGTCCCGGTGACCTCCGAGGGTGCCGCCGACCTGGGTCGCAAGGTGATCTACATCGGCGAGGCGCAGATCGTGACGCAGGTCGGTCCGCTTCCGGTCTCCTTCGAGATCGACGCCCCCAACCTCGATGCTGCCGTGGCGGGATACGGGGCCGCGGCCAAGGCGGGCGTCGAGAAGACCATCCAGCAGCTTCAGGAGCTCCGCCGCCAGCAGGCCTCTTCGATCATCGTCCCCGGAGCGGATCCGGGCGTGCTCGGCGGTGGCGGGCCGCCGGGGCTCGGCGGCGGCGGAGGGTTCCGGAGGTAGGAACCCCCCGCGCCGGCGCGGCTACTCCAGGTAGACGTTCAGCCCGTACTCGTCGGTCGCCGGCGTGCTGGCGCCGTGCCGGTCGCCGAAGACGAAGTAGCCGTTCACGAGCACCGTGTACTCCCCGGGAACGGGCGCCTCGACCACCGTGCGCTCGGGGGCGTTCAGCGTGGCCCCCGAGAAGTCGACGAGGCTTCCGTCCGGATCGATGACGTAGAGATCGATGTCGTTCGTGGGCGTGTGGCTCCAGTCCCTCTTCCATCCGAGCTCGAAGGACGCGCGAGCCGTTCCCGCCGGGACGACGACCGGGATGGCCAGCCATTCGCCGTCCGCGACGACGCCGCGGGTCGAGATGCTCGGGCGCCGGGACGGGACGGCCGTCACCCGGACGTCGGCGCGGACCGATCCCGCGTTGGTCCAGTCGCCGAGCAGCGTGACGCGGGTGATGCCCGCGTCGAGGTCGGCGACGGTGACGCTCGTCGTCCCGACGACGAACTCGAAGGCCCGGTAGTCCCCCTCCCCCACGGACGTGGTCTTCGCCGAGTGGACCGCGAGGATGACGTCGTCACCCCAGATCTGGTTCTGCCGATCGGGCGGCAGAAGGGCCGCCCCGGTGACGTCGATCCGCAGGGCCGCGACGTCGCGTCCCGTCTCCACGTAGAACTCGCTCCGCTCCCCGGGCACGAGTGAACCCGCGCGGGACGAGAAGGACTCCCCTCCCTCCAGTTTCCGGACCCGGAGCCCCATCTCCTGCAGGTTGTGGGCAACCTCGTCCCCTCCCCGCTCGGTCGAGATGACGCCGCTCACGCGCCTGGCCCGGAGGAGTTCCAGGGAGCGGGACACGTCGAGGAACCCGGCGCCCTGGTCGAACTCGGTCGGGTGATCGCCGAGCAGGCGGGGGTTGGCACCGGCGACGACGGCGTTCCGGATCTGCGCGCCCGTGGCCCTGGGAGCGCCGGCGCGGAGCAGCGCGGCGGCTCCGGCCACCGTGGGCGCGGCGAACGAGGTGCCGCTCACGAACGCGAAGCCGCCCGTGGGCCCCTGGACGAAGTTGAAGTCGCCGGCGGTGGTCACCGAGACGCCGGTCCGCCCGTCGGGGGTCGCGCCGCGCGAGCTGAAGAGCGCCGTCTGGATGTGGTTGCTCGGCCGGTAGAGCGCGCCCACGTCCACCCTGCAGGTGCCGTTGGGGCGGAAGGACCGCACGATGCGCTCATGGGCCGGCGTGGAGGCCGCCGCCGAGGAGAGCGAACCGATCCCGGTGGAGGGGCTGCCGGTGGTCAGGCCGGCGGGGCCGGCGTTGCCCGCCGAGATGGCCGGGACGATGCCGACCTCCAGGAACTGGCGCATGAGCTGGTCGTCGATGTCGCTGCCCGGCGAGAGCGAGGGTCCTCCGAGGCTCATGTTCACGACCGAGACGTCCAGCGCGTCGTAGACGAAGGGGCTCTCCTCGCTGCCGTCACCCGAAACCGGACCCGTGGGCTTCCCGGTCAGGAAGTTCTTCTTCAGCGTGATGGTCCGGTCCATCGCCGCCAGGATGGCGCCCGAGGTGGTGGGCGAGCCGTCGGCGGGGAATACCTTGAACGCGTAGAGGCGGGCGCCCTTGCCCGAGGCGCCCTGCGCCACGCCGCGCAGCGGGACGAAGGTGTACCCGTCGAAGCCGACCGAGGCCCCGTCGATCCAGCTCGTCGCCGGCGCGTGGCGACGGATCGCCTGGGAGATGCAGCTGTCGTTCGAGAACCCGGGGGTGGTGCGCCCCGCGATCATCGACCCGACCCAGGTCCCGTGGGGACCGTTTCCGGTGCTCGTCGCCGAGAAACCGTCCGCCGCGGCCGGACCGAAGGACTGCCCCCCGAGGACGCGACCGTAGATCGAGGAAACAGACGGGGAGTTCGCGGTGCCGGAATCGATCACCGCCACCACGACGCCGTCGCCGGTGACACCCGACGCCTGCACCGCGTCGGCACGGATCAGGGTGTTGTTGAAGAGGTAGTCGTTCGGGATCACGCCTCCCGGGGAGGTGGCCGCGTCGGGGAGGACGACGGCGCCCGCGCCCAGTTCGACGACGCCGCGGGACTCTCCGGCCGGGTCGCGGGGCGACGGAGGCGCCACGTCCAGGTCCTTCCCCACCTTGAAATCAGGGAACGCGGCGAGCGCGGCCATGACGCCCCCGGGTACGGTGGCGGCGACGGCGTTCACGTTCTGGAACTCGTGCGTCACCTTCCCGCCGAGCGCCTCGATCGACTTGCGCATCTGCTCCCGGGTCCCGGTGGATCGCAGGAGGATGCGCTCCTCGCCGGCCGCGCCGGCCAGGCCCGGGAGCGCGAGCAGGAACGTGGTGATCAACAGACCGCGAAGGATGCCTCTGGACATGGTTTGTTCCCCCATTTCGACGAGCGAGCGACGACGATGTAGGTCTTCCACCTAGACCGCGACCGCTGGTGAACCTGACGATAAATTCGAGTGGCTTAAATGCGCGTCGCGTCATGGCGAAATCCTCATCCGGTGCTTGCCCGATTTCACCCTCCGTAGAACCCGGCCCGCGCCCGACGACCCGCCGTCCGGATCCCCCTGGTGCGGGAGCCCCGAAGGCGGCACCGCGGCCCCGTCGCCGCGCCCCTTTCGGGTCCAGACCCTTCCGGGTATGGCGAAGACCCCGAACGGGTATGAGTGATTGTGGGCGTTTCACCCACGTTTCCACGCAACCGAAAGGAATCCTCTTCATGGATGGCATCTCTCGGACGCTCACACGGGTTGGCCCGATCGGGCTCATCGCCGCGGCCCTTCTCCTCCTTCCCTCCACCCCGCTGGCGCAGACGGCGGCGAACGCCCGGGTGCAGGACGACGACGACGCCACCGCCGGCGCCACCGCCGCCGTCGACGGTGACGGCAAGCTTCGCGCGCCCACCCGTGAGGAGCGGGAGGACCTCTCCCGGCAGGTCGAGCAACTGATGAACCGGTCGGCCCGGTCGGCCGCGGCGGCCACGCCCACGGCCACGACCCGCGGCGCGGTGATGGCGGAGCTCGACGAGAGCTACGACAGCCTGACGCTCGCGCGCGTCGCCGACGGGAAGCCCCAGACCCGCTGCGTCGAGACCCCCCAGGAGGCGAAGGCCTTCCTCGACGGGCGGCTCGCCACACCCTCGAAGCCCGCGGCCCGGCCGCTGGAGGTCGAGTGAACATGCGCACCCACCTCGGCTCCGCGTCCCTCCTCCTCGCCGGAATCCTCGTAGCCGCCCCGGGATCGGCGCTCGCCCGCGCAAAGATCACCGTGGTGAACGCCAACGCGCCGGGCATCGGGTTCAACGACCCCACGCCGGCCACCCCGCTCGCCACCAACCCCGGCACCACGGTGGGCCAGCAGCGGCTCAACGCCTTCCAGTTCGTGGCCGACTTCTGGGGCAAGCACCTCGACAGCGACGTCGAGATCTTCGTCCAGGCCACCTTCGAGCCGCTCGCCTGCAACGCGACCGCGGCCGTGCTCGGCTCGGCCGGCGCCCTGACGGTCTTCCGCGACTTCCCCAACGCGAGGTACCCGGGCACCTGGTATCCCGGTGCGCTCGCCAACAAGCTCGCCGGCGAGGACCTCGACCCGGCCGTCGGCCCCGGAACCGGCAACGACCTCCGGGCCCGCTTCAACGCGAACTTGGGACAGCCCACCTGCCTGGCCGGGTCCGGCTGGTACTACGGCCTCGACACCAACCAGGCCGCGAACCAGATCAACCTGGTCGTGGTGCTCCTCCACGAGTTCGCCCACGGGCTCGGCTTCGCGAGCTTCGCCAGCGGGACGACGGGCGCGCTCTTCGCCGGGTTCCCCGACGTCTACTCCCGGTTCTACTTCGACAACTCCACCGGCAAGTCGCGCATCGACATGACCGACGCGGAGCGCAAGGCCTCGGCGGTGAACTCCCGCAACGTGGTCTGGACCGGCGAGGAGGTCACCGAGGAGGTCCGCGAGGTTCTCCAGCCCGGTACGCCCTTCCTCACCGTGAACGCGCCGGCCTCGATCGCCGGTCGGTACTTCGTGGGGACGGCCACCTTCGGGCCGGCCCTCACCGCGGCCGGCGTGAGCGGCCCGGTGGAACTTGCCCGGGATGCGGGCGGCTCCACGCTCGGCTGCACGCCGCTCGGCGCCGGGGCGCTCGCCGGCAAGATCGCCCTCGTCGACCGCGGCACCTGCACCTTCAACGTGAAGGCCCGCAACGCCCAGGACGCGGGCGCCATCGCGCTCGTCGTCGCCGACAACGTCCCGTCGGCGCTGCCCGCCGGGCTCGGCGGCGTGGATCCGCTCGTCACCATCCCGGCCGTGCGCATCACCCAGGCGGCGGGGGCGGCCATCAAGGCGGCCCTGCCGGGCGTCGACGCGAGCCTGCTGCTCGACATGAAGGTCCGCGCCGGCGCCGATCCGGCGGGACGCGCGCTGCTCTACACGCCGAACCCCTTCGAGTCGGGGTCGAGCGTCTCGCACTGGGACACCAGCGCCACGCCCAACCAGCTCATGGAGCCGGCCATCAACGCCGACCTGACCATCAGCGTGGGCGAGCCGAGGGACCTCACCAAGAGCCTCCTCGAGGACATCGGCTGGGACGACGAGGAGAAGAAGCACGAGCGGAAGAAGAAGCGGCAGCAGGACCGGGAGCACCGCCGCGGCGACTAGCCTCGCGCATCCCCGGCTCCGGCTTCACCATCGGCCGTCGATCTCCGGATCGGCGGCCGATGTCGTCTTCGGGACCCGCCTTCACCGGGGCGGCTCGGGCTTGTGCGCGTCCAGCTTCCTCACCTGCGCCTCGGTCAGGAAGGGGCGCAGGTCGGCCTCGAACTGGCGGCGGATGGCCTCGAACCTGGGAAAGGTCTCCCTCAGGACGGCCTCCATCTCGGGCCGGCGCTTCTCCATCAGGGCCCTGGCGGTCCTCTCCTGCTCGGGCGTGAGGTCGAGCGCTGCGAGCCCGGGCGGAAGAGGCGCCCCGGGAGGAGGGATCGGGGGGCCCCCGTGACCGGGCGGCCCCATCGGCCCGCCGGGGCGGAACAGGTGGCTCGCACCGGCGCCGGTCGCCGCGCCAACGAGGAAGATCGCCAGCACGATGAGGCCGGTCCAGAGGCGGAGGGTTCGGGTCTTGCCGTCAGCGGGCATCGGGAACTCCGGAGAGAGC
>CAIVAR010000117.1 GCA_903904005.1 uncultured Anaeromyxobacter sp.
CGGGCGAGCACGATGTCGCCCGGCCGGAGCACGTCTCCCATCTTCCTGGGAGCGGCCGTCCCCACCGCAGGGTTGTACTTCCTGGCCCAGGTGACGTCGGCGAAGGGGATCGTGCCCTTGGCCCCGCCCAGGTCGAGCGTGGCCAGCTTGTCCTCCACCTTCTCGACCAGCGCCGCGTAGGTCTCCCCGGCCTCGAGCGGCCGGATGCGCATCCGGCGCCGGGCGTCGGGCTTCCCCTCCGCCTCGGGATCGATCTCGTCGGAGTCGACCCGGCCGAGGTCCCAGACCGGGAGCTCGCCGGGCTGCAGCTTCGCCGCCGCGAGGCGCTGGCGCCAGCCGGGGAGCACCGAGGCGAGCTGCTTCTCGTCGAGGTGCTGGGGGGCGCCGTGCCACCCGTGCCGCTTGTCCACGAGCCGCAGGTCGGCGGCCAGCGCCGCCTCGGCGGCGCGCTGGAGGTTGGGGAGCATGGCGACGTCGACCTGGAGGCCGTCGGTCTCCACCCGCTCGGCGCCGTAGCGCTCGTCGAGCAGGCGGCGGACCGCGTCGGCATACCAGGCGCCGAACGGCTCGGTGGGCTTGCGCAGCTTGAGGGGGCGCGCCGCCTCGGCCTCGGCGGTGCGGGCGTCGATGGCCCCTTCCTCCACCATGCGGCGCAGGACGTAGCGCTGCCGGGCCCGGGACGCCTCGAGGTGCTTCACCGGCGAGAGCCGCTCGGGGGACTGGATGAGCCCGGCCAGGGCCGCCGCTTCACCCACGGTGACGTCCTTGATCCCCTTGCCGAAGTAGAAGCGGGCCGCCTCCTCGACGCCGTAGCGCCGGTGCCCCATGTAGATCTGGTTCAGGTAGAGGTAGAGGATCTCGTCCTTGGAGAGGTTCTGCTCGAGGCGCGGGGCGAGGAAGAGCTCCTTCACCTTGCGCTTCACCCGCCAGTCGGTGGGGAGCAGGAAGGTCTTCACCACCTGCTGGGTGATGGTGGAGCCGCCGCAGGCCACGCCTCCGCGCAGGAGACCCTTGGCCGCGCAGCGCAGGATGGCGAGGTAGTTCACCCCCTCGTGCTCGTAGAAGCGCGCGTCCTCGGCGGAGAGCACCGCGCGCTTCATGACGTCGGGGATCTTGTCGAAGGGAACCACGGTGCGCCGCTCGCGCGCGAAGACGAAGGCCTCGCTGCCGTCGGCGGCGAGGACCCGGGTGGAGACGAGCGGGCGGTAGTCCTTCAGCCCCTCGAAATGGGGAAGCTCACGGGTCCAGGCGAAAACGGCCGAGGCGCCGGCGACGACGAGGACGAGGAGCACGCCCAGCGCGGCGAGCACGATCTTCCGGCGCGGCAGGCGGCGCAGCCAGCCGGCCGCGCGGGCGGCCGGTCCGGGCGGCGAACTCTCTGGAGCGGTCGATGGGTCCACGGTGGGAGCGGGGAACGATAGTCCCCTGGAAGCGCCGGCGCCAAGGGCGGGGAAAGCGCGGGAACGCGGGCGACCCGGCCGGGAGGGAGGGAAGGCCGGGCTCACCCACGTCCCGCGCATTGGGAAACCTTCACGTCACGCGGTCCATTCCCGGGGATTTTCGTTTGACACTCCCCGGAAACCGGAGCATCAGGAGGGTCCGATCTCGCACGCGGACCTGCTCGATACACGGAGGAAATCCATGAGGATTCACCGCTCGATTCTGCTCGCCGTTCCCTTCCTCGCCCTCTTCCTGGCGGGCTGCCCGGCGAAGCCCACCAACGGCGAATGCAAGACCAGCGACGACTGCTCCGCGCAGGCCGGGTACGGCAAGACCTGCGTCGAGGGCAAGTGCCAGGAGTGTGGGCAGGACACCGACTGCAAGGCTGGCTTCGTGTGCCGTTCGCTCAAGTGCACGCCGCGCCCGGAGTGCGAGCGCAGCGACGACTGTCCGGCCGGCAAGTCCTGCGAGTCGGGCAAGTGCATGACCGTCGCCCCGCCGCCGCCTCCTCCTCCGGAGTGCACGAACGACTCCTCCTGCGGCTCGGGCAAGGCGTGCCAGGCAGGCAAGTGCGTGACCTCCGCGCCCCAGGCCTGCCCGTCCGGCGGTGGCAAGCTGCTGCCCATCTACTTCGGCTTCGACCGCGCGGTGCTCACCCCCGCCTCGCAGGCCGACCTGACCAAGAACGCCTCCTGCATCAAGGAGAAGGGCTTCACCAAGATCACGGTCGAGGGGAACTGCGACGACCGCGGGACGGCCGACTACAACCTCCAGCTCGGCCAGCGCCGCGCCGAGTCCGCCAAGAAGTTCCTGGTGAACCTGGGCATCCCCGCCAAGTCCATCAAGGCGGTGAGCTACGGCAAGGAGCGCCCCTCCTGCACCGACGCCACCGACTCCTGCTGGGAGAAGAACCGCCGCGACGACGTCGTGGCCCAGTAGCCGGATCGATCGCGCATGAAGAACCCGATCGCGTTCTCGCTGCTCCTCGTCGTCACCGGCTGCTGGGTCCCCGTCGAGAAGGGACGCCAGATGGATGCCCGCATCCAGCGGCTGGAGGCGGAGACTGCCGCCACCACGCAGCAGCTCGAGGAGCAGCGGACCGTGGTCCGGGACCGGATCGCCAAGGTCGACCAGAAGATCGTCGAGGTCCAGAAGAAGCTCGACGAGCTCAACAACACCGCCCACCGCAGCGGCGCCGACGTGGTCGCGAACCAGGATCGGCTGCAGGAGTCGCTCACCCGGATGGTCGGCCAGCTCGAGGAGCACCAGCACCAGCTCCAGCAGACCGACGTCCGCCTCGCCCAGCTCCAGTCGGACACCGAAGCCCGTTTCGCGGCGCTCAAGGGGGCAGGGGCCCTCGAGGACTACGAGGGGCGCAAGCGCGCCGAGACCCTGAAGCGCCCCGCCGACAAGGGGGAGTTCCTGGCGCTCGCCATCCAGCAGGAGCAGGCCGGTGAGCGCGCCGTGGCCCGGCAGCTCTACGACGAGTACGTGAAGAAGTGGCCGACCGACCCCCGCGCCGCCGACGCCTGGTTCCGCATGGGCGAGATCTCGTACGGGGAGAAGCGTTACCGGGAGGCGGTGCTCTCCTACGGGAAGGTGGCCCAGGACTTTCCCCGCTCCGACAAGGCCCCCGACGCCCTCTTCCGGACGGGTGAGGCCATGCTGGCGCTCGACCTGAGGGACGACGCCAAGGCCATCTTCCAGGACGTGGCGAAGCGCTATCCCAAGACCACCGCGGCGAAGAAGGCGAACGCCCGGCTGGCCGAGATGGCGAAGCCCGCCAAGAAGAAGACGCCCCCAAAGAAGTAGCCCCAAGGGGGTATTCAATTCTCCCGGGCCGTGCGACAAGGTGGGAGGAGTAAGTGACTGTGCGCACTCCTCGCGTACGGCCTTGCCGAGACGGAGCGTCGGGGATGAAGCGTGTACCGCTGGGGCAGATCCTGCTCGAAGGTGGAACGATCGACGGGCGGCAGCTGCGCGCAGGCCTCGACTGGCAGAAGCGCTGGGGCGGGCGCATCGGAAGCGCCCTCGTCCACCTCGGGATGGTGCAGGAGACCGACCTCGTCCGGGCGCTCGGTCGGCAGTTCGAGATCCCCGTCATCGACCTCGCCGGGTGCCACGTGAAGGCCGAGGTGCTCCTGCTCGTGCCGCACCGGATCCTCGAAACCCGCAACGTCCTCCCGCTCGAGTTGCTCCAGGAGTGCCGCCGCGGCCCGCTGCTCGTCGCCACGAGCGACCCGCTCGACATGGCGGGGCTCGACGAGGTCGCCTTCGCGAGTGGCAAGCAGGTGCGCCCGGTCCTCGCCGCGAAGAGCCAGCTCGCGACCGCCATCGCCCGGCACCTGGCGGGCGGCCACCCCGAGGCGCTCGAACTGGGTCCGGAGCCGGTGGGCGAGATGGATCTGGTGCAGCCGCTGCGGACCGAACGTTTCTGGAACTGAGCCGGCGCCGGATTCCTGCCTGCGGGCGGCGGCCTCGTCGCTGTGCTCCTCGAAATACGAGAAGGTATTCCTGCGGTGCTCGCTCCTCGGGCGCCTCCCTCGGCGACGGACTCCGGCGCCTGGTGACTCCCCGACCTAGTCGTCGTCCGCCTCCGGCGGCGCGCCGCTCTCCCGCCCCTCGTCCTGCAGCTTCCACTGGGCGATCCGCTTCATGACCGTGCTCTTCGCGATCTGGAGTTCCTTCACCACCGCGGCCCGCTTGCCCCGGTTGCGGCGCAGCGAGAGCCGGATGGCCTCCCGCTCGATGTCCTCGAGGGTGAGCCCGGGCAGGTAGAGGGTGGTGTCGTCGCCGCCCGCGTCGGAGGCCGGGCGCAGGTCCTCGAAGGTGACCGCCGAGGCGGGGAGCACCGTTCCCTCCCCCCGGAAGAGGAGCGCGCGCTGCACCACGTTCTTCAGCTGTCGCACGTTGCCGGGCCAGTCGTAGGTCTCGAGGCGGCGGAGCGCCTCCTCGCTCCAGCGGAGCTGCAGGCCGCGCGGAGCGGTGGCGTCGAGGAAGCGCTGCGCGAGCGCCCGGACGTCCCCGGGACGGGCCCGCAGCGGGGGCACCGCGAGCGGGATCACCGCGAGCCGGTAGAAGAGGTCCTCGCGGAACTTCCCGGCGCGCACCTGCGCGGGGAGGTCCCGGTGGGTGGCGGAGAGGACGCGCACCGACACGTGGATCGGGCGTGACGCGCCGACCCGCTTCACCTCGGCGTTCTCGAGCGCCCGCAGGAGCTTCGACTGGAGGTCGAGCGGCATCTCGCCGATCTC
Organism: uncultured Anaeromyxobacter sp.; assembly: GCA_903904005.1. Lineage (GTDB taxonomy): Bacteria > Myxococcota > Myxococcia > Myxococcales > Anaeromyxobacteraceae > CAIOAK01. The sequence goes on from CAIVAR010000117.1 coordinate 4,695, forward strand.
GTCGAGGAAGAGGGTGCCCTGGTCGGCCTCCTCGAAGGCTCCCTTGCGCAGCCGCTCGGCGCCGGAGAAGGCCCCCTTCTCGTGTCCGAAGAGCTCGCTCTCCATGAGCGTCTCGGGGATGGCCGCGCAGTTCACCGGGATGAACGGCCCGTTGCAGCGCGGGGAGCGGGCGTGCAGCGCGCGGGCCACGAGCTCCTTGCCGGTGCCGGTCTCGCCGAGGATGGTGACCGCCGCGTCGGACGGGGCGAGCCGGTCGATGAGGTCGAAGACCTGGCGCATGCCGGGGTCGAGCGAGAACATCCCCTCGTAGCTGCCGGGGAGCCGCCCCTCCCGCGGCGCCCCGACCTCGAGGACGAGCTCGCTGTCCCCCACGGTGATGGGCAGCCCCGGCGGCAGCTCGCAGCGGTAGATCCGCACGCCGCCGAGCAGCGTCCCGTTCGTGGAGCCGGCGTCGGTGAGCTCCCAGCGCCCGGCCGGCCGGTCGATGCGGAGGTGGCGGGCGGAGACGAAGGGGTCGTCGAGCACGAGCCCGTTCCCGGGAACGGAGCCCACGGTGAGCCCCTCGTCGGGGAGGGGGACGACGCGTTCGCGCCCCCGGTCCCGGATGCGCAGGCGCGACTGCGAGGAGGCGGGGATGTCCACGGGGCGGATGCCGGTGAGCCCCCGCACCGACGTGGATTCCGGGTCGCCGGCGCCGGCCTCCCGGTAGAGTGCCCGCCAGCTGCCGAAGGTGAGGTGGGTCCCGTCGACGAGGGGGGCCTCGCTCACGTCCTCGACGCCGACCCGGGTACCGCGGCCGGAGCGGTCGACGAGCACCCACCCGCCGGCGCGCCGCTCTATCGAGGCCTGGACCCGGGAAAGCCCAGGGTCCGGCAAAGAGACGTCGCAGTCCGCGGATCGGCCGATCGTGGTCTGGTCGCCGAGGGCGACACGCAGCAACTCCTCACCATGACGGAAGAAAGCGAGTTCGGGCATGACGATTCCAGAACCTATGCGAGGAACGGGCCGGGTCCTCGACCACCAGCCCTAACGCGACTGACCCTGCTCCGTTTCCGGACCCGCGATGGCCTGCACCAGGGACGGGGAGGCCGCCTCGAACCGGACCCCCATGGCGCCGAGCATGCTCATGCGAGGATTGCCCGGCCGCACCCAGACCACCCGCCCGGTGAAGACCTCGTCGCGCCCGTCGAAGTGGATCGTTCCCTCGAACTGCGTGTTCGGCGGAAGGACGCGCATCACGTTGGTGCAGAAGCCGCCGCGGCTCACATCGACGGTCATCGAGGGGCCTCGCGGTGTGACCACGCGAACGCGAAGGCGCCTTCGGGGGGCGCGGTTCTTCATCGGACGAGCTCCAAGCATGAAAAAAATGTAATCACCCGACATCTGACTACATCAAAATGTAGCCTGTATTGGGTACATCTATTGGGGCGTAAAATTATGCTGACGTCGGGGTGCCAGGGACGGCGAAGGTAAGGCTCAACCCGCGACGAGCTGGTCGAAGGCGTCGCTGCCCCGCAGGGGGTCGAAGACCGGATCCGAGGACAGCCAGGACCGGACCTTCTCCCCGTCGATCTCGAGGGCCTTCCGCAGCGGGGAGATCACGTCGGCGGTGCGACCCCACTGCGCGTAGAGGGAGGCGAGGTCGTAGTTCACCACCGGGTCGTCCGGTCGGAACCCGCGCGCCTTCTCGTAGGCCCGCTCGGCCTCCTCGTAGAACCCCTTCTGGGCGTAGCAGAGCCCGAGGTCGAGGTGGGTCTCGAAGCTCTCCGGCTCGAGCCGCGCGGCCTCCCGCAGGTGGCCGATGGCGGTCCGGTAGTCCCCCTCGTCCATGAGGAGGCTCGCGAGCTCCTGGCGCGCCAGCGGGTCCTCGGGCGCGAGCCGGACGGCGGTGGCGAGCTCCTTCAGCCCCTCCTCGGCCTTCCCCATGTCGGCGAGGGCGAGGCCGAGCTCGAGATGGGCCTCGGCGTGCTCGGGGTCGGCGGAGATGGCCTCCCGGTACTCGGACTCGGCCATCTCGAGGGCGTGGTTGGCGAGGAAGGAGGCGAGGGTGAAGCGGGCCCCGGGGTTGAGCGGCTCGATCTCAACCGCCTTCAGGTGGGCGAGAAGGGCCTCCCGCCAGCGCTTCCGGCGGACGTGCAGCATCGCCAGGTTCTCGTGCGGGTGGGCCGAGGCGGGATCGAGGGCGATGGCCTTCAGGAACTCCTTCTCGGCCTCCTCGAGCCAGCCGCGATCGGCGAGCTCGATGCCCCGCTCGTTGTGCTGGTCGGCCTGCGTCGGCCTGTCTCGGTCTTGCGCCACGGCCCGGAGTCTACTCCAATGGCGCCCCCGGGCCCCGCCCCGGGAACGGTCATGAGAATCTCCCGAAACGTCGCGGTCTTCGCGCTCGCGGTGCTCGCCGCGCTGGGCTGCCTGCTCGCCATCCGCGCGTTCCGGCCCGAGCCCACCGACGAGGAGCGGATCCAGGCCCTCCTCGAGCGTGCCTCGAGCGCCGTGGAGGAGCAGCGCCCCGGAGACGTGATGGAGGCGGTGAGCGAGCGCTTCCAGGGCGAGGGCATGGGCTACCGCGAACTGAAGCAGTACGTGGTCGCCCAGGTGCTGCGGGGCTCCTGGAACGCGGTGGTGCCGGTCTCGGTCCGGGTGAAGGTCGAGGGCGACCGGGCCCAGGCCACCTTCGACGCGGCGCTGATCCGCGGAGGGAAGGGGAAGGGGCTCGCCGCGCGCCTGCCCGAGGCCGGCGACACCTGGCGCATCGACGCCACCCTGGAGCGCGAGAAGGACGGCTGGAAGGTGGTGTCGGCGCGGTGGCGGCGCATCGGCGCGGCCGAGGGGCTCCTCGGCTCGCCCCCGTGACCGCGCCCTGCCCGGCGGCTACAGGCCGGAGACGATCTTCCAGGCCTGGCCGTCGCGCTCGAACAGGATCCGCTGGATGTCGGTGTCGCGCTTGGGGATCTCGATGCGCGGGGTCGTCACCCGGTACTTGGCGTCGTAGAAGAGGTCGGCCTGGGCCTTGTTGCCGTTCACGATGATGTCGGTGATGCCGAACTCGATGCGGACCTGGGTGATGCGGGAGAAGGTGTCGCGCAGGACGCCGGGGAGCGCCTTGTAGTCGATGTCGTCGGAGGCGTCGACGGTGCCGGCGTCGTCGTAGTAGGCCGGCGAGACGAGCGCCATCACGGCGTCGGTGTTTCGGGTGTCGAAGGCCTTCCGGTACGCGTCGACGACGGCGATGACGGCGCGGTTGTCGGGCGTGTCCCGGATCTCGGTGTTGGGGATGTTGCGGGCGCAGGCGGCGAGGGACAGCGCTGCGAGGACGGCGAACGACGGGATTCGCATCCGGAGGTCAAACCACGGGGAGCCCCGCCAGTCAATCGGCCGCAGGGCCCGTCCCAGGGCCCCATCCCGCAACCTCGGAAGGCCGTGTGGGAATAGACTGAGGCGATGGACGATTCCGGCACCGAGGCCCTGGCGCGCTTCTTCGCGACCTCCCCCGCGGCACGAAAGGCGACCCGGCCGCTGGCCCGCGACGCGCGCGTGGCCCTCGACCTCGCCTCCGGACCGGCCCGCTTCTCCATGGCGGGCGGCGAGGCGCGCGTGGAGCCGGGGGCCGAGCCCGATCCCGATTTCACCCTCACGCTCCCGGCACCGGCTGTGAAGCAGATCACCGCCATCGAGGGCGACGACGTCGGCGCGTTCGGGATCGCCTTCTTCAAGCTGCTCCTCGCCCGCGAGCCGGAGCAACGCGTGCGCGTCCACATCCACGCGTCGACCGCGCGGCTCGTGAGCCACGGCTACCTCGGGGTGCTCGCCGCCGGAGGTGCGAAGGTGGCCTGGTGGCTCCTCAAGAACGGGGTGCGCAACCCCAAGGCCGCCATCGACAGGCTGCGCGGCGCGAAGTAGCCGCCGCCCCGGCAGCGCTCAGGAGCCGCAGCGCCGGGCCGCGTGGCGGGCCCGCTCCCGGTCCGCCTCCCGGTCGGTGGCGCGCTCGAGGCGCGCCCACGCCTCCCGGGCGCCGGCCACGTCCCCGAGCTGGCAGCGTGCCGAGGCGAGCGAGGAGAGGGCCTCGACGCGGAAGGCGTCCGAGGGGAGGGAGCCCTCGAGCGCCCGCTCCAGGAGCGGGACGGCCCGCGCCGCGTCTCCCCGGGAGAGGGCGAAGCGCCCCGCGAGGTAGGGGCCGAGGGGATCGGTGGAATCCGCGAGCGCAGCCATGGCCGCGCCGGCATCGCCCGTGCCCAGGAACCAGGAGGTCGCGCCGGCGAGCGCCGGCCCGGTCGCCGCAGCGATCTTGGCGGTGAGCAGCCGTTCCCGCGCCCGGTCGGGGTGGAGCGCGAGGGCCTCGCGGTAGCGCGCCGCACCCCCGGCGGCGTCCCCGGTGCGCCAGGCCAGGTCGCCGCGCGACTCGAGCAGCGAGGAGCGCAGCGCGGGCGCGCCCTTGCCCACCGCCTCGAGCGCCTCCGCGTAGGCCCGGTCGGCGCCGGCCGGATCGCTGCCCCGCAGCGCGTCCCCGAGCCCCCGCAGGTCGGAGGGATCGCCGGAGAGGCGCGCGGCACGCCGCCAGAGCGCCGCGGCCAGTGCCGGCTCTCCGCGCCCCCCCGCCTCCATGGCCCGGGCCTCGAGCCCGGCCGTCTCCCGCGCGCAGCGCCGGCCGAGGAGGCCGGCGGGCCGGAAGCGGGCCTCGGCGGCCACCGCCAGCTGCGGCGGCACCGGCACGCCGTCGAGGAAGGCGTGCCACTCGGCCTCCAGCGCGCCGATCGGGGCGCCGAAGGCCTCCGCGAACGGGGTGCCCGCGTAGGCGCGCACCACCGGTCCGGCGCCGCGCCGCTCGAGGAGGAAGGCGAGGAAGCTCCCCGACGCGCCGTAGGCGCGGGCCGCCGGGGCCGAGAAGAACCCGCCCGGCTCGACGAGGCTGGCCGCTCCGGGCAGGAGCCCCAGGTCCTTCATGGCGCGGGCCCACTCGTGCACCGTCCACTCGCCGCGCGGGACCTCGAGCGCCACCGCGAGCCCCTCGACCAGCCCCGCGTCGACGAGCACGAGCCCGCGGGCCGGGACGCCGAGCGGGCCGCCCGCGACCGTCCCTCCCACCGCGTGGACGATCTCGTGCCGGAGGGCCGGCGGGGCGCCGGGCGCGTCGAGCACCTGGATCTCGGCCAGCCAGGGCTTCGTGAACTCCGTCCGTCCAGCCCCCACGAGCCGCCGCTTCTCCTCCGCGGATCGGTGGACCCAGACCTTCACCTGGGGTGCAGGGGAGACGCCGAGCGCGGCGGCCACCTCGGCCACGTCCGCCTCGCACTCCCGGAAGAGCCGCTCCGCGTCGGCGGCCGGCTTCTCCCGGGGAAAGTGGAGGTCGCAGCGCGCCCCCACCAGGCGTCCGCCCAGGATCCGGTCGATCCCGGCCCGTGTGGCGAGGTCTCCCGAGGCCGCGCCGGAGAGCCGGACGGCGGCCACGCCGAGGAGCGCCAGCGCCGTGACCGAAAGTCCCGCGCCGCCGCGGCCGGGGGGCGTCCGGCGCCGCGCCGCGACCGCCGCCGCCGCGCCCAGCATCGCCACGGTCCAGGCCAGGGTCCCGAGCCGGAAGAGGAGGAGGCGCCGGTCGAACGAGAGCGCCTCGTCGTAGATCGGTCCGGGCCAGATGCCGAGGAAGGGGTCGAGCAGGTACGAGGCCGGCCCCAGCCACCCCTCGAACAGCGTGGCCGCGAGGGAGGCGGCGAGACCGGCGACCACCAGCACGGCGGACCGGACCGCCCGCCCGCGCCCCAGGAGCCCGCAGAGGACCCCCAGCGCGGCGGCGGCGAGCGCCGAGGGGAGGGCGACCGCCGGGACGAAGGCGAGCCCGAAGGTGGCGCTGCAGGGGGTGAGGAACGCGGTGCGCAGCGCGCCCCCGGCCACGAGCGCCGCCTGCAGGAGCACCGCGCCCACCGAGGCGCCGGCGAAGGCCCGGAGCGCGGAGGGTCGAGTTCCCTCGAGCTCGCGCCGCGCGCCGGAGATCCCGAACGCTGCCCCGGCGATCACCCCCACGAGCGCCGCGACCATCCCGAGCTCCCACCCCGGTGCCTCGAGGAGCGGGAGCCCGGCCAGGCGGAACCCGAGCGCGGCGACGACGCCGGCCGCGGCGGCGCGGAGGGCGAGCCGGATCCGGGGGGCACTTACGGTCAAGGACGCCCCCGCGCTACCATGCGCCGGTGACCCAGGATCGCCGCGAGCACATCCGGAAGCCCGTGGAGCTGCGGGTCGCCTACGAGGGGCTGAACGCCTTCTTCGCCGACTACACGAAGAACATCTCCAGGGGTGGCACCTTCATCCCCTCGAAGCGCTCGCTGCCGCTCGGCACCGCGTTCCGGTTCCGGCTCGTCGTTCCGGGGCGCTCGGTACCCTTCGAGCTCGACGGCGTGGTGGTGCGCAACGAGACCGAGGGGAGCGACCCGGGGGTCGGCATCCAGTTCCGCTGGAGCGACGAGGAACGGCGGCGCCAGTTCGAGGGGGCCGTCGAGGCCATGATGACCTCGAGCTTCGGGCCGGTGGTGGCGCGGCAACTCCTCGACCGTGGCGGCGGCGAAGGTCACTGACGGGCGGGGGGCGCTGCCTCGAAGCGCATCCGGTCGCCCACCTTGATCCCGTTCCTTGCGGCCCATCCGCCCGGGACCTCGAGCACCATCCGCCCCGGACCCCCGGTTCGCGCTTCGAGCGTGAGGGGGCGCGCCTGCGCGACGATGCCGACGACCCGCCCGGTGGGGTCTGCGAAGATCAGGTCGAGGGGGATGAGGGTGTCCTTCATCCAGAAGGTGTGCTCCGCCTCCTCGTCGAAGAGGAAGACCATGCCGTGGCCGTCGGCCAGTTCCTTGCGGAACATGAGCCCTCGCTCACGTTTCGCGGGGGTGTCGGCCACCTCGACCTGGACCACGAGCGACTTCCCACCCGACTCGAGCACCACCTGAGGACCCTTGGCGGCGGCGCAGGCGGGGGCCGAGGCGAGGACGAGGGCGGCGAGGAGCGCCGCGGTGGGGCGCCGGGCGATATCGGCCGTCCGGGGAAGGAAATCGGGGGTCATGGGACCTGACGGTTAACACCCGCGCCGCGCCGCATCAAGGCAGGTCGACCCTCGCGGTCACCGGATTGCCCCGGTCGCCTTCCGGCAGGTACGATGCGCCCTTACCCGGATGAGTGCGCCGACCCGAACGAATTCGTCGAGCGATTCCATCGACGAAGGAGAGCGACAGAAGACCGAGTCCATCGCGCTCCTCGAACGGGAGGCGCGCGAGGAGGCGGATGGCGCCCGTGCGGCCGCGCTGCTGCGCAGGGGTGCGTCGTTCGCCCGGGAGATCCGGGAGTTCGGGCGCGCCGAGACGCTCCTCCTCCGGGCGCTCCACCACCTCCCCGGCGAGCCGGAGATGCTGCGCGACCTCGCGGCGATCCGTGAGGAGGCCGGGGACCTCGCCGGTGTCGCCGCCGTCCTCGAGGAGGAGGCCGACCGGACGTCCAACCCGGCGGAGGCCGCCGCGCGCTATATGGCCGTGGCCCACTGGTGGGAGGATCGGATCGGGCGTCGGGACCGGGCCGCGCTCTTCTACGGCCGTGCCGTCCGCCTCGCGCCCGGCCTGGCCGAGGGGCGACGCCGCGCGGTCGCCTGCGCGGAGGCGCTCGGTCGGTACGCCCATGCGCGGAAGCTCCTCGACTCCTGGCGCGACGCCGGAGGGGAGCGCGCCGAGCTGGCGCAGGCCTACGCCCAGCTCGGGACGATGCTCGTCGACGAGCCGCTCGAGCACGGGCTCGCCCTCGAGGTGACGGTCGAGGCGATGCTGCTCGACCGCTCCGCCCCCGGCGCCGCCGAGACGCTGGATCGGCTCCGGTCGTTGCCCCGGACCTGGCGCGATCAGGCCGGCGAACTGGAGCGTCGGGCCGCGGTGGAACGGGACCGCCGGGAGGCCTCCCGCATCTGGCTGCGGCTCGCCGCCCTGCACGTGGCCTACGATCCCGACGGCGCGGCGATGGCCCGGGAGGCGTTCGACCGGGCATGGCTGGCCTCGCCGGGGAACCCCCGGTCCCTCGACCTGCTCGAGCGTTGGCACGGGGAGCGAGGGGACTGGACGGCGCTTCGCGAGGAGCTCACCCGGCTCGCCCGCAGCTCCCGCGACCTCGCCGCGGCGGTGGCGGTGAACCTCTTGCTCTCCCAGGTCCTGCTCGTCCGCTTCGGCGACGCCGAGGGGGCCGTCGACGCGCTCGACCGAGCCCTCGACCTCGACCCTGCGAACGAGGAGGCGGCGCTCCACCTCTTCGAGGCCCACGTCGACGCCGGGCGCGCGGCCGAGGCCCTGTCGGCCCTCGAGCGCCACCTCGCCGCGGGTCCCCGCCGCACCGAGCACGCGCCCCTCCGGCTCCGGGGGGCGGAGATGGCCATCGCCGCGGGCCAGCCGGCCCGGGCCCGTCACCTTCTCGAGGCGGCGCTGCGCGAGGCGCCCGGCTTCCTTCCCGCGGCCCGCGCGCTCCTGCCCCTCCTCGAATCGGCGGGGGACTGGCCGCAGTTCGTGGAGACGCTCCAGACCGTGGCCTCCAGCGAGCGGGATCCGGCCGCCCGGGCCACGCTGCTCCTGCGCGCGGCCGAGCTGACGCTCGACTCCATCGGCGACCCGGCCGAGGCGATGCGCATCCTCTCGTGGGCTCTCCTCGCCGAGCCGGCCCGGATGGCGACGCGCCGGGCGCTCGAGGCGGTGGCGTCGCGAAGCGGCGACTTCGCCGAGCTCTCCCGGGCGTTCCGCGCCGGCGCGGCCGTGTCGGGGACGGACCTGGGGACCCGCAAGGCGCTCCTGCGCCGGGTGGCCGAGGTCGAGGACCACGACCTCGGGCACGCCGAGGAGGCGGCACGGGTGTGGCGCATCCTCGCCGACCTCGACCCCGGTGACCGCGGCGCCGCGAACGCCTACGAGGCCGCCCTCTCCCGGGCCGGGCGGCACGCCGAGCTCATCGACGAGCTGACCGGCCGCCTCGAGGGCGCGTCGGAAGCCGACCGGCGCGAGCTCTCGAAGAAGATCGCCCGCCTCCACCTCGAGGCCGGGAACGCGCCGCGCAGCGAGGCGGCGTGGCGCGAGCTGCTCGCGCTCGACGGGACCGACCCCGAATCCCTGCGGGGGCTCGCCACCGCGCTCCGCGTCGACGGGTCGGAGATGGCGGCCGCCGAGCTCTGCCAGGTCCTCGCCCGGCTCGCAGCACAGGGCGCGCCGGACCGGGCCGACCTCGAGGCCGAGCGGGCCTCCCTGCTCCTCCAGCCGCTGGCGCGTCCGCTCGACTCGGCCGAGGCGTGGCTCGCGCTCCTGGGTGGAGGCGGTCTCGCCCCGCTGCAGGCCGCCCAGGTGGTGCGGGCGCTCGAGGGGCTCCTCGGCAGCGGGATCGAGCCGGTCCGCATCGCACGCGCGCTCGCGCCGATCCACGCCGCCGACGGGGACATCGCCCGGCACGTCCAGATGCTCGAGGTGATCGCCCGGGACGAGGCGGCCTCCCCGGGCGACCGGGCGCGCATGTGGCTCGACGTCTCGGCGATCCGGCAGGACCGGCTGGAGGATTCGCGAGGCGCCCTGGACGCGGCCGCGGCCGCGCTGCGCGAGGCGCCCGCACACCCCGAGGCGCTCCGCCGCGTCGAGGACCTCGCCACCCGTGCCCGTGCCTGGTCCGAGCTCCACGCGCTTCTCGCCGAGGCCGCCGACGCGCTCCGGGGGCAGGGTGCCGAGGAGCGGGCCCTGCGGATGCGTGCGGCGCAGCTGGCCGAGGAGGAGCTCGGTTCCCAGGAGCAGGCGGTGGCGCAGCTGCGGCGCTTGCGGGAGATCGACCCCGCCGATCCGGAGCCGCTCGCCGCGCTCACGCGGCTCGCGCTGGCCGGCGAGCGCTGGGGTGAGGCGCGCGACCTCCTCGGTGAGCGGGAGCGTCTCGCCCAGCTGGCCGAGGAGCGGGCCGCGCTCGCGACCCAGTTCGGCGACCTCCTGCTCGAGCGGCTCGGCGACCCTCCGGGCGCGGTCGCCGCCTACCGGCGCGCCCTCGAGCTCCTGCCCGGGGAACACCCGGCCCGCCTGCTCGTCCGGACGGCCCGCGCGCTGGAGGCGGCCCACGATCGCGAGGGGCTCGCCGCGGTCCTCGACGAGCTCGCCCGTCACCCGAACGTGCCCCCCGGCCTGGAGGTGCCGGTGCTGCCTCCTCCGGTCGACCCGGCGGAGCGGCTGGCCGACGCGCGCGCCCGCCTCGCGCGCGACCCGCACGACGTCGCGGCGGCGGCCGAGATGGAGCAGCTCGCCCAGGACCTCGACAGCCCCTCCGACCTGGCGTGGGCGCTCGAACAGCGGCTCGCCGCGGCGCTCTTCGATCCGGAGGTCGCCTTCCGGATCGCCGAGCTTCGCCGCCTCCGCCTGGGCGATGCCGAGGGCGCGCTGCGGCTGTTCCACGAACTCGCCGCCCACGACCCCGAACATCCGGGCCTGCGCCAGTCGGTGCTGCAGCTCGCCCGGGAGCCGGGCACGCTGGGGCGGGAGGCGCTCGCGCTCGTCGACGCCGTGCTCACCTCCCCGCAGGACGTGGAGACCCGGCTCACCGTCCGCGAGGACCGGCTGGCCGGCGAACAGGATCCCGCCGAGCGGGCGCACCTCCAGGGGGAGATCCGGACGCTCCTCGAGGTGGACCTGGCCGACCCGTCCCGCGCGCTCGACGCCGCGCGCGGCGCCTTCGCCGCGGGGGGCCGGGAGCGGGAGGAGGCCCTCGCCGACATCCCTCGCCTGGCCGAGAAGGCGGAGCGGTTCCCCGTGCTGGCCGAGGTCTACGCGGCCGCCGCCGACGCGATGGACGGCGAGGCGGCTGCCGACTTCCTCCGGCTCGCCGCGCGGACCTGGGAGCGGACCGACGACGTCGCCGCCCAGGTGGCCGCCTGGCGGAGGCTCGGCACCGTGGTCCCCGGCGACCTCGAGGCCCTGGAGGCGCTCGATCGGGTCCTCTCCCGCGAGCGGCGCACCGACGAGCTCGCTCAGGTCCTCGCCGAGCTGGCGCTCGCCCGCCGGGGAGATCCGGGACGGCGTCTCGAGGTGCTCCTCCGGCGCGCCGTGCTCCTCGAGGGGTCGGAGGATCCCCAGGCGGCCGTCGACGCCTTCGCCGCCATCCTCGACGAGTTCCCGCACGAGGGAGCGGCCCTCGCCGGCCTGGCCCGCGCGCTGGCCCGCCCCGGCTCCCGCGCCGCCGCCGCGCGCCTGCTCGAGAAGGTCCACCGGGCCAGCGGCGACAAGGACCAGCTCGCCGACCTGATCGAGCTCCGCTTCGCCGACCTGCCGGACGAGGAGCGCGCCGCGGCGCTCGCCGAGCTGTCCGGCCTGCGGGAGGCGTCCGGGAAGCTCGACGCCGCCCTCGAGGCGCGGGTGCGCCAGTACGCGCTGCAACGCGGAGATCCCTCCGCCGAGCCGGCGCTCCGGGCCGAGCTCTGCCGGCTCGCCGATCTGGCCGGAAGCGACGAGCGGCTGGCCACGATCCTCTCCGAGGCGATCGCGCAGGGGCTTCCCGACGCCGCCGCCGTGGAGGCGGGCGCGGTCGTGGCACAGGTGCACCGGGCCCGGCAGGCGTGGGGGGCGCTCGTCCAGGCGCTCCGGGGACGGGTCGGGCTCGTCCGCGACTTCCGCCTTCGCCGGGAGCTCTGGCAGGAGATCGCCGAGGTGACCGGCGACCGGCTGGACGACGCCGACGGCTCGCGGGAGGCCTGGGGAGAGGTGGCGGCGCTGCTCGACCAGGAGGGGGAGGAGGCCGCGTCCCGCCCCGGCGGCGCCGCCGACTGCGCCGGGTTGCACGCGCGGGCGGGGCGCATCCGCAGGGACCGGCTGGGCGACGGCCGCGGAGCGGTCGCCTCCCTGCGCGCCGCCCTCGCGGCCGTCCCGGACGACGCCGGGGCGCTCCTGGCGGCGGAGGAGCTGTCGCGCGACCCGGACCTCGTCTCCGCAGACGCCCCGTTCTTCGCCGGTGTCCTCGCGCGCGCGCTCGCCGCCGCCGAGGGCGAGGGGCGGGAAGGGGAGGCCACCGCACTTCGGTCGACGCTCGCCGCGCTCCACGAGGAGCAGCTCGGCGATCCGGCCGGCGCGCTCTCCCTGCTCGAGCCGCTGCTCGAGCGCCACCCGGAGGACGCCGGGGCGCTCGGACGGGTGGAGCGGGCCATGGCCCACGACCCGGACCGCGCCGGCGCCATCCTCGAGAAGGCCTACGCCGCCACCGGGCGGAACGAGCCGCTCGCGGCCCTGCTCGCCGAGCGGCTGCCGCGCCTGGGTGCGTCGGGAGGCGCCGTGGCCCTGCGGCTGGGCGCGCTCCTCGAGGGTGCGCTGGAGCGCGCCGCCGAGGCGCCGCACTTCTACGAGGAGGCCCGCCGCCTCGATCCGTCGCTGGCGCCGCGGGCGCTCCCGGCCCTGGAACGGCTCTACCGGGGGCTGGAACGCTGGGACGACCTCGCCACCACGCTCGAGGCGCTCGCCGAGGCCGAGACCCGGTCGGAGGGGCACACCGGGCTCCTCTTCGTCCTCGCCCAGCTCTGCGAGGATCGGCTCGCGGCGCCGGGGAGGGCCGCCAGGGCCTACGGCCGGATCCTCGAGGCCCTGCCTGGCCACCCTGCCTCCCTGCGAGCGCTCGCGCGCATCGCGGAGGCGGCCGAGGGCACGGACCCGGAGCTGTCCGTCGAGCTCTGGGGAGGGCTCGCACGGAGGAACGAGACCGACCGGCGACCCCTCGAGGCCCTGAAGCGGCTGCACGCCGCCCGCGGCGACCTGATCGGCCTCGCCGACACCCTTCGTCGGCTGCTGCCCTTCGACCCGGGGGGCGAGCGGGAGCTTCGGCTCGGGATCGCCGAGACGCTCATCGCGGCGGGGGACGCCGGCGCTGTCGTGGAGGAGGGGCGCCGGGCGCTGGCCCTCGGCCCCGCCAGCGATGCCGAGCTCGACCGGCTGGGCGCGGTCTTCCGGGCCGTCGGCGCCGAGGACGACGCCAACCGGGTGATCGAGGCGCGCGCCCGGCGCATCGGCGCGGGGCCCGCGGCGGCCGAGGCCTGGCGCACCGCCGCGGCCGCATGGGTGTCCCAGGGGCGCATCCTGGAGGCCGGCGTCGCGCTCTCGGAGGCCTTCGCCTGCGACCCCGCGAGCCGCCCCACCTTCGACGCGCTCCGGACGCTCCACGCCGACGGCGGCGACTGGGGCGCCTGGGCCCGGGTCACCGAGCTCTTCATCCCGCGCGTGGAGGATGCCCCGAGCCGGGCCATGCTGCTCGAGGAGCTCGCCGAGGTGCTGGAGAGCCGGGCCGATCACCCGGCCGGCGCCTGGAACGCCTGGCGCCGCGCCTTCCGCGAGGCCCCCTCGTCCGAACGGGCGCTCGCGGCGCTCACCCGGCTCGCGGCCACCCGCGGGGATCCCGAGGAGCGGGTCGCCTTCCTCGAGCAGGCCGCCGAGGCCGCGGTCGGAGCGCGGCAGGCCGGCCTCCTGCTCCGCGTCGCCGTGGAGCGCGGCGTCCACGGGGGCGACGCCGCCGCAGGCGCCCGGGCCGTGCGCCGCGCGGTCGAGGCCGATCCGGACTGCCTCGAGCCCCTGTCGTCGGGAGACGAGCCCTTCCCCGGTGCCGTCGGTGCCCGGCTGCTCGGCTGGGCGGCGGCCGCCGTCGACGCCGCCGATCCGGGCAGGGCGCTCGTGCTCCTCGAGACGGCCCACCGGCTCGCCCCGGACGACGCCGAGGTCGCCCTGGCGCTCGAGCGCTGCTACCGCGAGGGCGGGAACACCGGGCGGCTCGTCGACCTCCTCCGCGTCCGGTCGGCGATCGCGCCCGACCCGGCCACCAAGGCCGGGATCCTGATGGAGCTGGGCGAGATCCTCGACGGCCCCCTCCACCGGCCCGCCGAGGCCGAGGCGGCGTTCCGGGACGCGCTCATCGCCGGCGTCGATCCCGTGCGGGGCGCGGAACTCCACCTCCGCCTGGCCCGGATGCGCGCCCAGGAGGCGGGCGATCCGGACGAGGCACGGGCCGACTACGAGAAGGTGCTGGCGCTCTCCCCCGGGAACCTGGAGGCGATCCGCGCGCTCGCCGCCCTCCGCGGCCGGGCCGGGGACCGCGCCGGGCTCGCCGAGATGCTCGTGGCCGAGGCGCGGCACGTCGACGACGCGCGGCGCGCCGCCGACGCCCTCGTCGAGGCAGCACGGCTCCTCGAGCTGGAGGGGCGTTCCCGCGACGAGACGGCCCGACTCCTCGAGGATGCGCTGGTTCGGGTCCCCGACCACCTCCGCGCCACGCTGGCCCTCTCCGAGTCGCTCGAGGCCCGAGGCGACCACGCCGGTGTCGCGCGCCTGCTCGACACGGCGGTCGCCCGCCTCGGCGACGGCGAGCCGAGGGAACTGCTCCGCCATCTCTGCCGGCTCGGCCAGGCCAGGGACCACGTGGGCGACTCCGCCGGAGCCCTCGAGGCCTACCGGCGCGCCCGGGAGATCGACCCGGTCTCGCTCCCCGCGCTGAAGGGGCTCGCCGCCATCCTCGGGCCCCGCGCCGACGCCCCGGAGGCGCTCCCGGTCCTCGAGGCGATCCTCGCCCACCACGCCGGATCGCTCTCGCCCGCCGAGGTCGCCGTCACGAGCGGCTGGGCCGGCCAGATCCTGGAGCGGAAGGGGGACGTCGCACGGGCGGCCGACAGCTACGAGCGGGCCCTCGAGGCCGATCCCGCCCACGTGGCCTCGCTGCGCGGAATGGCGCGGACCCTGGTGGCGCGGGAGGACTGGCCGCGCGCCGCCGGGATGCTCGAGCGGCTGCTGCGCATTCCCGAGGTGCAGGCCGACACCGGCAGCGCCGCCCGGCTCCACCTGCAGCTCGGCGAGCTCCTGCGCGACCGGGTCGGGGACGAGGAGCTGGCCCTGCACCACCTCGATCTGGCCCTCGACGCCGATGTACGGCTGGTGAAGGCCTTCGCCGTGATCGAGCAGGTGCTCGCGGCCAAGCGCCGCTGGCGCGACCTGGCGAAGGCCATCGAGCGGATGATCGGGAGGCTCCCCGAGGCCCCCGACACCGAGCGGGCACGCGCCGCCCTGTGGAAGGAGCTCGGGGGGCTGCAGCACCGGGCGCTCGGCGACGTGGCCGCGGCGCGCGCCGCCTATGAGCGCGTGGTGCGGATGAGCCCGGACGACCTCGACGCGCTCCAGGCCTACGCCGACCTCTCCGCCTCGGTCCCCGGGCAGGAGGGACCCGCGGCCGAGGCGCTGCGCACCATCGCGCTCCGGCAGAAGGACCCCTCGAGGACCGTCTCGCGCCTCCTCGCCGTCCAGCTCGTCCGCAAGGACCTCGACCGCGCCTACGCGGCCGCCGACGTGCTCGCCCACCTCCTGCGCACCGCCAGCGCCGACGAGCTCGAGACGGTCGACCGGCTGCGCCGCCTCTCCCGGGAGTTCGCCACCCGCTCGCTCGACGACGTGCTCTGGCAGCGGCTCCTGCACGAGCGGCTCCGCGACGGCCCGGTCCCGGGGATCCTGGCGCTGCTGGCCCGGGAGGCCTCCTCGCTCTTCGTCCAGGCCCCCAAGGAGCTGGGGCTCAACACCGCGCGGGACGAGGTGGATCTCGCGACCTCCGGGCTCGTCCTCGCGAACGGGATCAAGTACGCGGCCCGCTCGCTCGGCATCGAGTCGGTCCGGCTCTTCCGGGTGCCGGGGAGCCCGATGCGGCTCGGGTTCGCCAACACCGACCCGCCCTCGCTCGTGGCGGGCGAGGAGACCTACCAGGACCGGCCCAGGCGCGAGCTCTGGTACGTGGCGGCGCGGGCGGTCTCCTTCTACCGGCCCGAGCTGCGCCTCGCGCGCCTGATGCCCCACGACCAGCTCCAGGCCGTCTTCCAGGCCGCCTGCTGCGTGGGCGCGCCCTCCTTCCTGCCCACCGCCGATGCCCGCCTCGTCCAGCGGATGAGGGGCCCGATCGAGCGCACCCTGAAGGAGCGCGGCGCGCTTTCCATGCTGGCCCGCCTCGCCGAGGAGTACGCTGGCCAGGCCCGGCCGGGCGACGTCCGGGCCCACATGGATGCGGTCGAGCTCACCTCCAACCGTGCCGGGGCGCTCCTCGCGGGCGACCTCCAGGTTGCGCGCCGGCTCGTCTTGGAGGAAAAGGCCCAGGTGTCGAAGCTCCAGGACGAGGCCAAGGTGAGGGACCTGGTGCAGTTCTGCCTCTCCGAGGACTGGGCGATCCTTCGGGACGCGCTCGGGCTCTCGGTGGCGGCGAAGTGACGGAGGCGGGCCATGCGGTTCAGCTGTGACGGCTGCAACGCGAAGTACATGATCTCCGACGACAAGGTCGGACCGAGCGGCGTGAAGGTCCGCTGCAAGAAGTGCGGACACGTGACGCACGTCCGGCGGCCCGACCCGGAGGCCGCTGCAGCCTCCGCACAGGGCGGGACGCCCTCGGTCGAGTGGTGGGTCGCCATCGACGAGCAACCGGTCGGTCCGGTTGCCATCGAGGTGGTCCAGCGCCACTGGGACCTGGGGGAGATCGGGCCGGAGAGCCTGGTCTGGTACTCGGGGCTCGCCGAGTGGTCGCCCATCGCCTCGGTTCCCGAGCTGCACGGCCACCTGAGCGGCGACAAGCACCCGCCGGTTCCCGAGGAGTCCCCGCTTCCTCCTCCTCCGCCGCCTCCCCCGCCCCCCGACGACGAGTGGCGCCCCGGAGCGGCATCGGCCCTGGCCGCCCTGGAGGAACCGGAGCCGCGGATGCCCGCCTCCGTTCCCCCCGCGGCCGAGGTCCCGGCCGAGCCGCCCCCCGCCGCCCCGCCGCCCGCCGAGCCGAACTCCGTGGGCACCGACCCCACCGGTGTCCGGCCCCTGCCCATGGCGGGCCTGGAGCGCACCGGCGAGAAGCGCCTCGGGACGCCCGGTCCACGGGGGGTGAAAGTACAGGCCCGCGAGACGGCGCCGGAGAAGGAGAGCCGGTCGCTCACGGTGGTCCTGCTCGTGGCGCTGGCGGTCGTCCTGGCGGTCGCCGGCGGCCTCTGGTGGCTGACGAAGTAGCCCGCCATCCCCCATGGACGTGGCCGAGCTGGAGGTCCTGCGCCTCATCCTGAAGGGCGGGTCGGTCATCGACTGGCGGCGGCTCCACTTCCGGGACGTCGCCGAGGTCGACCGCTTCCTCCGGCTCCACCTGTTCGACCTGGGGGACCCGCGCGACGAGGCCCGGCTGCGGGCCATCCTGGCGCAGGCGGTCGAGTACCTCCGGACCGCCTACGGGTACCGGGTGGCGCCCGCGGTGGCCGCGCCCGACGACCTGCGCACGCTCTTCCTGCTGGCGAGCGGGGTGGCCGAGCCCTCCCGCTACCGGAAGATCGCCTGCGTCGTGCTCAAGGTGATGCACGTGGTCCACCACGTGGACGCCCGCGAGCTGCTCTTCCGCGCCCCCATGCGGGAGGCCGACCTGGTCGACCGGGTGGAGCGCAGGGTGATGGCGGTGGCCGGGCGGATGGCCGAGGCGGGCCTCCCGGTGGTGGAGTTCCAGGGCAACCGGAAGTCCCGGGACTCGCTCGTCACCAAGCTCCTCGTGAAGCGGGAATCGGTCGCGGCACAGGTGTTCGACCGGGTCCGCTTCCGGATCCTGACACGCACCGCCGGTGACGTGGCGCCGGTGCTCCGCCACCTCTGGCAGCAGCTCTTCCCCTTCAACTACGTGGTGCCCGGACAGTCGGAGAACTCGCTGCTCCCGTTCCAGAGGCGTGGGTCGGGCCCGGTGCACCGGGACAACCCCTTCAGCGAGGCGAGCTACAAGGCCCTCCACTTCGTGGTCGACCTCCCGGTCCGCATCGACGACGTGCTCCCGCCTGGTTCGCCCGCCCCTGGCGAGGACCTGGGGCGGATCGTCTTCGCGATGGTCGAGTTCCAGGTGGCGGACGTGGAGACGG
Source organism: uncultured Anaeromyxobacter sp. (assembly GCA_903904005.1). Taxonomy (GTDB): domain Bacteria; phylum Myxococcota; class Myxococcia; order Myxococcales; family Anaeromyxobacteraceae; genus CAIOAK01. The sequence goes on from CAIVAR010000117.1 coordinate 22,582, forward strand.
CCCACCGCAACGAACAGGGACCAGCCAGCCACCGACGCTACAAGAAGCGGCAGGCGGTCACGGCGCTGCGGCGGCTCTCGCGCGGGCTGGTGGTGCCGCGGCGGCGGACGGCCCGCGCGCGAACGCCGTAAGGCGGCTACTTCCTGCGCCGGGCCTTCTTGCGCGCCTGCCGCTCCCGCTTGCGCTTCTTGTTTCGGGCGTCGCGGTCGGCTGCACTCTCGGTCGAGATGGGCTCGGGCGCGTAGCCCATGAGGCGGGCCCGGGCCAGCGCGCCGGCCGGGAGGCGCGGTTGCATGCCGCGGGGCAGCCCGGCCATCTGGCCGGCCAGCTGGGAGGGGTCGGGGGCGCCGCCGTCCATGAGCGACTGGACCGCCGCGGCGTCGTCGCCGAGCACGTCCTCGAGCCCCTGTCCCTTCGACTTGCGGAGGTTGGCGAGCTGCTTGATGCCGGGGAGGCGCGAGAGGAGCCCCGGCGCCGAGCCCACCATCCGCATCATGCCCTTCATGCCGTGGTACTGCTTCAGGAGGTCCCGGACGTCCTTCTCCTTGCGGCCGGACCCCCTGGCGATGCGGCGCATGCGCGACTCGTTGAGCGAGTCGGGGCGGGACCGTTCACCCGGGGTCATCGAGTCGACCATGGCGACGATGCGGCCCAGGGCGGTCTCGTCGAACTGGAAGCCCTCGGGCATCTCCCCGAAGATGGGGAACTTCTCCATCAGCTCGCCGATGGGCCCCATCTTGCGGATGGTGCGGATCTGCTTCACGAAGTCGTCGAGGGTGAAGTCGCCGGAGAGGAGCTTCTTGGCGTCGGCCTCGGCCTGCTCCTCGTCGACGTGGGCCTCGAAGTCCTTCATCAGGCCGACGACGTCGCCGAATCCCAGGATGCGGCCGGCCAGCCCCTCGGGGCGGAACTCCTCGAGCTTGTCGAGCTGCTCCCCCATGCCGAGGAACTTGATGGGCTTGCCCGTGACCTCCTTGATGGAGAGCGCCGCGCCGCCGCGGGCGTCGCCGTCGAGCTTGGTCAGCACGAAGCCGTCGATGCCGATGCGCCGGTCGAACTCGGCGGCGGTGCGAACCGCGTCCTGGCCGATCATGGCGTCGCAGACGAGCAGGGTGTTCTCGGGCTTCACCGACGCCTTGACCTGCTCCAGCTCGGTCATGAGGGCGTCGTCGATGGCGAGCCGGCCGGCGGTGTCGTAGATGACGACGTCGGTCTTCTCGCGGGAGGCCTTCTCGTGGGCCCGGCGGCACAGCTCGGGCGGGGCGAGGCCCGGCTCGTGGAAGACCGGCACGCCCAGCTTCTCGCCGAGCTGCCGGAGCTGCTCGACCGCGGCGGGGCGCTGCACGTCGGCGGCCACGAGGAGGATGGTCTTGCCCTCCTTGAGGTAGCGGTTGGCGAGCTTGGCGGCGGTGGTGGTCTTGCCGGAGCCCTGGAGCCCCACCATCATCACGCCGGTGGGCTTCCGCGCGCCGACCACGAGCGAGGTGTCGACCGGCCCCATGAGGGCCTCGAGCTCGTCGTGGCAGATCTTGACGAAGTGGTCCTGCGGGGTGACCCGCACGGTGCCCTTGCCGGTCTTGACCTTGGTCTCGACGACCTCGCCGACGGCCTTCTCGCGGACGCGGGCGACGAAGCGCTTCACCACGTCGAAGGAGACGTCGGCCTCGAGGAGCGCCACGCGGATGTCGCGCAGCGCGTCGTCGACGACCTCCGAGGTGATCTCGGTGCGCCCCTTGAGCTTGTTCCTGGCGGCCTTGAAGCCTTTGGCGACGGTTTCCAGCATCTCTCGGTCGTCCCTTTCGAGGAGGGGGCTTATAACACGGTCATGGCCCCGCGACCGCCCCCGGAGGGTCCCCGGATGTTCACCGTGGAGGAGGCAAACGACCTCGTCCCCGACCTGGAGCTGGCCTTCGGCCACCTGGGGCGGCTGCGTGGCGAGGCGAGCGCGCTCGTGGAGGCGCTGGGGGGCGGCGACCGGGCCATGGCGGTCCTGAACGGCGGGGCGCCCGGACCCGGGCTCGAGCCGCACGCAAGGCGCTTCCGGACGCTCGTCGAGGAGATCAACGGCGTCGTCGAGCAGGTGAACGACCTGGGTTGCCTCGTGAAGGACATCGATGCGGGGCTGGTCGACTTCTACGGGGTGCGCGAGGGGGAGCCGGTCTTCCTCTGCTGGCAGTTCGGGGAGCCGGCCGTGGCCCACTGGCACCCCGTCGAGGAGGGGTTCGCATCCCGACAGCCCATCGAGGGCGTGACGATCGAGCCCCCGCCGTTCCCGAACTGAGGTGGAATGAGGCCATGAGACTCCGGCTCCCCCTCTTGTTCATGGCGATTGCGGTCGTGCTCGGATGCTCCGGGGCTCCCCGGAAGCCCGATGCCTTCTACTCCCCTCCGGAGCCCCTCCCGGCCGGGAAGCCGGGGGACGTCCTGCGGATCGAGCCCGCCGAGGGAGGGCCGGACGGCGCCCGGTCCTGGCGGATCCTCTACCGGTCCACCGGGATGAAGGGGGAACCCGAGGGCGTGTCGGCCATGCTGGTGGTGCCGGACGCGCCGGCGCCGGCCGGGGGGCGGAACGTGGCGGCCTGGGCGCACCCCACCACCGGCGTCGTTCCCGACTGCGCGCCGTCGCTCCAGCTCGGCTGGAAGAAGACCATCCCCGGGCTCGACGCCATGGTGAAGGCGGGCTGGGTGGTGGTGGCCACCGACTATCCGGGCCTGGGCACGCCCGGCTTCCACCCCTACCTGGTGGGGGCCAGCGAGGCGCGGGCGGTGGTCGACTCGGTGCGCGCGGCCCGGAACGTGAAGGAGGCCGGCGCCGGCAGCCGGTTCGCCGTGTGGGGGCACTCGCAGGGGGGGCACGCGGCCCTGTTCACGGGCCAGCTCGCGCCCACGCTCGCCCCGGAGCTCACGCTCGTCGGGGTGGCCGCCGCGGCGCCGGCCACCGATCTCGGCAAGCTCCTCGAGGCAGATCTGGGGACGAAGCTCGGCAACGTGCTCGCCGCCGAGGCGCTCTTCGCCTGGTCGAAGGTCTACGACACGCCGCTCGGCAAGGTGGTCTACCCCGACGCGATCCCGGTGGTGGAGAAGGTGGCCGCCCGGTGCATCCGCGACGCCGGGGAGGGGATCGCCGCCTTCACCGAGGCCATGCCGCTGCGGGATGGTTTCCTCGCCGTGAAGATGACGGCCGCCGAGCCCTGGGCGACGATCATGAGGGAGAACTCGCCGGGCGCCTCGCCCATCCGGGCGCCGGTCTTCATCGCCCAGGGGACCGTCGACACGGTGGTCCGCGCGGCGGTGACGGCGACGTTCGCGGGCGGCCTGTGCGCCGACGGGACGGCCGTGCACTACAAGGCGATGCCGGACGAGGCCCACATCCTGGTGGCCTTCCACTCGGCCGACGACGCGGTGGCCTGGATGGCCGACCGCTTCGCAGGGAAGCCGGCGCCGGACGACTGCGTGCGGGGGAAGAGGTAGGGCCGCCCGGGGTCGAACCGGGACGCCGCCTTCGCGGCAGCGGATTTTAAGTCGTGGCGGGCGCTCGCGCCGTTGCTGGGGAATACCGTGTTTATGCCTGTTTCGTGACGCTGTCCGGTCGCCCCGTTCGCCCGAATCGCCCCTGAAGTGGGGTACAAGTGGGGTACGGCCTACACTCCCCGTGTACCCCCTCGGTGCTGAGGTGAGCCCCGTTCCAACTGGCATCAACGCCAGCGGCCGGGCCGTTCACTCCGGTTAA
>CAIVAR010000118.1 GCA_903904005.1 uncultured Anaeromyxobacter sp.
GACCACGGTGGGGCGGGCGTCGCGGTAGAGCCGCTTCACCGCCTCCATGTCGACGAGGTCGTAGTCGCGGGAGCGCGGCACGACGATCTCCGTCGCACCCCGGCGGCGCAGCACGTCCAGGACGTAGCCGCCCAGGAAACCCGCACCGCCTGTGACGACGACCCGCTCCGAAGGCCAGTGGATGGTGGGCATCGGCGAGACATTAGCCCGGGAAAGTGGACCGCGAAAAGGAATCCGCGATACTTAAGACACCCATGCCGCGCGCCCTCGTCACCGGAATCGCCGGCCAGGACGGCTGGTACCTGTCGAAGCTCCTCCTTGGGAAGGGCTATGAGGTGGTGGGTTGTGGCCGACCCGGCACCCTTCTCGGGCCGCGGGGTGGGCCCCTCCGCGAACTGGGCGTGAAGCTCGTGGAGATGGACCTGCTCGACCGCTACCAGACCCTGCGCGGCGTGGCCGAGGTGGCCCCCGACGAGGTCTACAACATGGCCGGCCACTCCTTCGTTCCGCAGTCCTGGGACGACCCGGCCACGGCCATCCGCATCACCTCCTGGCCGGTGATCCACCTCATGGACGCAGTGCGCGAGGTCTCCCCGCACAGCCGCTTCTACCAGTCGAGCACCTCCGAGATCTTCGGCCTCGCCACCACCTCTCCGCAGAACGAGGAGACGCCGGTCGCGCCGGCCAACCCGTACGCCGCGGCCAAGGTCTTCGCCCACCAGCTCGTGGCCCTCTACCGGGCCCACTACGGCCTCTTCGCGTGCTCCGGCATCCTCTACAACCACGAGTCCCCACGCCGGCCCCCCCAGTTCGTCACCGCCAAGGTCTGCCACGCCGCGAAGGCCATAAGCGCTGGGCGGCAGCGGGAGCTCTGGCTCGGCGACCTCGACGTGACCCGTGACTGGGGCTTCGCAGGCGACTCGGTCGACGCCATGTGGCGCATGCTGCAGCAGGCGAAACCGGCCGACTACATCATCGGCACCGGTGTCTCGCATACCGTTCGTGAACTGTGCGACCTGGCCTTCCGGCGCGTGGGGCTCGACTACCGGGAGCACGTGAAGCAGGACCCTGCCTTCATGCGCCCGGGCCAGCCCTCCCGCCTCGTCGCCGACCCGTCCCGGGCCCGCCGGGAGCTGGGGTGGCAGGCCACCACCGGATTCGAGGCGCTGGTGGCGATGATGGTGGACGGGGCGCCGGGGTAGGGGGCAGAGTCACTACCCATGCCTCCCAAGCGCAAGGGGATCATCCTGGCCGGCGGCTCGGGGACCCGTCTCTACCCGGCCACGCTGTCGGTCTCGAAGCAACTCCTCCCCGTCTACGACAAGCCGATGATCTACTACCCGTTGACGGCCCTCATGCTGGCCGGCATCCGGGAGATCCTGGTCATCTCCACGCCGCAGGACACCCCGCGCTTCGAGCAGCTCCTCGGCGACGGGAGCGCCTGGGGCATGCGCATCGCCTACTGCGTGCAGCCGAGCCCCGACGGGCTCGCCCAGGCCTTCCTCCTCGGGGCCGACTTCGTGCGCGGCGGTCCGTCTGCGCTGGTGCTCGGCGACAACATCTTCTTTGGCCACGACTTCCCGGAACTTCTCCACAAGGCCGATCGCAGGACGACCGGCGCCACCGTCTTCGCCTACGCGGTGACCGATCCCGAACGCTACGGGGTCGTCGAGTTCGACGCCAGGTTCCGGGCCGTGAGCCTGGAGGAGAAGCCCGCCAAGCCGAAGTCCCGTTACGCCGTCACCGGCCTCTACTTCTACGACGAGGCGGTGGTCGAGCACGCACGCGCCCTGAAGCCGTCCGCCCGCGGGGAGCTCGAGATCACCGACCTCAACCGCCGCTACCTGGAGGCCGGCAAGCTCGAGGTGGAGATCCTGCGCCGGGGCTACGCCTGGCTCGACACCGGCACCCACGACTCGCTCCTCGACGCCGGTCAGTTCATCGCCACCATCGAGCGGCGCCAGGGGCTCAAGGTGGCCTGCCCCGAGGAGGTGGCCTGGCGGCAGAAGTGGATCGACGACGCCCAGCTGGAGCAGCGGGCCGCGGCGCTCGGCAAGTCCGGCTACGGCGCCTACCTCCGCGGGCTCCTCGATCACGGGGTGCTCTGATGAAGGTCACGCCAACCAAGCTTCCCGAGGTGCTCATCATCGAGCCGAAGGTCTTCGGGGACTCCCGCGGGTTCTTCTTCGAGAGCTACAACCAGCGCATCCTCGAGGAGGCGCTCGGACGTCCGATGGGCTTCGTCCAGGACAACCACAGCCGATCGGCGCGGGGCGTGCTCCGCGGCCTTCACTACCAGTTGCCTCGGGCCCAGGGGAAGCTGGTCCGGGTGGTCCATGGAGAGGTGTTCGACGTGGCCGTCGACATCCGCCGGGACTCGCCGTCGTTCGGCCAGTGGGAGGGGGGCGTTCTCTCGGCCGATAACAAGCGACAGCTCTGGATCCCCCCGGGATTCGCCCACGGATTCCTGGTCCTGTCCGAGGCGGCCGAGGTCCTCTACAAGACCACCGACTACTGGCACCCCGAGCACGAGCAGTGCATCCGCTGGGACGATCCGACCATCGGCATCCCATGGCCGCTCGAGGGGGTCATGCCGCTCGTCTCGGCGAAGGACGCCGCGGGCAAGCCGCTCGCCGAGGCCCGGGTGTTCGCTCTCGAGGACATCTCGCGATGAACATCCTCCTCACCGGCGGCTCCGGATTCATCGGCTCGAACCTGGTCCGGCTCATCCTGGCCGAGCGTCCCGGCTGGCGCGTGGTGAACCTCGACAAGCTCACCTACGCAGGCAACGCCGAGAACCTGGCCGACCTCTCGGGCAACTCCCGCTACCGGTTCGTCCGGGGCGACATCTGCAACGGGGAGCTGGTCGCCGACCTCTTCCGCAACGAGCGGTTCGACGCGGTGATGCACCTGGCGGCCGAGAGCCACGTGGACCGCTCCATCCTCGCCCCCTCCATCTTCATCGAGACCAACGTCCGGGGTACGCAGGTGCTGCTGGAGGCGGCCCGTGAGTTCGGGGTGAAGCGCTTCCTGCACGTCTCCACCGACGAGGTCTACGGGTCGCTCGGCCCCACCGGCCTCTTCACGGAGAGGACGCCCCTCGACCCCTCGTCGCCCTACTCGGCGTCGAAGGCCTCCTCGGACCTGCTGGCGCTGGCCTACTTCCACACCTTCAAGCTCCCGGTGGTGGTGACCCGCTGCTCCAACAACTACGGGCCCTACCAGTTTCCGGAGAAGCTCATCCCGCTCATGATCGCGAACGCCGTCCGCGACCTGCCCTTGCCGGTCTACGGCGACGGCATGAACGTGCGCGACTGGATCCACGTGGAGGATCACGGCCGTGGCCTGCTGGCCGCGCTCGAGCTGGGCGAGCCCGGGCAGGTCTACAACTTCGGCGCCTCGTCGGAGCGTCACAATATCGACATCGTCAAGCTCGTCCTGAAGCTCGTGGGCAAGCCCGAGTCGCTCATCCAGTACGTGAAGGATCGGCTCGGCCATGACAGGCGCTACGCCATCGATTCGACCAAGGCCCAGCAGAAGCTCGGATGGGCGCCGCGGCACATCTTCGAGGACGCGCTCGCCGCCACGGTGGAATGGTACGTGGAGAACCGCCCCTGGTGGGAGCGGATCATCTCCGGCGAGTACTTGAAGTACTACGAGAAGCAGTACGGGGCGCGGAAGTGAAGGTCGCGGTCACCGGCGCGAACGGCATGCTGGGCGGCGAGGCCGTGGCTCAGCTGGCCGGAAAGCACGAGGTGCTCGCGCTCGGGTTCGGGCCGTGCCGGCTCCCCCCGGGATCGTTTCACTGGGTGGACGCCGACCTCGGCGACGGCGTCTCGGTGGAGAGGGCACTCCTCGACTTCGGCGCGCAGGCCGTCCTTCACGCCGGGGCGATGACCGACGTGGACCGCTGCGAGCGGGAGCCGGACGCCGCGTGGCGCGCCAACGTCGGAGGCAGCCACCAGGTGGCCAGGGCCTGCCGCACGCTCGGTGCACGGCTCGTCGCCGTGAGCACCGACTACGTCTTCGACGGCACCGCCGGGCCGTACTCCGAGGACGACATCCCGAACCCCCGAGGTGTCTACGCCCGGTCCAAGCTCGCCGGGGAGTGGGTCGCCCTTTCCCTCGTTCCCGACTGCGCCGTGGCCCGGGTGGCGGTGGTCTACAGCGGCCGTCCCGGGGCCAAGAGCACGTTTGCGACCCAGGTTGTGGAGAAGCTCTCGCGTGGAGAGCCGGTGAAGGCCTTCTCCGACCAGTTCGTCTCGACGACGCTCGCGGCGAACGGCGCAACCATGTGCCTGGAACTGCTGCTCGAAACCGGCTACCGGGGGGTACTGCACACCAGCGGGAATGGCGTCGTGGGCAGAGTGAGGTTTGCGGGAATGCTCGCGGCGATCTTCGGGATTGCAGGGGAGATCGTGCCCGTGAAGACGTCCGATGGGAACCTGCCGGCACCCCGGCCGCTTCGGGGAGGGCTCACCGTCGATCGGGCGGTGACCCTGCTGCGGAACCCGCCACTCAGCATCGACGAGTCACTGCGCCGATTTCGGGACGAGTGGGAATGGAGGCGCCGGCGGTGAAGCCCCCCGCACTTTGCGAGGCCCAGCAGGCTAGTCCGGCTTGCAATTCACTCCGCTTCTTCGAATCCCCGTCGGTAGTGCAGGGGAGCAACGGCCGATGGCGCCTGGAGCGACCAGGCGTTTCTCCAACGGGTTGGCGAGTTGCTTGAGGGGAGAATGAAGGAGCGGGAAACGGGGCAGCGAGGCGCCGAGATGGCGCGGGACTGGAACTGAGACTCCCGCGCACGGCGCTGGAAACCGACACGCTGGGAGCAGACAGTGCTCGGTGACGATCGATGAGGTTTGTTCGTCAAGAAGGAGTTATGCTGCACGATCGTGAACTCAACCTCATCGGTCCTTATTACCGGCGGCACTGGCTCATTCGGCAAGGCGTTCGTGGGGCGCTTGCTTGAGGCTGAGCCTAGGAAATCAAGGCTGGTCGTCTTCTCCCGTGACGAACTGAAGCAATTCGAGATGTCGCAGGTTTGGTCGGAGGCCGAGCACCCTGGAATCCGCTACTTCCTTGGGGATGTTCGGGACCTGCCGCGCCTCTCCCGGGCCATGGAGGGCGTCGATACCGTAGTGCACGCCGCGGCGCTCAAGCAAGTCGTGGCCGCCGAGTACAATCCATTCGAGTTTGTGCAGACCAACGTTGTGGGTGCGAACAACATCGTGACGGCCGCGCTCGCGGCAGGGGTGCGCCGGGTAGTCGCGCTGTCCACCGACAAGGCCGCGGCACCCGTGAACCTCTACGGGGCGACGAAACTCTGCTCGGACAAGATCTTCGTCGCGGCGAACAACATCCGCGGCGCCAGGGACGTCAGGTTCTCCGTGGTGAGGTACGGGAACGTTCTCGGGAGCAGGGGATCGGTGGTCCCATTCTTCCTCCAGAAGCGGGCGTCTGGCGTGCTGCCCATCACCCATCCCGAGATGACACGGTTCAACATCCTGCTCGAGGAAGGAGTGAGGATGGTTCTCTGGGCCCTTGCGAACATGCGAGGGGGTGAGATCTTCGTGCCCAAGATTCCCTCGTACCGAATCGTCGATCTCGCCCGCGCAATCGGGCCCGAATGCAGACAGGAGATCATTGGGATCCGTCCTGGCGAGAAGATCCACGAGGAGATGATAACCGTGGCGGACAGTCACAACACCGTGGATCTGGGTGATTACTACGCCATCCTGGCCAAGTCGGGTCGAGGACGTGACGAGTACTGCGCGCAGACGGGGGCACGGCCCGTGGAGCAGGGATTCGCATATAGCAGCGGGTCGAACAATATTTTCCTCGGAGTCGAGGAACTGGCCAGGATGATCCGAGCCCAGTTCCCTGACACGATGGCCACTTCGTGAGAGCAGCGATCATCCCCGCTCGGGGTGGGAGCAAGAGAATCCCGGGCAAAAACCTGAAAGCCTTCGCGGGCAAGCCGATCATCGCCTGGTCCATCGGGGCTGCCGTACGGTCGGGCCTGTTCGACAGGGTCATCGTCAGCACCGACGACGCCGAGATCGCGCGAGTTGCCCGCGAGTGTGGAGCTGAGGTGCCCTTCGTCCGTCCGGCGGCACTTTCGGACGACCACGCGACCGCCTTCGAGGTCATCCGGCATGCCATCGGATGGTTGAGAGGCGAAGGGGGCTGCCTCGAGTATGCGTGCGCCATCTACGCCACCGCGCCGTTCGTACAGGCAAGGTGGCTTCGGGAGTCGCTGAGGACGCTTGAGGCCACGGACAGGAGCTACATCTTCTCGGTGACGTCGTTTCCGTTTCCCATCCAGAGAGGAATCCGAATCAACTCCAGAGGGGAGGTCGAGGCACTCCACGCCGAGCACTTCCTCACCCGCTCCCAGGATCTGGAACCCGCTTTCCACGATGCGGGACAGTTCTACTGGGGTCGGCCACAGGCCTTCGTCGACGGCCTGATCCTTCACTCTCCGGCCGCCTTACCGTACGTTCTCCCCCGCTACATGGTCCAGGACATCGACACCCCGGAGGACTGGAAGCGCGCAGAACTGATGTTTGAGGCGCTCAGGTCCAGCGGTGAACTGGAGGTCTCGTGAGGCCCGTGCTCATCGTCGGTGACAGTGGACTCCTTGGACAGGCGCTCGTGACTGTGGGCCGTTCCCGCGGCCTTCCGATCCGTGGCGCATCTCGGCGCTCGAGGGACATCCTTCTCGACGCAGGGAACCCGGAGGCTCTCGCAAACGTTCTGGACGAGATCGGTCCAGGAATCGTCATCAACGCCTCCGGGCTCGTTGACATCAACCAGTGCCAGGTCGACCCTGCCATGGCGTGGATGCAGAACGCGAGAATGCCAGGCCTCCTCGCTGAGGAATGCTTCCGGCGCACGGTCCAACTGGTCCAGGTGTCCTCCGACCACTTTTTCGTCGGCGACGGCGATGCCCCTCACGACGAGGACTCCCCAGTCACCCTGGTGAACGAGTACGCGCGGAGCAAGTACGCGGGAGAACTCCTGGCCCTGAGGTGCCCCGGTACCCTGGTAATCCGGACCAACATCGTCGGATTCCGGGGCCGGCCGGCTTCACCCACATTCCTGGAGTGGCTGCTGGCGGCCCTGGAGTCTGGCGCCCCGGTCGATTTGTTTGACGACTTCTTCACTTCGAGCATCTCCACGGCGCAGTGTGCCAATGCCCTCTACGAGTTGCTCGACAAGGGAGCCACTGGCCGCGTGAACCTGGCCGCCCGCGAAGGGGCGAGCAAGGCACGGTTCGCCGAGGAGATGGCCCGGGCCAGCGGCCTGTCCATGAAAAGCTGCCGTCTGAGGTCGGTCCGCTCGATTTCCGGCGCTCCAAGGGCAGAGAGCCTGGTGCTCGACGTGGGGCGAGCCGAGCGGGCTCTAGGGTTTCCGCTGCCCTCACTTGCCGAGGTCGTTGCCCAACTGGCCGAGGAGTATCGGGGCCGCCCCATCAACCCAGGAGCGAAGCCATGCGGCACGACCCCGTGATCCACTTGGGTACGAGGGAGATATCGATCTCCGCCCCTACCTACTTCATCGCGGACATCGCATCGAATCACGATGGTGATCTCGAGCGGGCGAAGTCGCTCATCCACGTCGCCAAGGAGGCTGGTGCGGATGCTGTGAAGTTCCAGCACTTCAAGGCGGAGAAGATCGTCAGCGATCGGGGGTTTCGCGACCTCGGCAGGCAGGCATCCCACCAGGCCAACTGGGAAAGGTCCGTGTTCGAGACTTACCGGCAGTACGAATGCAACCGGGAATGGAGCCATGCGCTCGTGGATACTGCGCGCAGCGCCGGCATCGACTTCCTGACGACCCCCTACGACGTGGAGGCCGTAGAGGCGCTCGACGAGCACCTTCCGGCCTACAAGGTGGGTTCGGGCGACATCACCTGGAGCGAGTTCCTTGCCTTCCTGGCCCAACGAGGCAAGCCCGTCTTCCTTGCCACGGGCGCCGCGTCCATGGCCGAGGTCGAGCGCGCGGTCGACGTCATCCTCAAGGTGAATCCACGCATCGTGATCATGCAGTGCAACACGAACTACGAGGGGTCCGCAGAGAATTTCCGGTTCGTGAACCTCCGGGTGCTCTCCACGTATGCGACACGATACCCCGGAATGCTCCTGGGCCTTTCCGACCATACGCCCCGACACGCGGCCGTCCTTGGAGCCATTGCCCTGGGGGCTCGGGTGGTGGAGAAGCACCTGACGGATGACAACGGACGGAAGGGGCCAGATCATCCATTCTCGATGAACCCATCGAGTTGGCGGGAGATGATTGAACGGTCTCGGGAGCTCGAGATGGCCCTGGGGGATGGATTGAAGCGGGTCGAGGCGAACGAGAAGGAGACGGCCGTCCTGCAGCAGCGGTGTCTCCGGCTCGTGGCCGACCTGCCAGAGGGTCACGTGCTCGAGTCCGGTGACCTGGAGGCCTTGAGGCCGGCCCCGGATGGCGCCGTGAAGCCATTCGACTTGGAAACGTTAGTGGGCCGCCGCCTCGTTCTCGCCTTCCCGCGGGGCCACGCCGTCAGGCCCGAAGACCTGGAGTGACACATGCTGAAGGGCGAACACGTCGGACTGAGGGCAATCGAGCGTGCGGACCTTCCGAAGCTACTGGAATGGAGGAACCGGCCGGAGTTGCGCCGGCACTTCAGGGAGTACCGGGAACTCGGAATCGACCAGCAGACGGAATGGTACGAAACGAAGGTGCTGAAGGACCCCTGCGTCCGGATGTTCTCGGTGGTCGATGCCCGGACCGGGGACCTGCTGGGAGCCTGCGGCCTTTGTTACATCGACTGGCCGAACCGCAACGCCGACCTGTCGGTCTACATCGGGGCGGCCGATCTCTATATCGACGACCGCCTCGCGCCAGATGCGGTCAAGGTCCTCCTTCGGTACGGCTTCGAGGAACTGAACCTGCACCGTGTCTGGTCGGAGATCTATGAGCTAGATGGTCCCAAGAAGAGGATGTTCGAGTCCCTCGGGTTTCATCTCGACGGACGCCACCTGGAAACCCACTGGTCGGAGGGGCGCTGGTGGGATTCGCTGTTCTTCGCGAAGATTGCCGACAGGACCGCCGCGTCATGACCGGTGATGGAGTCAAGCGCGTTCGATTATGGACGGACAGCCGCGCACCGGCGTCCGGTGAGCGAGTCAAGAAATCAGCATGATCTTGGCCAAGATCCGCCGATGGGCGAGGTGGCTGACTGCCCGGTATCCCGATGACCGGCGAGTGACCGTGCTCCGGCAAGAGATGCGGCAGAAGGGGCCAGGGAACGCTCCCGCGGCCGCCATGACCGTCGCGGTTGAGTGCATCGAGGACCGCTTCTACTACGGATTGTTCGGGGCCGTTTGCGGGGAACTGCGCAGTTCCTACGGGGCAGACGTCGAACTCGTGGTCGTACGTTCGATCAATGGAGCGGTGGGGAACGGATGGCAGCAGCGACTTGCACGGTCCGGCGTTGTCAGCGTCCTAATGTCCAACCAGTGGGTCCGGGCGCTGCAGGGGATGGCGACAAGGGTAGCCTACCGAAGCGCCTCGCCGGGTCCTCCAGTGAGAGGCATCCTGGACTGGGTCCGAAGCGCAGCCGTCTGGAGAGAGGAGCGAAATCGATCAGACTGCTCCAATCTCCGTGTGCTCGATGTGCCGGTTGGCGATCTCGTCATCGATTCCTACCTACGGTACCGTCCTTCGCCCCGATTCGACCCTGGCGATCCCTTCGTGAGGCGGTTGATCTGGCAGGCGTACCGGGATGTGCGCAAGGCGAGGGCGTACTTCCGAAAGCGTCGCCCACGGTTCTACCTGACGTCCTACGCCACGTATCTCGAGCACGGCATCGCCACGCGCGTCGCCCTCCAGGAAGGGATCCGTGTGCTGTCGTTCGGAAACTTCCAGGACGTCGGGAAGGAACTCAGCGTCGGCGATGCGCTCCACACGGCGAACACGAGCGCCTACAGTTCGACCTTCGAGTCCCTGGAGGGGCAGGCGGCGCGGCTGGCCGAGGCCGAGGAGGCGCTGCGGGTCAGGCTTTCCGGGGGAGTCGACGCGGCGACCAGTTACATGAAGGTATCGGCGTATTCCGCGAAGGCCGGCGCCGTACCGGACGTTTCCGACGCATTTGTCGTCTTCCTCCACGACTTCTACGACAGTCCGCACGTCTATCACGACTTCATCTTCCCGGACTTCTGGGCCTGGATCTGCTTTACGCTCGACACGCTCCTGAGGGCCGGGCGGAAGGTGTTCGTGAAGCCCCATCCGAACCAGATAGCCCTGAGCAGTGAGGTGCTCCACGAACTCGTCGCGAAGTATCCCAGGATCCCCCTCGTGCCCCCAACCGTCACGAACGTGCAACTGGCAGAGAGCGGAATGAAGTGCGGCATCACCGTCTACGGCACGGTGGGGCACGAACTCGCATACCTCGGAGTCTCCTCCATCACGTGTGCTAGGCACCCCCATCACGCATTCGGGTTCTGCCGAAATGCCAGTACCATCGAGCAGTATGAGCGACTCCTTCTCGACCCGGTGGAGATGCCGCTGTCGAAGGGCGAAATGCGCCGCCAAGCTCTGGCTTTCTACTACATGCACAACCTGCACGGAGACGCTGGACAGCTTGCGCTTCGCGCCCATTTCGTGTCGTTCTGGACGGCTTGCCATGGTCCGGACACGCCGGACTTCAGGCTGGCTGAGCAGTTCCGTGCCCTTCGCGACCTTCCAGCGTTCCGGGAATTCGTCCGAAAGCTGGTGGCCACCCCTCTCAACCGTCGAGAGCATGATGAAGGCCACGCACACCTTGCTCTGCGGTAGGCACCGCGCGTCCTGCCCAGGGCACTCGGGAGTATCCTGCCGATGATCGCCGCTCCCATCGCCTTGTTCGTTTACAACCGGCCCGATCACGCACGGCAAACCATCGAGGCACTGAGGGCCAACCAGGGCGCCGATCGGAGCGACCTGTACGTCTTCTCGGACTCTGCCCGGGACAACCAAGGTGTGCCCGCCGTACGAGAGGTGCGGGAATTCGTGCGTTCCACGAACGGCTTCCGGTCGGTGACCGTTGTGGAGCAAGAGTCCAACCTTGGGCTGGCGAACTCGATCATTCAGGGCGTCAGTCGCGTCTGCGGAGAGCGTGGGCGAGTAATCGTCGTCGAGGACGACCTCGTCACGTCCCGGTACTTCTTGCGGTACATGAACGAGGCGCTTGAGTGCTACGCCGAAGATGAGAGGGTCGCCAGCATCCACGGGTACTGGTATCCGGTGGATCGTCCCGTGCCGGAGACCTTCTTCCTGCGAGGAGCATCCTGCTGGGGCTGGGCGACCTGGGCCCGTGGCTGGAAGCTGTTCGAGCCAGACGGAAGGAAACTCCTGGGCCAACTGCAGGCCCAGCGCCTCACTCGGGAGTTCGACCTGGGGGGCGCCATTCCGTATACCCGGATGCTCAAACACCAGATCGCTGGTAGGAACAACTCGTGGGCGATCCGCTGGCATGCGTCGACGTTTCTGGCCAACCGGCTCCAGTTGTGGTCGGGCAGGAGCCTGGTTCGAAACATCGGGTTCGACGGCAGCGGGACGCACTGTTGGGACACCGACGCCTACCGGGTCGGTACGGCGACAGTTCCGGTAGCCGTTGGCAACATCGCCATCGAACCGTCCGTCACCGCCCGCGCGGCGCTAGTCCACTATCATCGGAGCACCCGGCCCGGTCTCGCCGAGAGGATCCGAGGACGCCTGCGGCGTCTGGTTCGCCGGTAGACACCCCATGACTCGGACCTTCTGCACCCTGTTCGACAAGAACTACCTGGTTCAAGGGGTGGCGCTGCATGCCTCCCTGCGGCGACACGCGAGGGACTTCCGTCTGTACGCGCTCTGCATGGACCAGGCTGCGTTCGCGATGCTCGAGAGAATGAGGAGCGACACGCTGATCCCGCTCAGCGTGGAGGAACTGGTCACACCCGAGGTCGACGCGGTCCGCGCGCGGACGACCCACGGCCAGTTCTGCTGGGTCTGCCAGCCCCTGGTCTGCGAGCACCTCCTCGACCGTTCCGGTGTCGACTCGGTCACCTACCTGGAATCCGATTCGATGTTCTTTTCGGATCCCGAGGCCCTCTTCGAGGAACTTGGGGAGCGGTCGGTATCCCTTGTGCCCCACAACTACTCGTCCGAGTTCGACAACACGGAGACCGCCGGAAGGTTCTGCGTGCAGTTCAACGCCTTCCGGAACGACCGTCGAGCCAGGGCGGTACTGGCCGACTGGAAGCAGTCCTGCTTCCGGTACGATCGGTCGGCGCCCCGCGCGTATCCGGGCCAGACCTGCCTGGACGACTGGCCGGCCCGGTTCGAGGGAGTCGCGGTCATCCAGCATCGCGGGGCCGGCGTCGCCCCGTGGAACGTCCGGGGCTACCGGCTCGACGCGGGAAATCCACCGCGAGTGGAAGGGATGCCAGTGGTCTTCTACCACTACCACCAGTACGGCCGGCTCCGGAGCGGTCACCACGAACTGGGAAGCTATCCCCTGACGCCCGGGATCATCGATGCCTTCTATCGTCCGTACGCCCTGGCCATCGAGAAGGCCAGGCGTGATGTGCGGGCCATCGATCCCTCGTTCGTCCACAGGAGGGAATATCCGGATCACGGCACGTTCCTGGACCTGGTGCGCCAGTTCTCCGTGCCCCGTGCTAACGACTATCTAGAGGTCGTGAAGAGGAAGTTGCGGGGGCGTTACAACGTTTTCCCCGATTCCTATTTCTCCTCCCGGGAGGACGGGTGAGCGGCTCGAGGGGAAAGTCATCCGTCCGGGCCCACCTGCGCCGACTGGCGGCATTCGTGCCGCTCGGGTGGCTCCCCCTGGACGGCATGCTCCGGCTGGCCCAGCGGGTTGCGGCGGGCCTGGCCGGCCTGGTCTTCTTGCGCGACTGGCAACTGGAAGCACGGGGGCGCCCCCAGTTCTTCAAGCACCAGATCAACCTGAGCCGCTGGAGCTTTGAGCCGTCCCGGTGGGCCTTCAGCGCACGCGGCGTCCATGGGCGCGAGCTCATGTTCAGGGGTTGCAGGGTGCTGGACCTATGCTGCGGCGACGGAAGCTACAGTTACCTGTTCTTCTCGGACGTCGCCGGGAGGATCGACGCGGTGGACAACGACGCCTATGCCATCGATTATGCTCGTAAGTACAGGGCCGCCCCGGCCATCTCCTACCAGAAGCTAGACGTCGTCGGGCAGCCTTTGCCAGCGTCCGGCTACGACGTCGTGGTCTGGAACGCGGCCATCTGCTATTTCCGCCACGACGAGATCCGTCTGATCCTGCGCAAGGTCGTCGCCGCCGGGAAGCCAACCATGAAGCTAAGCGGAATGCTGCCCCGGGCCAACCGCCACCCAGACCACAAGACCGAGTTCGAGGACCGCGCGTCCCTGGAACGACTCCTCGGCGAGTTCTTCGCGGTCGTCGTCACCCGGGAGGTGGACGAGGGGCCGGCGGTCACGTTCCACTTCCAGGCGTCGGATCCCCTCCAGTCGACAAAGGACCGTGCATGACCGCGAAGCACCCCGTTCGGCCGAAGGACCGGTTCCTCGTTTTCGGAATGCCGCCAATCGAGGACGAGGAGATCGCCGAGGTCGTGGCGACTCTGAAGTCCGGCTGGATCGGCTCCGGGCCCCGCGTCTCCCGGTTCGAGAGCGAATTCAAGCGTTACAAGGGAGCCGAGCACGCGGTCGCGCTGAACTCATGCACGGCCGCCCTGCACCTCAGCATGCTCGCCGCCGGAGTGAAGCCAGGCGACGAGGTGATCACCACGCCAATGACGTTTTGCGCGACCGTGAACGCCATCCTCCACGCGGGAGGGATGCCGATCCTGGCGGACATCGACCCGGTCACGATGAACATCGACCCAGAGGAGGTGCGCCGGAAGGTGACCCCGAGGACCCGGGCGATCGTGCCCGTCCACTTTGCCGGGCGTCCGTGCGCCATGGACGAACTGATGGCCATCGCCCGGGAGCACGGGCTCAAGGTCATCGAGGATTGCGCCCATGCGATCGAGGCCGAGTACCACGGGCAAAAGGCAGGGATGATCGGCGACCTCGGATGCTTCAGTTTCTACGTGACGAAGAACGTCGTCACGGGCGAGGGGGGCATGGTCCTGGCCCGCAGCGAGAAGGACGCGGCCCGGATCAAGATCTTGGGCCTTCACGGCATGAGCAAGGATGCCTGGAAGCGCTTTGGAGACGAGGGATACCGGCATTACCAGGTGGTCGAATGCGGCTACAAGTACAACATGATGGACCTCCAGGCCGCGATCGGCATCCACCAGCTGGCCCGGGTAGAGAAGTACTGGGAACGGCGCTCGCAAATCTGGCGGAGGTACACGGAGGAACTGGCTCGCCTTCCGGTCGTCTTGCCCGCGGCTGCTGAACCAGATACGCGGCATGGCTACCATCTGTTCACCTTGCGCGTGGACGAAAAGAATAGCGGGATCTCACGCGACCGCTTCCTCGACGCCATGACGGCGCAAAACATCGGGGTGGGCGTTCACTACCTGAGCATTCCCGAGCATCCGTACTACCAGGGTGCGTTGGGCTGGAAGCCGGAGCAATTCCCAAACGCCATGACCGTCGGAAGGTCAACGGTGAGCATTCCCATATCGGCCAGGCTCGACGACGCCGACGTAGGCGACGTCATCGAGGCCATCAAGAGGGTGCTTTCGTGAGCCGGGGGCGAAGGTAGCTTCCGATGTCGATCGCGCCAGCCGCTTCGGAATCTTCCGCCCCGCTCCCAGCGGGTGCATACGCACCGATCTTGACCGGGCTGGCTTGCGTCCTGCTGTTCCTGATTGTGAACCCGTTCCTGGCGCTATTCGTCGTGGCGCTTTTGGCACTGTATTACCGCGTACCGGCGCTGGCGTTTGTTCTGCCGGCGACGATTGCCTTCGGGCTCTTCTTCTTCTTCCGGGAGTACGGGATCGAGTGGTACCCGGAATCCGGCGACGACGTTCCCGCCTACATCGTGATGTACCAGTACAACCGGGGGGTCCCACTATCGGAACTCTTCACGCGCACCCTGGCGATGCCAAACGGTAACGAACCGCTCTGGCATCTCCCGTGGTGGGCTTTGCTGAACGCCCTCAATGCCTCTAGCGAGACCTTCGTCTTTCTCCACTACATGGCGATATTCCTGGCGCTATTCCTGGCCATGTACGCACTTTCCACCCGTGGCGTGGCGCCGTTTGCCCTCGTTTACCTGATGCTCATCCCGATTTCCGTAGACGGCGTCGCACACATCTGGAGACAGGAGATGGCGTCGTTCGTGTTCCTTGCGGGAGCCGGGCTCTACGTGGTCCGGGGGAGGAGGATCGGGAGGTGGATCGTCTACCTCAGTCCGCTGCTCCACCTTTCGGTGATCTTCTTCGTGGGGGTGTTCCTGGTATTCGAGCGCATGCGCAGGCGCTCGATATTCGACGATCGGGCTCAGGTAGTCCGGGTGCTCGCCCTCATCGCCGTGATCGTGCCGGCGACGTCGGTGCTCCTGGTCTCGTTGCTCGACTCTATCGGGCTTGCCAGGATCATGGGGTACTTCGAGGGACGAGGAGTCGATCGCGTGAGGGTGTACCTCCTCATACTCGGCTATGCCGCGCCGCAGTTGATCGCCTACTGGAAACTACGGAATGACGACCTCAATCGCCTACTGCTGATGCTCTGCTTCTCCGTCTTCAGCCTGGTACTCGCACTTCCGGCAGCCAATGGGATCTACGATCGCCTGCTCATGTTCACGCTGCCCTTGCTGGCGCTCTACCTGTATCGCTGCCTGGTGGAGAACTTCCCTGCCGACTGGCGCGGTCCGGTCCTCGCCTGCGTATTCGTCATCGGAGTGGCTAGGCTTTACGCCCCTGTGGCTGCAGGATACGGTCCGGGGTTCTATCTCGCGCACGGTCGGGCCTTTGACCCGTCGATGGGGATCGTGAAGATGCTCGCGACGTTTTAGGCGAGCTGTGACGTGGTGCGACGCGATGGGAGGCATCCGGTAGATGTTCAGCGATTTCCTGAAAGCTATGGGCCGCCACTGCGGGGTCGATATACGGCGGTTTCGCCCCTCCAGCTCCTCGGCCGCGCAGTTGCGCGCCATGATCCGCTGGCATCAAGTCAACGTCGTGCTCGACGTGGGCGCCAACGTGGGGCAGTTCGGGCGGGAACTGCGAAGCCATGTGGGCTATCGGGGGCGCATCGTGTCCTTCGAGCCGATGAAGGGCGCGCACGAGGCCCTGGTCCGGGCCGCTGCGTGGGACAATGCCTGGGAGGTCGCGTCGAGAGCCGCGATCGGGGCAAGGTTGGGGACCATCACGGTCAACGTTTCGGGAAACTCCGTCAGCAGTTCGGTGCTCCCGATGCTGGACTCACATACATCGGCTGCTGCCGATTCCCGATACCTGTCGACGGAAGAGGTCCCCATGGCGACTCTGGACTCGATGGCGTACGAGTACCTCCGAGAGGACTCCGTCGCGTTCCTCAAGATTGACACCCAGGGGTACGAGAGTGCGGTACTGGACGGGGCGGCGAAAACCTTGTCGCGTGTGGTCGGCGTGCAGGTCGAGATGTCGCTCGTGCCGCTGTACCAGGGGCAGGCCCTCATGCCGGAACTGGTCGATCGCCTTCAGCGCCTCGGATTCGCCCTTTGGGGCATCTCTCCGACATTCGCGCAAGACGAGACCGGGCGTATGCTGCAGGTCGACGCGACGATGTTTCGAGCCTGAGCAGGACCTGACGTATCCCCTCACATGAGGCCGAAGATCTCGCGGGTGACAACGTGCTGACGGAGGAGTTCATAGGAGCGACGCATGAGGGGTCTGGCGCGCTCCTCCACATGTTGAGAATGATCACGAATCGCGAACTATCGTTTAGATTCAAGGGCTTCGTTAATTCGATCAACAATGGGGCACAATAGATGGGCATTGCATTGGTGACCGGCTCCGCAGGCTTGATCGGCTCCGAGACGTCCAGGCGTTTCCATGCAGAAGGCTTCGACATCGTGGGCGTGGACAACGACATGCGGGCGCGCTTCTTCGGGGCCGAGGCTTCAACGGCTCACACTCGCATCCGCCTGGAGCAGGATCTGAAGCGCTACCGACATGAGGGGGCGGACATCCGCGATATGGATAGCGTCGACGCGATCTTCTCGCGACTCGGCAAGGCGGTCGAGGTGGTGGTTCACGCCGCCGCGCAGCCCTCCCACGACTGGGCCGCGAGGGAACCGCACACTGATTTCACCGTTAACGCAAACGGGACTCTGAACCTCCTCGAAGCTGCACGGCGCCACTGCCCTGATGCGGTGTTCATCTTCACGAGCACAAACAAAGTCTACGGCGACACACCCAATCGGCTTCCGCTCGTGGAGATGCCGGCCAGATGGGAAATCGAGCCCTCCCATGCCTACGGCTTGGGCATCGACGAGACAATGTCCATCGACCAGACGAAGCACTCGCTCTTCGGTGCGAGCAAGGTCGCGGCAGACGTGCTTGTGCAGGAGTATGGCCGCTATTTCGGCATGAAGACCGGCTGCTTCCGTGGCGGATGCCTCACTGGACCTGCGCACGCGGGCACAGAACTCCACGGCTTTCTGGCCTATCTGATGAAGTGCACCGCGACCGGCCGTCCATACCGGGTCTTCGGCTACAAGGGCAAGCAAGTGCGGGACAACATCCACAGCCACGATCTCGTCGACGCCCTCTGGCAGTTTGTTCAGGCTCCTCGCTCCGGCGAGGTCTACAACATGGGGGGCAGTCGCCACTCCCACGGTTCGATGCTGGAATCAATCCAGCTTTGCGAGGAGATCAGTGGCAAGACGCTCGACTGGACGTACGTCGAAGACAACCGCGTCGGCGACCACATCTGGTGGGTCAGCGACGTGAGGAAGTTCCAGTCCCATTACCCGGCATGGAAGTACCGCTACGGCATGACGGATATCCTCTCTGAGATTCATCAGGCCCTCGTCGCAGGGTGATTTGTCAATGAACCTCCTCCTCACGGGAGTTTGCGGATTCGTGGGAAGCACGCTCGCCCGCGCGCTTTTGGAGTCGATGGAAGGCCTTGCCATCACCGGGGTGGATAACCTCATTCGACCGGGAAGCGAACTGAACCGCCGGGAGCTGGGGCGCCTAGGCGTGAAGCTTTTCCATGGCGACCTCCGCTGCCAAAGCGACCTGGACGCGCTGCCAGCGGCCGACTGGGTGATCGACTGCGCCGCAAATCCCAGTGTCCTCGCGGGTGCCGACGGGAAGACGAGCAGCCGGCAGCTCATGGAGCACAACCTGATTGGCACGGTGAACCTGCTCGAATGGTGCAAGGCGGTCTGCGCCGGATTCATCATGCTGAGCACGAGTAGGGTCTACGCCATTGCGCCGCTGGCAGCTCTCCCCGTGAACGTGGTCGACCACGCATTTCGAATCGCGTCGAGCAAGGACTTGCCGGGCGGGGTGTCTAGCCAAGGGATCGCCGAAACATTTAGCACTCAGCCTCCCCTCTCCTTCTACGGGGCGAGCAAGTTGGCCAGCGAGGTCTTGGCGCTGGAGTACGGATCGGCCGGCGGGCTCCCCGTGTGGCTGAACCGTTGCGGAGTCCTAGCGGGCGCCGGGCAGTTCGGCCGGGCGGATCAAGGAATCTTCGCCTACTGGGTAAACTGCCACCTCCGGCGGGAGCCGCTCCGCTACATCGGTTTCGACGGCCAAGGGCATCAAGTGAGAGACTGCCTGCACCCACGCGACCTTGTACCGCTGCTTAGAAAGCAGATCGCGGCGGGGGCCGATCCGAAGATGCCAAGGGTCGTGAACGTTTCCGGCGGGACGGCTTCCGCGATGTCCCTTCGGCAACTCACGGCATGGTGCGACGATCGTTTCGGTTCGCACCCCGTTGGCAGCGATCCGCGTCCAAGGCCATTCGACTTGCCGTGGGTAGTGTTGGATTCGGGCCACGCAAGGGAAGCCTGGGATTGGGCCCCGCAAACACCCACCGAACAGATTCTTGAAGAGATCGCGGTCCACGCGGCGGCGAACAAGAACTGGTTGCAGCTTTCGACACCCACCTGATTCTCGACGAGCGGACTCATGACGAACGGAGTCCAAGACCTCAAAGCCATCTACAGTCGCCGCTTCGGGCTGACCTCGGCGTACCGCAGCCGAGTGTGGCAGGAGTTAAGGCATTGAACTCCTGCACCAAGGTCGCTCGGCCCCTTGGCCCTGGCCAGATCATTCGCTGGGTGCTGCCCCTCATTTCCGATGGGCAAGGTGATAGAATCTAGGTTCGAGGCGATAAGGCTGCACCTCATGAGCGCCCATCTTCTGACAGCGCCGACTGAAGGAGTGTGTCTCCGAGATTGTCGCCTATGACCTGCACCCCAATCGAGTTGCTTCCCTCTCCAACGTCGCGACGGGCGCGCTGGAAGGGTCAGCCCTCGCATCCACGCCATCGGCCGAGCCTTGGCGGTGGTTCTCAGGTCGCGGCAGGCGGTCCAGCAGGTTGACCGATTGCTCAGCAATTCAGACGTTCATCCGTGGCGGCTCTTCGCGAGTTGGGCGCGCTACGTGGTGGCGGACCGCGGAGAGTTCGTCGCCGCCCTCGACTGGACCGACTTCGACGCCGCCGACCAGTCCACGCCTGGTGCTTTCGATGATCACCAGCCACGTCTGTGCCAAGCCGCTTCTCCGGAAGGCGGTGGTGAAGCCCAAGGTGCATAGCATTTGCGACGAACACGAGGATGTCCCCCTGGACCGCCTTCGGAATGTCCTGCCCAAGGGCGTGAAGGTGGCCGTGCCAGTCGACTGGGGCCTCGGGATCCAGGCGCTCTACGAAATCTTGAAGGACCAGTTGGGCGTCGAGATCGTCGATCGCTTCGGCGGCATCGGTCAGGTCGACAGGGCCGACCGCGACGTGACCGATGCCAAGGACTCGGTTCCCACGAACGGGAAGCTTGCTTCTTCGCGCCGAGACCGGCCGGGAACAGTGAGGAGAGATGTTCCGATAGGAGAAAGTTGTCCGTGAAGCCTTCGGGGTCATCTATGAATGAGGGGGTGGCTCTGGGTTGTGGGGCGTACGAGCCGAGATCATAACTATGTCCAGAATACTAAGTAAGGATCTATGAACCCTCCGGATAGGCCCGCCCGACCCGGCTTGCCGCTCACCCTTTTGAGCGTGGTAATCCCGGCGCGCAATGAGGAGGAGGCACTGCCGAGTACGGTAGAGCACCTGCACCTGGAACTGAAGCTAAATCACATTCCGCACGAGATAGTGGTAGTTGACGACGGAAGTACGGACGCCACATGGTCTGTGCTTCAGGACATCCAGAAGCGCATCCCGGAAATGCGGCCGGTCAAGAACGTGGGTTCGAATGGGTTCGGTCGAGCCATCACGCTTGGCCTCCGAAGCATCACCGGCGATGGCGTCGTGATCATGATGGCCGATGAATCGGACGACGTCCGCGACGTGGTACGCTATTGGCGTGTCCTGAACGAAGGCTGGGATTGCGTGTTCGGAAGCAGGTTTATGAGGGGCGGAGGAGTGATCGACTACCCGCGGTTGAAGTTGTTCATCAACCGACTGGCGAATCTCTTCATCCGGGTGATGTTCCGTATCCCGCTAAACGACACAACCAACGCTTTCAAGGCCTATCGCCGAGCGGTGACCCAGGGATGTGAACCGCTGATCTCACCGCACTTCAACCTTACAGTCGAGATCCCACTCAAGGCCATCGTGCGCGGCTACTCCTGGACGGTTGTTCCCATCACTTGGCGGAACCGACGCTACGGCGTCCCCAAACTAAAGCTCAAGGAAATGGGCAGCCGATACCTCTTCATCTGCGCCTATGTATGGCTTGAGGCGCATCTATCTCGGGGAGACTACCGGAAGAACCTTTGAGTCTAACCTGGCCTCGATGTCAGGATCAAAGCAATACTCGCGCCAGGATAGGCCGTGTCCCGCGGAAACCCCTTGCTTGAACCGGTGAGTGCCTGTGAAGCTTCTAGGAATAGTCGAACGTCTCATCTTCGAGATGCCCGCCTGGAAACTCGTCCTGATGATCCTTGCAGCCGTGCTTGTCAAGTCAGGCATCTGGGTGATTCCAACGATTGAGAGTTCACGGGCCATCGCGGCAAACCCCTTTGTCAACCCTTTCTCCGATTCGAGTCAGCACTTTCTGTTCTGGAACTGGTTGGGGCCCTTTTTGGCCTGGGTGGTCGGAGCTAGAAGCCGGCTAGCGTTCATCTTGTTCCACCTCGCGTTTTCCCTAGCGTTCACCTTTCTATTCTTTCGAACTGTCTTTTCCAGATTTTCTGACAGGACGGCCAGATCGGCTCTAGTGCTGTTCAGTATTCTTCCCGTCTCCGCTACGGCATATTTCTGGGTGGGGTACGACTCAATAACCTTATTCATCATGATGTTTGCCCTTGCGTATCCGCGACATGCCTTGGTCACTCTTCTCGCGGGAATAGCTCTGGGTATGCAGCACTTCGAGCAGGGGTTCTTCGCGGCGGCGGGTCTACTGTCAGCAGCATTCTTGAGCAAAAAGTACGATGAGGGCCCATTCAGCGACGCAAGGTACCCAGTGGCATTCGGTGTAAGGCTGCTTCTGGGCGTGACGGTGGGGAAGCTAGCCCTAATGGCGTTGTTTTCAATTTTCGCTATCAGTGTCAATTCGGGACGAATCCTGTGGCTTGGCGAGCATTTTGGCCTTCTGGTCAAAATGTTCTATTTTCATGCGCAGTATATCGTCTATTCGGTTCTTGGATTGGGCTGGCTGATCGCTATCAAGTACGCTGACCGTGGGCGGCGGGCGGTCCCATTCTTTCTGGCAATATTCGGGTTGTGCATGTTACTTCCAGTGTCTGGAGATCAGACGAGAGTACTCGCCATCATCACATTCCCGCTGATTGCAGTTTCTTGGCTCCTGAACGAGGAGTTTCTGGAGACATTCTCCCGAACGGGCATTGCGATTGTGCTTGTGGTGTGGGCAATAATGCCAATGGGTTGGGTGTGGGGTGGCATCCCCCTCTGGTCCGTATTTCCGGCCGATGTCGCCGTCTTAAGTAACGCCCTTTTCGGGCGCCCCGGAATTCCTGGAGGCGACTGGTGGCCATTTTATCGATAGGGCCACAGTCCGACCGTTCCATGTAGTACTTACGACTATCGTTCCGGGGAAGACATGGGGGGATACCTCTCTAGGATAGGATCTCTACTGGAAGAATGGACGGTAGTTGAGCACGTAACGGAGATCCTTCGTTCGAACCCCGATGCGGCGAGCGGGGATCCCCGCGAAGATCTCGTAATCAGGAATACTCTTTGTTGCCAGGGACGTCGAACCCAGGATGGCTCCCTTGCCGATCGTCACGCCCGGGTTGATCATCGCTCGCGCACCAATCCAAGCGTAGTCCTCGATCAAGACCGAGGTGTAGTAACACCTGAAGTCCGGATCGTTCGCGAGGTGGGATGTCGTGAATATATAGGTCTCCGCGGTGATGGAGACGTTGTTCTTGATGGTGACGGAGCCCATCACCACGCATTTTCGTCCAATCACCGAATGGTCTCCGATCGAGATGTCGCCCTCGAATCGCGTTCCCATGTGGATAAACGTTCCCCTGCCTACCGGGATGCGCAGCATGTATCGCAGGTAGAGAAGGCGGAGCCAGTAGGCCGGAAAAAACGTCACGACACAGTTGAAGAAGTAGAAGAGAAAGGCCTTCCCAATCGCGGCCAACCCCCGGGGGCCGAGATTGTGATGAGCGAAGACCACCAATGGATAGAGACGGAGACTTACCAGGAGGCGTCGGCCGGCCTGTCGGAGGCTCATGTCATCCACCAGACTCTACGTGAAACTCATGGTCGAGGTAGACCCGGCCATAGGCCGGAATGGTCGGGAGGAGGCATGGAGGAGCGACGGTTTCCTCGACGACGAAGTCAAGTAGATCCCTCTCGTAGAAGTAGAACGAGACGAAGGGAATGTCGATCCCGAAGCCCAGGGAGTATCTGCCCGAGCAGAGATTGAGCTTGTCGATCCGGCAGGTCACCCGATTCCTTCCCTTGCGAAGGAGCACGTCCAGTCCCTTCCTGGTCTTGGTATTCGTCGCAAAGACGATCCCGTTGACGTCCGGGCTCGAGATCAAGAGCTCGATACCGATCCGGTCCACGTCCCTCCTGCACTCGATCTCGATGTCGATCACCATTTCCTGGTGGGGATGAACGATTCCGCTCCGTTCCGCGTTAATCTGGATGCTGGTGACCACGAGTTCGATGTCGGGGATGACGATGGCTTGGAAGGAGTAGTCGCGGGATTCGCGTTTCGAGTAGCACGCTACGGCATCGGAGACGTTGCCATGGAACTTGAGCCTCCCGCGCTCCAGTACCATTCCCCGGTTACAGAGTTGCTGGATCGCCAGCATATTGTGGCTCACGAAGAGTACGGTGCGCCCCTGTTCCCTTGTGGCGTCGCCCATCTTGCCAAGGCACTTCTTCTGGAAATCAGCATCGCCCACCGCCAGCACCTCGTCGACGATGAGGATCTCGGACGACAGGTGGGCCGCTACCGAGAACGCAAGCCGGACATACATCCCGCTGCTGAATCGCTTCACGGGGGTATCGAGAAACTTCTCGACGCCGCTGAACTCTACGATCTCGTCGAACCGTGCCCGAATCTCCGAGCGGCTCATGCCGAGGATCGCCCCGTTCAGGAAGATGTTTTCCCGGCCCGTCAGTTCCGGGTGAAATCCGGTCCCCACTTCCAGGAGGCTGGCCAGGCGACCGTTGATTTCCGCCTGTCCGCGCGTGGGTTCGGTGATCCTGGAAAGAACCTTTAGCAAGGTGCTCTTCCCGGCTCCGTTGCGCCCGATGATTCCCACCGCATCGCCTCTCGCGATCTCGAAATCGAGACCCTGGAGAGCCCAGAACTCCTCGATCACCCTTCCTGAGACGTGGGCGGACCCCGGACTCCACACGCGGCTGATCCGGTCCATGACAGCCCTGGCCCTGTTGACCAACACGTCCCGAAGCGCGGTGTAGGACTCCCGCCTCTCGTGACCGATGAAGTATCGCTTTCCCAGTCCTGTGGCAGTGATAACGGAGTTCTTCATGTCCTATATCGTGTCCGCAAAGGTCTGCTCCATCGCCCGGAATCGGTGAAGTGCGTAGCCGAGCACGGACAGCGTGAAGACGACAGATACGGTCAGATAGACGCTGGAGGATGCAGACCAGCTCTGCCCGATGATGGACCAGCGGAAGCCGTCGATCACGGCCACCACGGGGTTGGCGTTGTAGAGGGGCCTCCAGCGGTCAGGTATTGCTGAGCTGCTGAAGCCGATGGGGGCAACGTACATGCCCACCTGGACGATGAAGGGGATGACGTAACGGAAATCCCGGTATTTCACGTTGAGGGTGGCGAGGTAAAGCCCGAATCCGAAGGCCTGGAGGAACGCAAGCAGGGTGAAGAAGGGGAGGACGAGGACCCGCCAGGTTGGCGGGTACCCGTAGTAGGCCATCAATCCGACGAGAATCACGAAGGAGATCAAGAAATCCACGAAACTGGTGATGATGGCGCTCGCGGGGACGATGAGGCGGGGGAAGTAAACCTTGGAAAGCAGGTTGGAGTTGGTGATCAGGCTTTCACTCGCGCCGGTCAAGGCCGACGAGAAGAACTGCCAGGGAAGGAGGCCGGCGAAAACCATGATTGCATAGGGAGCAGAACTCTCCAACTTCATGCCCGCGACCTTCCCGAACACAACGGTGAGGATGACCATGGTCAGAAGGGGCCGGAGGACGGCCCACGCCACGCCGATGGCCGTCTGCTTGTAGCGAACCTTCACGTCGCGCCAGCTGAGGATGTAGAAGAGCTCTCTGAAGTGCCAGAGGTCGGACCAATAATTCTTCTCGGTACGTCCCGGCGCCACGATGACCCGATAGCTCGTTTCCATGATCTCCATCTCATGCCATCGTTTCATCCATTGCCGAACGTGTCGAGGACCGAACCGATCACCTAGGACGAAGGCGGCCAGTCGAAGCTAGCCCTCAGCGCCGGAACCGACCGAGCGATGGAATACTCTTCGCGGAGCCGCAGGATGCTTCCGCGAAAGGTCTGGAAGGTCGCGCGATTTGCCTCGTAGTTCTCGACGATATCCGCGAGTCGGCCAACGAACGCGTCGAGATCGTCGCAGCGAAATCCAATGGGCGCTTCCTCTGTGCTGAACTGCTCGATGCAATCGTTCTCGAAGTGGATGACGGGCTTCATGTAGGACAGCGCCTCGAAAATCGCATTGCTGCAACTGAGCCGGTAGCGGGTCCGGTCGTACAGGATGAGGAAAGCGTCGATGTCTCGGGCCTCGTGCTCCATCTCCTCCCGGGCCATCCATCGGCCACCCGACGGGCAGGTCACGTTCGAGAGTTCGCCAGTCCCGCGACTGTCCATGCCGATGACCCGGATCTCGTAACGTCCGTGAGGGACCTTCTCGGCCAACTTGTACGCGACGTTGTGCAGGACGAGGGAGTCCCCGTAGCCGAACATCGCGAACTTTGGGTACTCGTTGACGGGCGCGTCCCGGGCCGGCGCAAACACCGTCGGGAGCGCAACCGTGAAGACGTTGAGCAGTTGGGTGTCGATATACCGGGAGGCATTCCTCGCCACGTGTGGAGAGAGCGCTATGTAGCGGATGTCGTCCGAGTGCCTCCACTCCATCACGTGCTTGACCGAAAAGAACTCTGCCAGGCGACGCGGCAGGGGGAGACGAGGGAGCCGGACACGAGCAGCCAGGGATCGGATCACCCGGCTCGGGATCTCTCCCGGTGCTGAGAAAAGCATCTTTCGAACCTGGGTTACCCGCGACGGGCCGGGAATCGAGGTCCGGGGCAACCGGAGAACCGGAGGCAATGGTAGGTCGTCGGCGACGGACTCGAACGCCGCATGGAGGACGAAGGTAAACTTGAATCCCGTGAACCTAGGCAGACCCTTCAACGTCTTCAGGACGTAGAGGATCTCCGGGTTGAATGACAGGAAGAAGATCCGGTTCGTACCGGCCCGCCACGCCTCGTCCAGCAGGCGACCAAGCCTCCGCCGGTAGGCGAGGATCCTGAGCGGGAAGAGGCGCTGAGCAACGGAGAACGGTCGGTACTCGATCCGATCGACGGACACCCCGTCGTGGAGAAGGATGCCCCGGATGGCTTCGATATGGGTCCGGTCGGCGTACAACCGCAAGGGCTCGTCCGGATAGGCAAGCCGGAGACCCCAGATGAACCCGCTGTTCACCTTCTCGTGGCTTCCCCCGACGCAGATCGGGTCGCAGACGACGATCATGCGATTCCCCGGACCATCATCTGCGCCAGGTCCCCGAAGCTGACGCGAGGCTCCCACCCAAGCGAACGGATCGTGGAGGGGTTGGAAACGAGGCGCCGGTACTCCGCGACGAAGTCCGGGCGCACGTCGACGTGCGCCCGCCAGTCCAGCCCTGCCAGCGCAAAGCAGGCCTCGATCCACGCCTCGATGGAGTATGCTTTCCCGGAGCCGATTGCGGCCTCGGAGACAAGTTCCTGCATCACGAGCAGGAAGATCGCACGGGCGACGTCCCCGGCAAAGGTCCACTCCTTCTCGACGGCAGGATCGCCGACCAGGAGGCGTTCCCTGCTCCCCGCAGCGATGCAACGGACAGCCGAGGCGATCATCTGACTGACGTGGCCTGCGCTCCGGAGTGGACTCTCATGGTGAAAGAGGTAGCCCACATACACCCGGAGTCCGAGCGATCGGAAGTACCTCCCGGCTTGAACCGAATCCTGGCGCGAAACCGCGTACGGACTGGACGGTTCGAAGGCATCGGTCTCCGAGATGGGCTCCCCGCGGTTCACGAACTGGACTCCGCTACCGGTCAGGAAGACCTTGGCACGGGGAGCGTGGAGGCGGACGCTCTCCAACACGTTGAGCGTCCCTGTCGAGATGGTCCGGTGATTCTCGAACAGTGCCTCATGCCGGGTCGTCGAGGCCGCCGCCAGGTGGAACACGAAGGCGGGCGAATGGAGGCGGACGATCGCATCCACCTGCTCCCGGTCGCCGACGTCCGCACGGATCTGTCCGCCTGAGCGCGAGGCACTTACGGTATCGAGCCCGTTCTCCCTGCAGATCTCGGCCAGGTAATGAGCGGTCTGCCCTCCGGCACCGAAGATCAGGGCCTTCATCCGAGTAGAGCCACCCAGCTATCTCGTCACGACCCGGATCTCCGGGAGCGGGAAGATCATTCCTACGCCCGCCTCCAGGGTCGCCTTTTCGCGGGCCAGGAATTCCTCGGCGAAGTGCCACGGGAGGACGAGGTAGTAATCGGGCTTCAAGCGTCGCGACTCCTCCTCGCTGATGATGGGGATGTCCGTCCCGAGCGTCCGAGCGCCGAACTTGTCGGGATTTCGCTCAGCGGCGCAGTCGACGATACGGCTATCGATTCCGCACCACTGGAGGATGGTGTTGCCCTTGGTCGAGGCGCCGTACACGTGAATTCGTTTGCCCTCGTGCTTCAACTTGCGAAGGAGCGCGGTCAGTTTCTCGCGGTGAACATCGATGCGGTTCTGGAACGTGACGTAGGGCTTGTCGGTGTCGAGTTCCATGTCGAACTCGGCCTGGCGCATCTTTCTTATCTGACGAACCCAAGCGTCGTTCTTGAACCGGAAGTTCGACTTGTGCGCGACGAAGCAGCGGATGCTGCCACCGTTGATCGCGTTCTCCTCGGCTCGGACGATCTTCAGATCGGCGGCCGCCATGATCCGTTCCAGGACCGAAAGGCTGTAGTACTCGAGGTGCTCGTGGCAGATCGTGTCGTACGAGTTGATCTCGAGCATCTTCGGCATGTACGACATCTCGAGAATCCAGATGCCCTCGGGTGCCAGGAAGTCTCGGATCGACCTTGCGAAACCAACAGGGTCCTCGAGGTCGTAGAACATGGCGATGGACGTGATCGCGTCCATCTTGGTCTCTCCCAACTGCTGGCGAAGTTCCTCGGAAGGGAAGAGGTCGTGAACGACCGTGACCTCTCCCGGTGGCTGCGTCGCGACGTCGGACGGGTCGATGCCCAGTTTCCTGAATCCGGAAGGGTAGGCCGCTAGCAGCGTGCAGTCGTTGCAACCGATGTCGAGCACCACAGCGTCGGGCCGTTCAATCATCTGGCAGGCCGCGTCAGCAATGCCCTTTAGGTGATCCCTCATCGTCCGGTTGGTACCCGAGCGGTACCAGTACGCGGCGTAGAGGATCTCCGGCGGCACGGAGTGGAGCATCTGCAGGAGACCGCAAGCCTTCTCGTCCCTTGTCGGGTCGCAGCGAACGAGCGAACAATCGATCTGGCGAAACGGCGGCTCTTCCTTGCCCGGCTTGTAAAACGACCCCTGGAGATACTGCTTGCCGAGGTCGATGACGGGGCTGAGCGCCAGGGATCCACATACCCTGCAAGTCTTCCGATGGATCAGGTGCATGGGGTTCGTGATATCACGCGAGCCTCCGGGACGTCAGGAAAAGGGTCCCGAACAGCGAGCATTGAAGCGTTCCGAGAGTGGCTCAGAGTTAGGGACAACTCCCGCGAAAGGAAGGAACGTTTGCATGGAAGTGAAGGAAGCCAGGGTCGAAAGCAAGCCTGTCCTGCTCTACGTGATCACCTCCGCCAGTCGTCACGGGGCGCAGAAATACGTCTACGACATGGCGCGCTACGCCTGGGGCAGAGGAGACTACGACGTTCGAGTCGCAGTCGGTCACCACGGGGACCTCGTTGAGCGACTGACCGCTGTAGGGATTCCGACTTGCACGCTTGGCCTGAAGCGGGAGGTGGACCTGACGAGTGACGTCCGGGCCTGTATTGAACTCGCGAAACTCCTGCGCGACATCAAGCCATCGGTGCTGCATCTGAACAGTTCGAAGATTGGCTTCACAGGCGCTGTCCTTGGCCGCTTCCTGAGGGTTCCTCGCATCGTTTTCACGGCGCACGGCTGGCCATTCGAGGTCGCAAGCACTCGCTCCGCACGCAAAGTGTACACGGCGATGATGTACGCTACGGTGCGTGCAAGCCACTTGACGATTGCAGTCTCCGGCCAGATCAAGGCCGCCTGGGACGGCACAGGTTTGCTGGAGAAGATCACGGTCATCCACAATGGCATCGAGATTCCATCCCTGATGGCCCGTGAGGCCGCTCGCGCGAGCCTCGCATTCTCCCGCGTTTCCGGGATCTCCCATGTCGTCTCGATCGGGGAACTGCATCATCGAAAGGG
This sequence comes from uncultured Anaeromyxobacter sp., assembly GCA_903904005.1. Lineage (GTDB taxonomy): Bacteria > Myxococcota > Myxococcia > Myxococcales > Anaeromyxobacteraceae > CAIOAK01. The sequence continues at coordinate 29,254 of CAIVAR010000118.1, forward strand.
GTTTGACACCGCCATCCAGGCGATGGCGCTTCTTGGGCGCGCCGACGTTCATTATCACGTCATCGGAGACGGGAACGAGCGGCCAGAGTTGGAACGCCTGATCGAACGACTAGGACTGAAAGGAAGGGTCTACCTCCACGGAGCGAGGGCAGACGCCGCATCGTATCTCGCGGCGGCCGACCTCTTCCTGGTGCCATCGCGAGTCGAGCCATTCGGATATGTGGCGCTGGAGGCCGCCTCGGCTAGGGTCCCCTTGGTCGCGACACGGGTCGGCGGACTGCCAGAGATCATCGAGGATCACGTCAGTGGTCTTCTTGCGGAGCCGGACGGACCCGAATCCCTTGCCAAGGCCTTGCAGCGGATGCTCGGAGCGGACGATGCCTTCCGTGCCCGAATCTGTTCCGCGGCACGGTCGCGAATCGAAGAGGAATTCTCGCTCGAGCGAATGTGCAGCCGCACCTACGAGAGCTACTGGAGTGTGCAGCGATGCCGGCCGCGCGGAGAAGCAGGCTGTTGAGAGAGTCGCTCCGAAGGATCGACAGATCCTGGAAGGCATGAGACCCGGACGGCTCGACCAGCGCCGACGAGGTCATTTCTTCAATAACCTGCCAAGGAGGTCAGCGAAAAAGCTTGTCATGAACGGCCTTTGCGCTGGCGCTTGCGCCCTTGAGAAGTCGAAGGAGTAGAAGCGGCAACTGACGGAGGAGCGGCTCGCCAACCATCAGTTGGGCCCGAAACAGCTCCGTCGCGCTTCCAGCCCAGTCGGCCTCGCTGGTTCCTCTCATCCCGATCGTCCCGGCCACGAAGTCGAGCTCGCTCCGCGTCGCCCCCCCCCTGCAGGCTTGGAGTACGAAGAGCGAATCCGCCGCGATCGGGAGCTTTCTGGAATAAAGGCCAAAGCGATCATGCAGGGATCGCCGAAAGGCTGTTCCAATCGAGTGGTTGGCAATGAAGGCCTTCTCGCCCACCAGCCACGAGGGGCCCCTCCTGATGCGGAAGAGGTACCGGTCGTATGACACTGGGGCAGCAAGAATGTCTCGAGGGGTTCCCTCAATCGCTGATCGAAAGCGGGCGATCGCGTCATCAGAGAATGCGTCATCCGCTCCGGCTACAAGGTAGTAGTCGCCCTTCGCCATTGACAGGCCGCGATTGAGCGCATCGTAAATGCCGAAATCCCGCTGGGACGAAATCCTGATGCGCAGGTCCGTGACGGAACGGAGCAATTCCAACGTCCCGTCCGTCGAGCCGCCGTCCGCCACGACCCATTCGAAGTCCGGGTCGGTCTGGCGTCGAAGGCTCTCGATCAGGCCCGGTAGCGTGGCGACGCAGTTGTAACCCGCCGTGACGACGCTGATCGTCAACGCCCTCTCGTTCGACGGCTCCACTTCATAACCTCCTGCAAGACTTCCTTCGTGTGAGGTCACCTTTGCCAGCAGCATACTTCTTTGGTCCCGGGAGGGAGCAAACGCAGGCGCAAGGCGTCCGACGACGATCAAGTGGGAGCGTCTTGGACTGCCCGCCGGAGCCCCTCCTCCACCGAGATTGGTGGGTGCCAGTCGAGAAGTCGACAGGTCGGCCCGATGTCCACCTGCAGCGAACCGCAGAGGCGCTGTGCAACCTCCTTCCAGCCGAGCAGTGCCGCTGCACTCCGGAGGAGATAAGGGGGCACTTGGAACAAGCGCACACGCAGACCAAGTGCCCGGCCTGTGCAACGAAGGAGTTCAGGCGTCGAAAGGTCCGTGCCGTCGCTGACGAGGAGGGTCTGTCCGCCAGCGCGCTCGTGGCGAAGGCAAACAGCGATAAGGTCCACGAGGTTGTCAACGGCAACGAAGCTGCGCCGATTGTCCACGGAAGCGAGGGGCAGAGGGATGCCACGCCGGAGAATGTCAAGAAGCCGTCGGAAGTTCCCCGGCGCGCCTGGTCCAATCACCAGAGGAGGACGGACAATTACAACTTGCAGGCCGGTCTCCAGGGCAGTCCGCCGCAGGCACTCCTCGGCCTCGAGCTTCGAGAAGGAATAGGGGGAGTGCGGCGCTGGCGGATCGGTGGCGGCGAAGGGCACTCCACGCGTCTCGGATCCGTTCACGCCGATCGAACTGACGAAGACAAGCCGCTTGACCTCCGCCGCCGCTGCCTGCCGTGCCAAGTTCAAGCTGCCTGCAACGTTCACGCGGCGGAAGTCAGCCAAGGGGTCGTTGACCACCTCGCGCAGCACATGGGCGCGGGCCGCGAGATGCACGACCACTTCGACGCCCTCTAGCGCCTTTCCCCAGTCCGTGGAAGGGCCGATGTCGCCAACCTCGATCGAGTGGTCGATGGACGAAATGCCTGGCCGAGTGCCGCGAACAGCGCGGCGAACACGCTCTCCGCGCCAGGAGAGGTATGCACAGAGCCTTCGACCTATGAAGCCGTCGGCGCCCGTGACGAGGACGGTCCTTGCTCGGTGCTTCCATTCGCTCGCTGGGGTGTCCGGCACGTCCGTTTCGTTCCTTTCATCCTGAGGTCACGACCATTGTACGATGTCGTGGCCACATTCTGGAGAGAGCGAATTCCCGAACGGCCCAGACATCGATGACCCTTCCCCTCCTGATCGCCTTCCTCGGTGCCTGCCTCGCCTCCGGTCTGATCGTGCGCGCCACACGGGACGTCGCGAACCGTCGTTCCTTGCTCGACCATCCGAACGACAGGAGCTCCCACTCGATTCCCAAACCCCGGCTCGGCGGAGTGGGGATCATGGCGCCCGTCCTGGTCCTGGGGGTGGGGCTCATAGCCGCAGGGCATTCTCCGAGGACGCTCCTCGTACCCCTGGGCGCCACCGGATGCATCGCGCTCCTTGGATTGGTGGATGACTTGCGTCCATTGCCAGCCAGGGTCCGCTTCGCGGTACAGGTGGCGCTGGCCTCCCTCGTGGTTGCCACGTCGTCGGGGCGCCTGATCGCGGGATCCAGTGTGCTCGGAGGGTTGCTCCCAGGGCCGGTAGTGGCTGCCCTGTCAGTGGTGTGGATCGTCTGGCTGACCAATTTGTACAACTTCATGGACGGAATCGACGGACTCGCCGGCAGCCAGGCACTCGTTGCCTCGCTGGGGCTCATGGTGGTTGCCGTCGGGCTCGGTTCCGGCGCGAGCGGATGGCTCCTTGCTTCGCTGGCCGGTTCCAGTCTCGGGTTCCTTCTTTTTAACTTCCCGCCGTCCTCCATCTTCATGGGAGACGTGGGAGCGACTGCGATCGGCTTCTTCTTCGGAGCCCTACCGCTATTTCCCGAGGTGAAGCCCGTGCCGGTAGAACTCGTCGCCCTCGCGCTTTCGCTGTTCCTTCTCGACGCCACGGCTACACTGCTCCGCCGGGCTGCCGCCGGCGAGAAGTGGTACTCCCCACACCGCACACACCTGTACCAGCGGCCGGTGGCGCTAGGAAAGAGCCACCTCAGCGTCACCATGACGGCGACGGGCGCCATGGTGATCGTCGCCGCGTGTGTGGCCTGTTGGGGCCGAAGCAGCCCAGCAGTCCGTGTTGCCCTCGCCAGCGTTCCGCTTGTGCTCGTCGCGACCGGGCACGTCATGGTGGGAAGGATGGAGCGCGCCGGTCAGGCCAGGGCGCGACTGGATGCTTGACGCAGGGTACCTGCTCGACGGTGTGGCCCCGATAAGGTATTGATCCGAGCCGGGCGGCGGCCAAGCCGCAGTTGTATGCCACTCATGACCATTCACCTTTCCCGCATGATCCGGCGAGCCGCTCTTCTGGGGATGCTCGGAGCGCTCCTCGTTGCCCTGCCTGCCGGCGCTCAGGAAGCAGCCCCGCCCGGTACGGTGCCACAGCAGGAGGCCCTGGGTGCCGTCATAGGCGCCGGCGCCGGCGCCGGCCAGCGAGTCGAGACGCTGCGCTCTCCTTCTGCGATCCCGATGGCCCCCCAGGCGGTCGTCACTCCCTCGGCGCCACCCGCTGTCCCTGCGCAACCCCCCCCCACCGACTTCCAGCGTTTCATCGCCACCTCGGTGGGAGCGCTCCTCCCCGTCTTCGGCCAGAGCCTCTTCGCTGCCCCGCCCAGCACCTTCGCGCCCCTGAGCGACCTCGCCCCGACCGCCGACTACGTGGTCGGACCCGGCGACGAACTCCGGGTCCGTGCCTGGGGCCAGGTGGACATCGACGTCAGCGCGGTGGTCACCCGCGAGGGCACCATCACCATCCCGCGCGTGGGCGTCGTTCCGGTGGCCGGCATCCGCTACCAGGACCTGAACGCCACCACCCGAGCCGCGGTGGGGCGCCTCTACAAGAATTTCGACCTGGCCGTCTCGCTGGGCAGGCTCCGTTCCATCCAGGTCTTCGTGGTCGGCCAGGCGGTGCGCCCCGGGCTCTACACCATCAGCTCGCTCAGCACGCTACTGAACGGCCTCTTCGCTTCGGGCGGTCCTGCCCCCACCGGCTCGATGCGACAGATCGAGCTGCGGCGCGCCGGGTCGCTGGTCGGCCAGCTCGATCTGTACGACCTGCTCCTCAAGGGGGACAAGTCGAAGGACCTTCGGCTCCAGTCGGGCGACGTGATCTTCATCCCGCCCAGGGGCCCGGTGGCCGCCATCTCCGGGGGCGTGAAGACGCCCGCGATCTTTGAGCTAGCCAGTGCCGACACGCGCATCTCGGAGCTGATCGCCTACGCAGGCGGAACCACCACCACCGCCGACACCCAGTCGATCCAGCTGGAGCGGCTCGATCAGAAGCTGGGGCGGGTGGTGCAGGAGCTTCCCTGGGCGCCTCTCGCGCTCGCCACCCCGCTCCGCGACGGTGACGTGGTCCTGCTTCGCACCATCTCCCAGCGCTTCGAGAACGCCGTCACCTTGCGCGGCAACGTGGCCTTCCCGATCCGCACCGAGTGGAAGAAGGGGCTCACCGTGTCGGGTCTCATCCCCGACCGACGGATCCTGATCCCCGAGGGCTACTGGGCCCGGATCGGTGGCCTCACCTCCGAGGGGCCTCGTCAGAGCGGTACCCGCGCATCCGACGGGCTACGCCCGGATGGTACCCGCGCCTCCGACGGGCTACGCCCGGATGGTACCCGCGCCTCGTCCCGGGACATGTCTGGGCGGCTCGCGGTCGACGTGGAGAATCTGCTCGACGAGGTGAACTGGGACTACGCCGTCATCGAGCGGCTCGACCGCGCCCGGCTGGAGCCCCAGGTCATTCCCTTCAACCTTCGCAAGGCGGTGGTCGATCGCGACCCGGCCAGCGACCTGCCGCTCGAGCCCGGCGACGTTGTCACCGTCTTCTCGCAGAAGGACGTGCTCTCGCCCGCCGAGAAGCGCTTCCAGATCGTGCGCATAGAGGGCGAGGTGAACACACCCGGCATCTACCAGGTTCGCCCGGGCGAGACCCTTCGCCAGCTGGTGGCCCGCGCCGGCGGGCTAAGCAAGAATGCTTACCTCTTCGGCGCCGAGTTCAGTCGCGAGAGTGTTCGCAAGGACCAGCAGGCCCGGCTCGACGAGGTGGGGCGCCGCGCCGAGGCGGCGCTGGAGCGATCGTCCACGGAGCGGCTCGCACGGGCCACCTCCGAGGACGCCACTGCGGCCAGGTCCCAGATGGAGACCCAGCGGGCCGCCATCGCCCGCCTGCGCGCCCTCCGTGCCTCCGGCCGCATCGTGCTTGGGCTGCAGCCGGATGCAAGCAAGGTGGAGGATCTGCCCGACCTCGTGCTCGAGGACTCGGATCGGTTCTTCGTGCCCTACACCTTCTCGTCGGTGGGCGTCTACGGGGCGGTCTACGCCCAGTCGAGCCTCATCTACAGGCCCGGGAACCGCCTGGGTGACTACCTGGCCATGGCAGGGGGCCCCACCAGCAGCGCCGACTCGGGCAGCACCTATGTGCTCCGCGCCGACGGATCGGTCTTCGCGCGACGGCACGTGGGGCTCTTCGGCAGCTTCGACGGGAAGGTGCTCGCGCCGAACGACGCCATCGTGGTGCCCGAGGACTACAACCCGACCAACTGGGTCCGGGAGCTGAAGGACTGGTCGCAGATCTTCTTCAACTTCGGCCTGGGCGTGGCGGCGTTGAAGGTGCTGGTGCCGTGAGTCCGCCGTATGGATAACGCGCCAAGCCCGTCGAACTCTTCCGGTCAGTTTCGCGATCCGGTGGTCAGGCCCATTGACCTCCTCATCTTACTCGGCCGGAGCAAGCGAATGATCTTGGGCGTGACGTTTGGCGTCACGCTGGCCGCCGTCGGCTACACGCTCTTCCTGCCCAAGACGTTCACCGCCGTCGCACGGATCCTCCCGCCGCAGCAGGGCCAGAGCACTGCCGCGATGCTCCTGGGGCAGATCGGTGGCGGGCTGGGTGGCTTGGCGGGGGGAATTGGGAAGGGACCGTCCGACCTCTACATCGGAATGCTAAAGAGCGAGACCGTCGCCGACGCGCTCATCGAGCGCTTCAAGCTCAGGGAGGTATGGAAGCCCAAGTTCCTCCTCGAGGCGCGAGGAAGGCTTGCGTCGAGCTCGACCTTCACCGCCGAGAAGGGCGGCATCATCAGCATCGAGGTCCGGGAGCGCGATCCGAAGCTGGCAGCCGACCTGGCGAACGCCTACGTGGAGCAACTCCACAAGCTCACCAGCACGCTCGCGATCAGCGAGGCCTCCCAGCGTCGGGTCTTCTTCGAGCAGCAGCAGCAGCAAGCGAAGGAGAAGTTAGCCGACGCCGAGGTCCGGCTTCGCCAAGCGATCGAGTCGGGTGGCCTGGTCTCGGTGGATGCCCAAGGGCGTGCGGTGGTGGAAATTATGGGCCGGTTACGGGCCCAGATCAGCGCCAAGGAGATCCAAATAGGAAGCATGAAAGCATTCGCTGCGCCGTCGAATCCGGATCTGCAGCGAGCGGAGCGGGAGTTGGTGGCCATGCGCCAGGAACTCTCCCGGCTCGAGGCGGGATCCCCGCTAGAGGATGTGGTCGACCGCAAGGAAGCCAAGGGCGTCGGTCACATCCGGCTCATGCGCGACGTGAAGTACAACGAGGTCTTGTTCGAAGCGCTAGCCAAGCAGTACGAACTGGCACGCGTCGAGGAGGCACGGGAAGCTCCAATCGTCCAGGTCCTCGACCGGGCCGTCCAGCCGGAGAAGGCGTCCGGCCCCAATCGCCGACTGATCGTCACCCTGGCCGCAGTTTGTGGGTTCCTGGCAGCCATGCTCTTCGCCTTCGCAAAGAACGCGCTCCAGACCGCCCGCCAGGACCCAGCCTTCGAGGGCAAGCTCTCCGCCCTCCGCGCCGCCTGGTCCCGCCGCAAGCCCGAGTAGCGCCCGCGCCCTGCGCCTCTCAGAAGATCCAGCCGAAGCCCAGCTGTACCCCCACCCACTGGGCGTTCTTCACCTCGAAGAAGCTCGCCGTCGTCCACTGGTATCGCCCGAGCAGGTAGAACGCGAACGAGTCCGACGTGCTCAGCATGAGCCCGACCTCCGGATCCACCACCAGGTAGGAGCTGTAGCTGTTCTGGACCCGGTCCGCCGTCTGGATCCGCGTGGCGGTCCAGATCCCCCCCACGCCCACGCCCACGAAGGGCTGGAGCCTCGTGGAGGTGAGGTAGTAGTGCACCGTTCCACGCGCCGTGAAGGCGCCGAGGCGCCGGTACACCGGGCCCGTCACCGTGAACTCGGGGTACAGGGTGGTCGCCTGCGAGAAGTTCTGGTCGAACCAGTTGTAGTTCATGGCGACGCCCACCGAGAGCCGTTCCACGATTCCGACCTGGATCGCGAACTGCCCGCCGGCCGGGCTCACCCGGTTCACCCAGTTGTTCCGCAGCCCGTTCACCGGGATGCCGACCTCGTACCCGATCGCCCAGAAGCTCTGGTTCGGGTGCCAGGCATCCAGGAACCCGTCGGCTCGCGCCTGCGACGGCTGGACGAGGAGGGCGGCCAGCGCCAGGAGGAGGAGCGCATTGCGCATCACGGCGCGCCCCCCGTCACGAGATAGGGAGACTGGGCAAACGCCTGGTTCACCGACTCCACGGCGGTGAGCCCCGTCACGCTGCCCCCCGGCGGCAGGACCGCGTACGAGGCGCCGGCCCAGATGACGTCGAAGGCCGCTTCATTTCCCGGGGGAGGAGGGTTCCTGAGATCTGCGAGCGGCAGGAGCAGCGTCCCCACCGTGTAGGGCACCCAGGTCCAGGGCGAGTTGCAGCCGTAGTCGGGATAGCTCCACCAGCTCCACCAGTCGCATGGGTAGGCGGCGGAGCGCGCCACCTGGAGGACCACCGGGTTCAGGGCCAGGTCAGCGTCCGGGGGGACGAGCGGCGGGTTCTCCGGGTCGATCACCGCCACCATCACGTACCCGCGGGCAGCCATGTTGGCGTTGATCGCCGCAAAGATCGCCGGAGCCGGCACGAAGGTGTAGACCGGGATTCCGACGACCTCCTGGTAGACGGCGAGCTTGTTCGTGATGGCGTAGGTCCGGTAGGCCCCGAAATCGGCCGCCGGATCACGGTAGGTGATCACGGAGGTCCCCGTGACGACGGTGCTCGAGACGTTGTCCGAGCACCCGGTAAATGCGAGCGAAAGCACGGCGAGAATGGTGACTCGGTACATCCCACGCACCTCCGAAGGGGTAGTTATCCATCAACCGGCACGCGCGACCAAGCCCAAATCGGTCCTGCAGGTGGGGGTCTAGACCCTTCCGGGACGTCAGAAATCCCCAGGAAGATCGTCGATTTCCCTGGCGGAACGGCGGGTATGTGCGGGGAAAATCGAGACCGTGTCCGGGAAGGGAAGTAAACTGTCGGTTCCAGTCCGGAGGGATCAGACGAGTGAAGGCCCGCGTCGAAGGGTGGAACACGAAACGCTTCTCCGCGCTGATGGCGCTCGACGCCCTCGCGACGGCGTTCTGCTACATGCTGGCCGCGGTCGTCCGATTCGAGGGGATGCCCCCTCCGGAATGGATGCCCGACCTCCGGGGCGCCTTCGTCGTCCTCGTCGCATCCCGGGTGCTCGTCCTCTGGCTCATGAAGATGCACCGCTGGTCCTTCTTCCTCTCGGGTCTCGAGGAGGCGGTCCGGCTCGGCGCCGCCACGGTGGGGGGCACGGTCCTCTTCGCGGTCCTCTGGTACGGCGTCCACGGCCACGGGCTTCCGGTATCCATCGTCCTCCTGGAGTTGCTCCTCACGAGCAGTGCCCTCGCCGCCATTCGCTACTCCCCCCGCTTCACCGCGAGCGCCCTTGGCGAGCGGCTCGACGACGGGCGGCAGAAGGCCCTCATCGTCGGCGCAGGAAGCGCGGGCGATCTGCTCTTGCGCGACCTCCGTCGCTCCCCGGAGAAGAAGATCAGGGTGGTCGGTTTCGTCGACGATTCCCCGCGCAAGCAGGGGACGACCGTGGGCGGAAGGGCGGTCCTGGGAACCATCGAGGACCTTCCCGAGATCATCGAGAAGTACGAAGTCACGCTGGTGATGGTCGCCATCATGGGGTTTTCCGCCGAGCGGGTGCGCAAGATGCTCGCCCTCTGCTCCGGCTCGAAGGCCAAGTTCAAGATCGTCCCGGCCTCGTTCACCCAGATGGACGACAAGATCAGCGCCGCCATGCTGCACGATCTCTCGCCCGAGGACCTGCTGCCGCGCCTCCAGGTCGGCTTCGATCAGGAGGAGATCGGCATCAAGGTCAGGGGGCGCCGCATCCTGATCACCGGCGCGGCCGGCTCGATCGGCAGCGAGATCGCGCGGCAGGTCGCCTCCCACCAGTGCGCCAGGCTCATCCTCGTGGACATGAACGAGAACGGGCTCTACCTGGGCACGCGCGAGCTCCAGGCCCAGTTCCCGGAGCTCATCGTGCGCGCCGAGGTGGCCGACATCCGCGAGCCCGACCGGCTCCTGCGTCTCGGAAAGAAGTACCGCCCGGAGTTCATCTTCCACGCCGCGGCCCACAAGCACGTGCCGCTCATGGAGGACGCGCCCGAGGAGGCGGTGAAGAACAACGTCTTCGGCACCCTGAACGTGGCCCGCATGGCCGACGCCGTGGGGGCCGAGCGGCTCGTCTTCATCTCCACCGACAAGGCCGTTCGTCCCAGCTCGGTGATGGGGGCGTCGAAGCGGATCGCCGAGATGGTCCTTCGCGACGCCGGGCGTCGGAGCAAGACCCGCATGACCGCGGTCCGCTTCGGCAACGTTCTCGGCTCGGCCGGGAGCGTCATCCCCATCTTCAAGCAGCAGATCGAGCGGGGCGGGCCGGTCACGGTGACCCACCCCGATTGCACGCGCTACTTCATGACCATCCCGGAGGCGGTGGGGCTCGTGCTGGTGTCGGGGCTGAACGACTACGGCGAGCTCTGCATCCTGGAGATGGGGAAGCCGGTGCGCATCGCCGACCTGGCCTACCACCTCATCACCATGGCCGGCTTCGTCCCCGTCCTCGAGATTCCCATCGTCTACACGGGGCTACGTCCCGGCGAGAAGCTCCACGAGGAGCTCATGACCGAGGAGGAGGAGAAGACGCGCGGGGTGCGCAACCGGGTCATGGTCGCCGACAGCCCCGCTCCTCCGGTCGACCTGAAGGAACGGCTCGTCGAGCTGCGCAAGCTGGCCGACGCCGGCGAGCCGCAGGCGCTCCTCCAGGCGATGCGGGACCTCGTCCCGTCGTTCCGTACCCCGGAGATCGAGCCGTCGGCGCCGGTGCTGCCGAAGAACGACGCCTTCGACCAGGACGGCACGCAGCCGCCGACCTTCCCGGTGCCGCCGGGGAGGGCGTAGGGGGCAGCACGCGCTGGCGGAGGCCGTTTCACTCACCCAGTGGAACGACATGTTCGCGGATGAACTCCGCCAGGCCGGACTTGGTCGAGGTGCCACGAGCTACCCCCAGCACCTGCTCGCCGAGGTCTCCCGGATCGGCGTCGAGCCAGAGGCCATTCAATCCGAGGAAGGCGATGGCCGCAGCCAGGCCCGTACGCTTGTTGCCGTCCATGAACGGATGGTTGCGCACCAGGTGGAAGAGGTAGGCGGCAGCCATCTCGGGGAGGCTTCCGTGCAGGTACTCCCGCTCGAAAGTGGCCCGCGGCGTCGCCAGGGCCGACTCGAGCAACCCGAGATCGCGAAGGCCGCCCGACCCGCCGTACCGCTCGACCTGCTCTGCGTGAAGGGCGAGGACCTCGTCGAGGGTCAGGAACCCCGGCTTCCTCCGAGGGGTCACTCGGCGAGTCGCTTGAAGGTGCCGGCGTACCGCTCGTGGGCCCGACGCATGACCTTCCGCAGGTGCTCGGTTCGCTTCGCCGAGCGGACCGGGGACACGACGATCACGTCCCCGTCCGTGGACACGGCGAGTGGCGTGGTGGCATCGATCCCCGTCGCGGCGAGGAGTCGGCGATCGAGGATCAGGGCCAGGCTGTTCCCGGTGCGAGTGAGTTTCTTCGCCATGGTACGAACATCATAGCACGTTCGTTCGTACTGGCACGGCGGCGCGGGGAGATCTGAGGGGCAGCCGAACCCCTGCAGTTACGGGATGGCAAGCTCTCCGGCCGAACTCGGACGTGCCGTTCGCCGCCGCCGTCGCGAGAAAGGGCTCACGCAGGCGCAAGCGGCCGGTCTTTGTGGAGTCGGGACGCGGTTTCTGAGCGAACTGGAGCGGGGGAAGCCCACCGCGGAGGTCGGCAGGGTACTGCGCGTCCTCGCCGGACTCGGCTTGCAGCTCCAGGATCACTCGGCCCACCCCGCGCCGGACCGCCACGCCCTCCTGCGACTGGTGGTCCTGAACGCGCTGATTCACAACGCCGACGCCCACGCGAAGAACCTGTCCCTTCTCCACGCCCGCGGAATCATTCGCCTGGCTCCGTTCTACGATCTCCTCTCCACCGGCGTCACTGGGAGCGGTTCGCCGACGAGGTCCACGTCGGGTGACGCCTGGTGCTGGACTCGGTGGGGCAGATGGCCGCGGCGCTGCCCGCGCTGGCAGCCGCGCTCGCGGAGGAGCAGGCCCAGGCCTTCGGGCCGTCGGCGATCGTGGCGCGCATCGCGTCCGGCGTGACGGCGCGGTGCCGGCTCGCCGTGCAGGCTTCGCTCCGGTGACGGGCTCTCCCCTCCGTACGAGCGTCGCCGGACATGCTTGGCTTCCACTTCCGGCTCCCTCGCGCCGCGACCCTCGACGCAGCGCTCGCGCTGAAGCCCGCGCTGGTCCTGATGCAGTAATCCACAAGCACAGCAAGAGGACAGCGCATGCCGTCGTTTCTCGGTCTGCCCCCTGAGGAGCGGAGCAGGGCCTACCGAGCCGCCACGCCTGCCACCTGGCGCCTGGCGCCTGGCGCCAGGGATTGCATCACGGCGTCAGCTTGTAGGTGCGCTCGATGATGGCGGCGAGATCGGGCCCCTTCCAGTGGGGCGCTATCCAGCGAAGGCTCCTGTCCACCCAGCTCGGCGCCGCCCTCCGCCAGTGGCCGCGGACCATGAAGCGCCGGAGGACCTCGCGGCCGTCGGGGATCCGCTCGAGCGCCTGCATCCGGCGGAGCTGGCTTATCTCGATGGTGCCGGGGAGGAAGTAGACGCTCTCCGAGCTGATCTTCTGCGGGGGGCTGCTCGCCCTGGACGAGGTCGCGGGCGGGGCTCGCACCGCTGCCTCCACGCCGGCGCTGGTCGCGTACAGGATCGCGTTCAGCACGATGCGGACGAGGCCTCGCAGCGGGTCCGTGTCGGGAGGCAGGGGCTCGATGGCAGGGCGCGGTGCGACCCGGTCGAGCCAGTCCTGCACGGGCACGTCGTCGGACAGCGGGATGTCGTGGCGCAGCAGGCCGGGAAGGTCGGCGCCGAGCGCATCGGGAGCGAACGACAGTTCCAGCGTCCGGGCCTCGCCGTCCTGGGTCTCGGCGACGTACACCGTGAGGACCCGGAGAAGCTGCCCGCGCAGCGGCGAGCCGGCCTCCCGCGCGACGAGCCGCTCGGTCAGCGACAGGACGTGACGGTCGGTGAAAACGAGCGCGAAGGAGGGGAAGGGGGCGCGAAGCTCCCGCCCGACCACGTCGAGCTCGGTGTGGTGGAGCATGAAGGAGAGCGCCTCGTCCACCCAGAACGCCTTGCGACGGTGAAGCTCGAAGTCGGTCACGAGGCGCAGCCACTCGAGGACGACGGCGGCGGGCGCGGACTCCTCGCGAAGGAGCCGCTGCACGTCCAGGCTGGAGCGAAGGTCCCACTCGGTGCCAGGCTCCCGGCGGCGCTGCTCGGCCAGTGCGTGGCACAGGGGGCCGCTGCCCGGCACGAGTTCCGCCACCCGCTCGTGGGCGAGCGGGGGAGGGTGAGCCGGGGCCGCGCGTTCCTCCAGCCCAAGCTCGCTCCACATCCACGACGGGTCGAACGCCGGGATGTCGGAGCGAAGCGACTGCTGGTACATGCGATCGAGCTGGTGCAGGAGGTCCACCAGGGCGCCGCGCCGCGCGGGGTCGCTCGCCGCCTCCCGAGGAGTTCGGCCGTCCAGGAGCGGGACGGGCTCGTCGAGCCAGGCCCGGTAGTGACGGGCGTAGTGGTTCTGGGACAGCTGCTCGGCGACGTCCCGCGGGATCTCGGTCGCGCGGGGGCGTGAGGGACCGGGCGTGCCCCTCATCTCCGCGCGGAGCCGCTCCCGGATCCCCATCGTCAAGTCCTCGTGGGTGGTGGAGCGGTGGCGTGTCCCCCCTGCCGCGAGCCCTTCCACGAGCAGGCGCCCACGCTCTCCGCGCTCCGCCGAGTTGCTCTCGATGACGAGGCCGTTCCCGTCGAGCACGAGGCGGCCGAGGGAGACCGAGGAGCCGCGGGCATTGTTCCCCGACCAGGACCACTCGGTCGCGCCCGTGCCGTCGCGCGTCAGCCCAACGCAGTCGTCGAGTGCGGCGGAGAGGGCGTGCGCATCGCCGACCTCGAAGTGGACGCGGGTCATGAGGAGGGGCTCGTCGTCGGTGTTGCGCATCTCCGGCACGATGGGGTCGAGGACGGCGTTGGCCCACGCGCCGTGGAAGAAGGGAGCCATCTCCTTGTAGAAGGAGAGGACGTCGGCGCGCCGGCTCTTCTCGAAATGGTCGGCGCGGTGGGCGGCCAGCTGGCGGGTCACGCTCTCGTGCAGGAGGGGCGGCAACTCAAGAAGACCGGCCTCGATCTCCGGCTGGCCGGAGGCGCCCCGGGGCGCCACGCGCGCGGCCACGAGGTCGAACCGGGAGATGAGTCGGGAGCCCGACTGCTCGTGGACCGTCACCCGATCGCCCTCCATCACGTCACGCAGCGTGATGGAGACGCCCGGCACTGCATCGACCACCTCGTAGAGGCGCATGGTGGTGCCGCGCATCATCTCGAGGAAGGCCCTCCCGCCGGCGGGCATCTCGCAACTCTCGAGGAAGCAGTCCGCCGGGGACAGGCCGTCGCGGACCGGGCGGTCGAAGGCGAACCAGAAGTCGAAGACCTGGTCGCTCGCCATGTTCAAGTTGGCGTCGAGCTCGTCGAGTTCCCCTGCCCGGTCGGCGAGTCTTCCCCAGAACACCCGGTGGGCGGCGAGGAGATCGTCGCGGAATTCGTGACCGACGAACCTGCCGAGGCCGGCGATCGCGAGCGACCGATCGTTCCGGGAGAAGATCGGAAGAACGTGCTTGTCCTGACAGCACTTCTTCCACTTGCGACCGCTTCCGCAGGGGCATGGGTCGTTTCGGCCAGGGCCGGTCACGGGGGTCACCGTAGCCGCAACTGCCAGGCGACGCCAGAATGCGTCGGAATGCCAAGGCCCCCCTCTCCACGTCAGACCGCCCGGGTATGAGAGTCGCCCATCCGGAGCCCGTCCTTGCCCAAGCCCGCGCCGTTGCCCAATCTTCTCGACCGGCTGACATCCCTGGCCATCCACCTCGCCTTCCCTGAACAGGCGCTCGCCGCTGGACGAGAGGCGGTGGAGCGGGGGCGGGTCGCGCGACCCGCCATCAAGCTGACGCGCGCGGAGGCGGTCGTGGCCGGAGCCGGCCGGCGAATGCACCGCGCCCGGCTCTCGCTCGTGGACGACGAACTCAGGCCCTCCTGCACCTGTGGCGAGAAGCGGTGCGAGCACGCCGCCGCGCTGGGGTTGCTCCTGCTCGGAGAGGCGCGAGCCGAGGGGGCCGACGAGGAGGACGAAGTTGCGCCGCCGCGGGAGGTCGAGCGTCGCCGTCGCGAGTCCCGGGGCGCCTCCGAGTTGTTCGAGATCCGTCGCCGGCCGGGCGGGCAGGGGATTCGCGGAGCGTACGAGGTCGCGTCCCCTTCCTCGCGCGCCTACCTCGTCACGCTGCGTGCACTCGACCTCCCTCACAACGGCTGCACCTGCCCCGACTTCGCGACGAACCTCATCGGGACCTGCAAGCACGTCGAGGCCGTCCTTCACCACCTGCGAACCGACGCGCCGCGTCGGTGGAAGCGGGCTCTCGGGGAGCCGCTCCCGGCGAGCTATCTCCACCTCGTCTTCGAGCCCGAGGAGTCTCTGGGAATCCGGCTCCCGGAGGGTGCCCGGCCCGCGGAGCGGCGGCTTGCGGCCCGGTTCTTCGGTCCCGATGGACGGCTGCGGGGCGACCTCGAGGAGATCTGGCCCGAGCTCTCGCGGTCGGCGGTGGAGGCGGGCGTCGAGGTCCCCGGCGAGGTGGTGAGGCTGGGCGAGCGCGCCATCGACGCCGCGCGCGGCGAGCTTCGAAGGCGCACCGTGGAGGCGGAGGTCCGGGGAGCCGGCGCCGAGCAGCCCGGCCTGCGCCGCAAGCTCTACCCGTACCAGGTCGACGGCGTCGCGTTCCTCGCCTCGCGCGGGCGCGCGCTGCTCGCCGACGAGATGGGGCTCGGCAAGACGGCGCAGGCCATTGCCGCCATGGTCCAGCTCCGGCGACGTGGCGAGGTGCGCAGGACCCTCATCGTCTGCCCGGCCTCCCTGAAGCACCAGTGGCTGCGGGAGATCCGCGAATTCTCCGGACTCGGTCCGGATGACGTCCTCGTGGTCGGCGGTCCGCGGGAGGCCCGGAAGGCGGCCTACGCCGAGGCACCGCCGGTGCTCGTCACGAGCTACGAGCTCGCACGGGCCGACGAGCGGGAACTCGAGGACCTCGCGCCCGACCTGCTCATCCTCGACGAGGCCCAGCGGGTGAAGAACTGGCGGACCCGCACCGCCGCCGTGGTGAAGGGGCTTGTCACCCGCTTCGCCTTCGTGCTGACGGGGACCCCGGTCGAGAATCGCCTCGACGACCTGTACAGCCTCATGCAGGTGGTGGACCCGCACCGCTTCGGGCCGCTCTGGAAGTTCAACGACGAGTTCACGACGCTCGACGGAAACGGCCGCCCCACCGGCTACCGGAACCTGGACCTCCTGCGCGAGCGGATCGCGCCTGTGATGATGCGTCGCCGCAAGGAGGAGGTGCTGAAGGACCTTCCCGCCCGGATCGTCTCGCGGCTCACCGTCCCGATGACGGAGGAGCAGGCGTCCATCCACGATGACGCAGAGGAGACGGCGCGTCGGCTCCTCGCCATCCTCCGGAGGCGCCCGCTCAATCCCGTGGAGGAGCAGCGGCTCATGCGCGCCTTCCAGCGGATGCGCATGGCCTGCGACGCCGCCGGGCTCGTGGACAAGAAGACGAAGGGTGCGCCCAAGCTCGACGAGCTCGAGCGGCTCCTCGAGGAGATCTGCCTGGGGGACGGCCGCAAGGTGGTCGTCTTCACGGAATGGGAGCGGATGCAGGCCATGGCCGCCGAGGTCTGCGAACGGCTCGGCATCGGCCACGTGCGGCTGCACGGCGGGGTCCCGTCCGGCTCGCGCGGCACCCTCATCGACAGGTTCCGCGAGGACCCGAAGTGCCAGGTGTTCCTCTCCACGGACGCCGGCGGGGTGGGGCTGAACCTCCAGGTGGCGAGCCACGTCGTGAACCTCGACCTCCCCTGGAATCCGGCCGTGCTCTCGCAGCGGATCGCGCGGGTCCACCGGCTCGGGCAGCGCGAGGCCGTGAACGTGGTCCTGCTCGTCTCGGAGCACAGCTTCGAGGAGAAGATGGAAGGGACGCTCGACGGCAAGCGGGCCCTCTTCGCGGCCGCGACCGGAGACGACCAGGAGACGGTGGAGATCGAGCGGTCGTCCATGGCTCGCCGGATCGCGACGCTGCTCGCCGGTGAGTTCGCGGCTGCCACTGGGAAGCCGGTTCCGGCGGAGGGGGTCGACGTCGAGGAGGGCGTGAAGCCTCCCCGCGACCTGGTCCGGGAACTGAAGGAACGGGCCGGGGGGAGTCTCGAGCAGGTGGTCCGGCTCGCCGACGGGCGGGTGGTGGGAGTGGTCCGGGGCGAGGCGCCGGCCGACGCGGTGGATGGCGTGATCTTGCTTCCCTCCCGGGCCGTCCTCGCCATGGAGCCCCTGGGGAGCGCATCGCCGCTTGCCGGTGCGGAGGTTCTCTTCCGGGCGCAGGCGGGGGAGGGGGCCACCGACCCGGTGATGGTGGCGCGCCGGGGGCTCGTCGCGCTCGCGGAGCGGAAGCGGGCAGGCGCGACGGCGCTCATCGCGGCGGACCAGCCGGGCGAGGCGCTGCCGCTCCTCCGGGAGGCGATGGCGATCGCCTGCCGCGCGCTCGATCCGCGCGGTGACCCCGGGGCAGACCCGGCGGCGCTCCTTGGCGCGATCCATGGCCACCTCCTCCCGGAGGGGATCCTGAGCGACGCCGAGGCGTCCCTCGTCGCGGGAGCCGGTGAGGCTGCCCGGGCCTTCGGTTCGTCCACCCTGGTGCCTCCCGTGCGGCTCGTGGCGACCATCGTGGAAGGCGCCGCGGCGTTGCTGGCGCGGGCGCGGGGGGCGGTTGCCGACGTGACGCCGAGGACGTAGCACGCGCGCCGGCATCGGCGGGGAACCGGACGCGATTCCCGCTCGCCGCGGCGGACCTGCTATCTTTTCCCGGTGGCAAAGCTCTTCTACGACGACGTCCTCGCCGCCCTCGCCCGGGCGGGCGTGGGTCACGTGGTCGTGGGGGGCATGGCGGTCAACCTGCAGGGAGTCCCGCGGTTCACCTCCGACCTCGACCTGGCGGTGGCGATCGACGGGACGGCCCTCGCGACCGCAGCCGGCGTGCTCGAGGCGCTGGGGATGCGATGCCGCCTCCCCGTGTCGCAGGACGACCTGGGCCGGCCCGACGTCGTGCGGGGATGGGTGGAAGATCGGAACCTCAGGGCCCTCACCTTCGTCGACCCCGCCCAGCCGCTCCGGGAGGTGGACCTCGTCATCGCGTCGCCGGTTCCGTACGGCGAGATCGAGCGAACCGCCGACCGGATGACATCCGGAGCGCTCGAACTGAAGGTCGCCAGCATCGACGTGCTCATCCGGATGAAGACCGGCACGGGCCGTGCGCAGGACGCCTCCGACGTGGACGCGCTCCGGCGCATCCAGGAGGCCCTCCGTGGCCGATGAACGACCCCTCCGGGGCTTCGCCCACCACCACACGGACGAGGAACTCCGCGCCTACGCCGCGCTCACACCCGAGCAGAAGATGCGCTGGCTCCACGAGGCGTGGGCCTTCACCGCCGCGACGCTGCCCGCCGATCGACGCGAGGCGTGGATGAAGATGCGGCGCGGGGAGATCTGAGGCGCAGCCGCACCAGGCCAGCCGCGCCAAGAAGGGTCGCATGACGGGGATCACGTCACATCCGTGACCGTGGGTCGTCACTACAATGACACCCACGTACGTAAGAATACGTATGGCAGAGACGGAGAGCCCGTACCTACGCTGGTGCGAGGGGAAAGAGCCACCAGGCGAGGGAGAACACGATGACCCCCCAGACAGACCTTCTCGAGACGGAGCCCCGCGGGGGCGTCCACATGGTGCGGCGCCTGGCCCAGATCGTCCTGGGAGCGTGCGAGACGCTCCGGGAAGCGGAACGTGGCCAGGCGATGGCGCAGGAGGCCAGGACGGCGCCCGAAGCTCGAGTTGACGTGCAGTCCAGCCGTTGAAGGCCCCATCGCCATGAGCCAATCCTTCGCAGCAGCAGGGGAGTCCCGACTCATCGAGCACGCGGTCGGGATCCTGCGTGAGGCGCCCGGGGTGACGTCCGTCTCCTGGTTCAGCGACGGAGCCTCGATCGCCTCGGCCCGGGTCTTCGGAGAGTGGGTGACGACGGAGGCGCCCACTCCGCTCGAGGCGCTGGTCCAGCTCATGCGAGAGGTGGAGGAGCTGCCGGCCGGGTAGGGGCGTGGTGAGCTTGCCCCGGCCCCTGTCGGGGCTGCCCCATCAGGTCACGGACAAACACGGAAAGTGTTCGCCCTCCGGGTGCTAAGGTCCTCTTCTTCGAACTTCTCAGGAGGACGCATGGCCTCGAATCGTCGTTTCCGGTTGGCCCACACTCCCGCCATGTTCGTCGCCCTCGCCCTGGCGGCCGCCGGCTGCAAGAGCAGTTCCGCCCCCGCGCCAACGGCTCCCGTCATCACCGCGTTCACGGCCACGCCCGCCACGGTCCCGGCGGGAAGCCCGTCGAGCCTGGCCTGGACGGTCACGGGCGCAGACTCCCTGTCGATCGACCACGGGGTGGGCACGGTGACCGGGGCCAGCATCCCCGTCATCCCCGCAGCCACCACGACCTACCGGCTGTCGGCCACCAACGCGGTCGGCACGACGACCGCCGACGTGACGGTCACCGTGACCCTTTCACCCCCCGCGAACCTCACCTACTCGTTCAATCCGGCGACCTACGCCGGGGGAACGCCCATCCAGAACAACCTCCCCGACAGCACGGGCGGCCCGGTCGCGAGCTATTCCGTCTCCCCGGCGCTGCCGATGGCCCTGGACCTCGATCCGGTCACCGGCATCATCTCGGGAACCCCGTTCGAGACCTGGCCCACCACCGACCACACGGTGACGGCGACCAACGGCGCGGGCTTCACCACGGTGATCCTCCGCATCACGGTCACTGGCCCGACGGCGCCGGTCATCACCGTCCAGCCCGTGAGCGTCGGCGTCGTCCCCCCGGCTCCGGCGACCTTCCAGGTGACCGCCACGGGTTCGGGACCGCTCCAGTACCAGTGGAAGAGGAACGCCGACTTCATCACCGGTGCCGACGCGAGTTCCTACACCACCCCGCCCACGGCAACCTCCGACACCGGCGCCGTCTACAGCGTCGAGGTGAGCGACGCGTTCGGCAACGCCGTACTGAGCAACGGCGCGACGCTCACCGTCCAGGGCTTCACCGCGACCGGGGCGATGTCGACGAAGCGCGTCTACCACACCGCCACGCTGCTCGACGACGGGAAGGTGCTCGTGACCGGGGGCACGAACGGGATCTCGACGCTGGCCACGGCGGAGATCTACGACCCCGACACCGGCGTCTTCACGGCCACGACCCGCGCGATGAACACGGCGCGGCAAGGCCACTCGGCGGTCCGGATAGCGGACGGCAAGGTGCTCATCGCGGGCGGAAACGCGGGGGCTGCCATCCTCGCCACCGCCGAGATCTACGATCCCGCGA
This sequence comes from uncultured Anaeromyxobacter sp., assembly GCA_903904005.1. Classification (GTDB taxonomy): domain Bacteria; phylum Myxococcota; class Myxococcia; order Myxococcales; family Anaeromyxobacteraceae; genus CAIOAK01. The sequence goes on from CAIVAR010000118.1 coordinate 49,635, forward strand.
CCGGGACCTTCGCGGTCACGGGGAGCATGCCCGACCCGAGGGAGGACTTCGTCGCTGCCCTCGTCACCGGCAACAAGGTGCTCGTGGCCGGGGGGTTCGGAGGGAACCCTCGGGCGCAAAGCCCGCTCGCCACGGCCGCCCTGTTCGACCCCACTGGGAACGGGGGTATCGGCGCCTTCACGGCGACGGCATCCCTGGGCACGTCCCGGGACACCCCGATGGCCGCGACGCTCCAGGACGGCAAGGTCCTCGTCTTGGGCGGCGTCGGCAGCGGGACGGGAACCCTCGCGTCGGCGGAGACGTTCGATCCCCTCTCGCCGGCCTTCACGTCGACGGGGGGCATGACCTTCGCTACCTGGAAGGGAACGGCGACCGTGCTCGCGAGCGGGAAGGTCCTCGTGGCCGGCGGTCAGCCCGGGTTCGACACCGTCGCCACGGCCAACCTCTACGACCCGGGGCCGCGTTCCTTCGCGGCTACCGGATCGATGGGCTCGGCCCGCGCCCTCCAGACCGCATCGCTGCTCTCCGACGGAGTGGTCCTCGTCGCCGGCGGCGTGCTCGGCACGACGCTCCTCGTGACCCCGGAGTTCTTCAACCCCACGTCCGGCACCTTCGCCCCGGCCACGGCACAGAACCTGATCACGGGGCGCTACAGCCACACGGCGACGGTGCTGGACGACGGCCGGGTGCTGGTCGTGGGTGGAAACGGCGCAACCGGCCCGCTCTCCTCAGCGGAGCTCTGGACCTCGGTTCGCTAGGCGGCCGGTCTCGCTGCGCTCGGGGAGGGCGACCAGCCCGGCGGGACCTGTCCGCCTGTCGGCAAGGCAAGGCTGTGGGACGGGGCCTGCGCTGGCCCGTCGCCCTTCTCTGCTCTCCGAAGATCGTCGCACCTGGCCAGGAGGAAGAAAGCCAATCGTCGGATCATGCGAGAACTCCAGCCTGGGATGAACAGCGAGCAGCCGGCAGGAGGCTGCCGCTTTCGGGAAATTATGAGAGCTGCATAACACGTACCCGTTCAGGTCAGGCCCAAGTATTCATGGTTACAGGGAAACGTTCCTGCGGCCGGAAGGGCGAGAATTACCCCGGGTTGAGAAGGACTCAGAGCAGCGTCTGTGCCTTCACCGACTCCCTGGGTCCCCGTTGGCAGGCCGGCGCGAGGTCGTCAACCCAGCTCCGCGAGCAGCCGTTCCAGGCGCGCCTTCAGCCGATGCCGGGTGCAGCCGCTCACCCAGGTCGAGTGCGAGGAGAACCCGGTCCCCCAAGCTCATTCGCCGGATTCGCTCCCGCTCCGAGGCATCGGCCATCTGGGCCGCGTTGCTGAGCCGCTCCGATCTCGGGAGATTCCGCCGGATCCTGGCCCGCAAGGCGTCGTCCGCGATGTGGAGAGGGAACACCGCGGACTTTCGCCGGTGGTCCCGGAGCTCCGCCACGTGAGCCGTGAGCCCCGTGAACCCGGATGCGTCGGCCGCGAGCTCGACCACCATCACGAGTTCGGCCTTGAGCTTCAGCCTGCGTGCCTCCTCCTTGAGGGTTGGCCAGCTGAGCCGTTTCCGGTGCTTCACGATGACCACGGGCAAGACCTCGAGGAGCGAGGGTGCGCGCCCCGCCAGGCGCAGTGCCCTGACGAGAGTCACCTCGAGTGTCAGGTGCTGGCGTGCCTTTCGCGCGCCGAGCGGTGCTCCGAAATGGGCGAGCGACTCCATGACCTCGTGGTCCGAGTCGTCGCTCGGTGAATTCCCCGCATGCGCGAGCGTCAGCAGTTGCACGAGCAGCCCGACTGCAGGATGGGCGCGATTGGCTCGGACCAGGTCCGCGCCGCCCACGGACTCCACGTTCACGAGTCCCGCTGCTGCCAGGTTCCTCACCTCGACGGCCACCGTGTGCTGCGAAAGGCCGACGCGTCGCGCGAGGCCACTGAGCGAGTCGGAGACGTCGTCACGGAGCACGGTCTCGAGGAGCGCCGCGCGCGTTCGGGACTGGAACAATGCCTTGGCGAGGTCGCCTGCCATTCGTCGGTTCCTGGTCCCCGGGGCCTGGGTTCATGGGAAAGAGTAGTCAAGATATGACTAGATCTCAATAGATGTCCCTCATCAACCGAAGGCCCGAACCGCTCAGAGCCCCAGGAAGAGGCGCAGCCCCTCGTCGATCGCGGTGAGTTCGGCGGGCTCGACCGTTCCGAAGACCCGCCGCACCCGCCGCTTGTCGACCGACCGAACCTGATCGACGAGCGCGAAGGAGGTCTTCGCGAGCCCGCTCACCCCGGGCGACAGCCGTGGATAAAGGGCCCCCTCGCCCGGTGTTCCGGTCACCGGTACCACCGCGAGGAGGGGGAAGCGCTGGTCGCCGTTCACGGCCGAATCGCTCACCACGACGCAGGGGCGAAGGCCGCGCTGCTCGTGTCCCCGGGTGGGGTCGAACTCCACGAGAACGACGCCTCCACGGCCGATCTTCACGCGGAGTCCCTCGTCCAGCCCTTGCCGTCCACCCAGCGGACCCCCTTGCCAGCCGACGGATCGAGGAGCCCGTCGGCGTCGACGGGGAGGGTACTTCCCCATTCGGCGAGCCCCTCCTCCGCCACCTCCAGGCTCTCGGCGTGCGGAGTGGCGATGGAGGCGAGCAGGGCGGCGCGCCTCCGCCGGGCGAGCTCGCTCGCCACCGCCTCGGCGATGAAGCGGCTCCGGTTCTGTTCGACCCGGTCGATGCCCTCGACCAGGTCTCTCGGAAGGGTCACGGTGACACGCTCGCTGGCCATATAGTATGAGGAATCATATGATCATACTCTGTCCGGGGCAACCGCGCGGCCAACGCGGCCGGGGAGAGCCGGAGCACGGTCTTCCTTCCGGTGTCGGCCCCGACCGTCCCGCCGGACGACCCGGTGGAGCTGCACGCCCGGGGGCTCTCGGGCGGGGGCGTGGTGATTTCCTGGAGCCTCTCGGCGCGCGCGAGCAGCTACATCGTCGAGTGACGGGCTACGCCTTCACCACCCGTTTCGGTCCGCCACCCCGGGGGAACAACCCCGCGACCAGGTTGCGCGTGTCCACCACGAGTTGTAGCCCCTCGAACAGCGCCGGGTCCTTGAAGAGCTCGTGGGCGGTGGACACGATCACGGCGTCGTACCCGCGCCACGCCGCGTTCTCCTTCGCCACCGACTTCATCCCCAGTGCGCGCTTGCGCGTGACCGGCGTCACCGGGAAGAACGGATCGCAGTAGTCGACCTTCGCGCCCGCCTCCTGGAGGTGCTCGATGATCTCGTACGACGGTGACTCGCGGTCATCGTCGACGTTCGCCTTGTAGGCGAGGCCGAGCACGAGCACCTTCGACCCCCGAACCGGCTTCGCGTCGTCGTTCAGCGCCTCGGCGATCTTGCCCACCACCCAGCGCGGCATGCTGGTGTTGATCTCGCCGGCGAGTTCCACGAAGCGGGCCCACTGCCCGTGCTCGGCGGCCTTCCAGGACAGGTAGAACGGGTCGAGCGGGATGCAGTGTCCACCCAGGCCGGGGCCCGGATAGAAGGGCATGAAGCCGAAGGGCTTCGTCTTCGCCGCCTCGATCACCTCCCAGATGTCGATGTCCATCCGGTCGAAGACGGTCTTGAGCTCGTTCACGAGCGCGATGTTCACCGAGCGGAAAACGTTCTCGAGGAGCTTCGCAGACTCGGCCACCCGCGCGCTCGACACCGGCACCACCTTGGCCACGCCGGTCTGGTAGAGGGCCACGGCGAGGTCGGTCGACGCGGCGTCGACGCCGCCCACGATCTTGGCGGTGGTCTTCGTGTCGAAGTCCTTCCGGCCCGGATCTTCACGCTCGGGCGAGAAGGCGAGGAAGAAGTCGGGACCGCAGCGCAGTCCGCTTGCCTCGAGAATCGGCCGGAGTTCGTCGTCGGTGGTGCCCGGGTAGGTGGTCGATTCCAGGATGACGAGTTGCCCCTTGCGGAGCCGCTTCGCGATCTCCCGCCCGGTGGTGTGGATGTACGAGTTGTCCGGCTCGCGGTGCTTGCCGAGCGGCGTGGGGACGCAGATGGCGATGGCGTCGCAGTCGCGAAGCCCATCGAAGTCGGTCGTGGCCTTGTACCGCCCGCTCTTCACCGCCGCGGCGACCCGCTCGGCCCCGATGTGCTTGATGAACGACTCCCCCTTGCCAAGCGCC
>CAIVAR010000119.1 GCA_903904005.1 uncultured Anaeromyxobacter sp.
CTCCCGGTGCAGGTATTCGAACAGGTTCGCGTACCCGAGCCGTCGATACGCCCCTGCCTCGTCGAAGGCGGCCAGGGCAACCAGAACGTCGGCCTGCGAGCCCTGCTCACGGCGGAGCAGGCTGGCGAGCTGGAGGGAGGATTCACGGGCCTCGGAGAGATTCGTGTCGTTCATGAATCCACTCTCTCACGCGAATTCCAGGTCTCGCCAAACGCACGGAAAGGGTCTCCCGCGTGATTTCGCGCGCGAAGATCTCGAACCTCGCCGCGATCTCCGATCGCCTTGCTGGCGCGAAATGCGGCGCCCTCGCGCCCCTTCCCTGCGCACCTCGCCCGCGGAGTCGCACTTCCCGAAAATCGTCGTCAAGCAACTGACAGTGAACGCCCCATCTGGCCGATGGTCCGCGCCGCGGACCATCGGCCGCGCCGCTCGCGGAGGCGACGATGCATGTGCCCCCACCGGCCATTCCCGCCGGCCGCCTTGACCGTGTCCGGCCAGTCCCTATATTGGCCTCAGCAGTTCGTTCAATCGGGGGCGAACTGGATTCGACGGAGGACAGAAGGCGCATGGCGCGCGCCGTGGTTGGTCACCAGGCCACGTAAAAAGGCGACCACGCAGAAACGCGAACGAGCCCATGGCTCTCGCGGCCTAAGTGCCGCGCATCCCCCCGTGAGCACCGGGTAACGGGGTCAGGTGTCAGCTCCGGTTGGACCTGAGCGGGAAGCGAGCCGCCTAGATCAGGTCGAGACGTAAGGGCGAGAACGTGACGGGTTGCAGGCCCGGAGGTTGCCAGTCACGTAAATTCTCCGGGACACGCGCGTAGGGCCAGTCGCACGAAGTCTTTCGGACCGGGGTTCGATTCCCCGCGCCTCCACTTCACCGAGCCCCGGGGAAACCCGGGGCTCTTTTCTTTGGCCGCACGAGTCCCTTCGCACCGCGAGGTCGATGCGGAAATTGGTGCGCTTCGCCTTGCCCATCGTGATGCGCGCCCCGCCGCCGGCGGTGGTTCTCTACTTTCCGGCCGGTGTCGCGACCCCGAGCCGGGCAGCGAGCAGACGAGCGTCCTCGAGATGGGGCGTGACGGGATCCGCGCGCTTCCAGAGGGCGAGGAGTTCACGAACGAGGCGCCTCGCCTCCTCCTTCTCTCCAATTCGCTCCCGCGCCGACGCCTCCAGGTAGAGGCTCTGGGGGTAACTCCAGGCGAAGAAGGGCATCCATCCCGTCTGCCTCCTGTAGTAGTCGCGGAAGGCCGCCGCGGCCTCCTCGTGCCGTCCGGAATCGAGGAGAGCCCGCGCGAGGTAGAACCGGTCGGTTCCCAGGTCCACGCCCTGGAGGTCCGTGATGGCGGCCTGGCGATCTCCCCGTCGCCAGGCGGTCACCGCGCGGGAAATGCGGGCGCAGGGGGTCCTCTCCGCTCCCCTGGCAAGTTCCTCGGCACGCACGGGGTCTCCCAGGTCGGCGAGCAGCATCGAGGCGCACGTCGCTCCCAGGAAGCCTGCCTTCTGCTCGGCCTTCGCGGCTCGGTAGATCCCATCGGCATCGTCCCCGCCTCCGAGCAGGAACGACCGGACCCACAGGGTGTAGGGCGCCGGCTTCCCTCCGTCCATGTCCTCCGCGATCTCGTCCACGATTGCGAGGGCGTCCCGCTGCCGCCCCTCCACCGAGCGGATCACCGCCCGCGAGACGTAGGCATCGCGTCTGTGGATCTCCTCGCGGGAGGGTGCGCTCCAGGCGTTGGCCGCCTCCTCGGCCTCTTCGAGAGCCCCGGCCCGGATCAAGGCGTGCAGGAGCACCTCCTGGAGCGAAGAACCCGCCTGGAGTGCGCGCCTGGCGGCCTCGGCTGCCTCCTCCGTCTCTCCCCGGTGCGAATGGGTCTGCGTCAGAAGGGTGAGGCTCGGGATCCCGGGCCGCTCCCCCGCGAACCGCTTGGCCGCCGCGAGGGCATCGTCGATCCGACGGGCTCGGAGCTGGGCGCGGATGACGGTCGGGGTGCGCCCAGGGTCGAGGGCCGCTCCGCGCTCCAGGAGCGGGAGTGCCCGGGCCCAGTCCCCTCGCTGGACCGCGATCCAGTTCCCGGCGAGGGACCAGCCATCCGGGTCGTCCGGCCACCTCCTCTGGATCTCCTCCAGGTACGGGAGTGCCTCCTCGGTCCGGTATTGCAGCGCGGCATTCCACGCCTGGATGAGGAGGCGCTCCTTCTCCGGCGCGCGGTCCATGTGCCGCACGGCCGCGGCGATGGCGGCGCGGCTCCCGTCCGGATCGGATCCCTCCAGGACGGCGGCCGCGGCCAGGTGGGCGAGGGCGAAACCCGGTTCGATCTCCACCGCGCGCCGGAAAGCGGCGAGCGCCTCGCCATCCTTCCCCTCCCCGAGGAGTTGCTGCCCGCGGAAGTAGTGCTCGTATGCGCCCAGGTCCGACGTCACGGCGCGCCCCACCTGCACCTGGCTTCTCTGCACGTCCTCGGTCCGCTCGTGAAGCGCCTTGCGGGAGCGGGCCGACAGCCGATCGACGAGATCGGGCAGGCTCGCCTTCCCGTGCCCCCGCTCCTCCACGGCGAAGAGGATCCGGTCGCTCCCCGGCTCGACGCCGTGGAGCTCGACCACGTACGTGTCGTCAAACTTCCGGACCGTCGGCAACATCAACGCCCGCGTCCCGGTCCGGCGTGCAACCTCGCGCCCGGTGGGCTCGTCCACGCGCGAGACCTCTCCACCGCGGCTCGCACGGGCGATCTCGAGCGCACGCCCGCGGGGGAGCACCGCCAGTCGACTCGATTGCTGCAGCGAGGTGATCAGGAGCCCCGAGAGGGCGTCGAGTTCGGGATCACCGGTGCCGTTCTCGAAGTCGGCAACCACCACCGGGACGGCCGGTCCTGACGGTTCGCCCCGCCGCCAGGCGTGGACCGCTGCGAGCGCGCCCAGTCCCACGACGAGAAACGCGCCTGCGGCTCGGCGAAGGCGCCCGGTCGTCTTGCGGCGTTCGAAGTCGCGCCGCGCCTTGGTCAGCACCTCGAGGACTGCAGCGCCGCTGCCGGGACGCTGAGCAGGGTCCGGGGAGAGGCACCTCGCCACGAGCTCTCTCAGGGGGCGTGGACCTGCCGATCGGGGCAGCGGCAGCGGGGGAGCCTTCCTGATCTCGGTGGTGTCGCGCCCCCCGTTCGCGCCAGAAAATGGCAATCGGCCGGTGAACATCCGGTGGAGGAGCACGCCGAGGGCGAACAGGTCGCTGGCGGAGGTTCCCGATGTACCGGACCACTGCTCCGGTGCCATGTACGTGGGTGTTCCGCCGCTGCTCCCTCCCTCGGTCCCGAGCAGATGCGCGAGCCCGAAGTCGAGGAGTTTCACCCGTCCGTCCTCGCAGAGGAACACGTTCGCGGGTTTGAGGTCCCGGTGCAGCACCCCCCGCTGGTGCGCGTGGGCCAGCCCTTTCGCCACCTCCTCGGCGATGCGCAGGGCCTCGGCCTGAGGGATACGTCCCTCGGCGATGCGCTGCGCCAGCGTCTTGCCTCGCAGGAGTTCCATCACGAGGTACGGACCGGAGTCGCACGTCCCCACATCGAACAACGTCACGATGCAGGGGTGGTCGAGGCGGGCGACCGCTTCGGCCTCCTTCTTGATCCAGTCGGAGGAGAGGTCCCGCCGGGGCCGTGACAGACGAAGCGTCTTCACCGCAACGACCCGGCTCAACTCCGTGTCGAACGCCTCGTAGACGGCGCCGAAGCCGCCCCGACCTACCTCGCGCCGGATCTCGAACCGGCCCACCCGGTCCCCGAGCTGAAGCTCGTTCTTCCATGCGTCGAGGGCGTCCTCGCCGGAGGCATCGGCCAGTTCCTGGAGGAGTCGGGAGAGCGGCCCGGGCTCGCCGGCGCTCGACACGACCGCGCTGTCGCGCTCTTCCAGGCTCTCCGGCAAGGCGAGCCCCCCGTGGCTGGTCCAAGGAGGCTAGCAGGAGGCCACCGAGGGTGTCATCCGGGGCTGATGCTCCTGCCCTCGACGGTGAGAATCGACCATCAGGGCTCGGGGTCAGGAAACTCCGATGAGGTCCCGACCCTTCCGCAATCCCGGACAGCTCGGTTTCGGCAAGAGCACCTGGGTCCGCCCACAACCTGCTGAATGTCGTCAAGTTGCGGGGGCGTCAGCGGGGAGCGTCCCGCGAGGGGCGCATTTTTTCGTCCGGGCATGAAGCCGTCGCGAAGTGTCAGCCCGTCCGCTAATATGAACGCATGTTCAGCCTAGGCGTCGCCTCCCCTTTCCCGTTGCACCCCCACCGCCGAGGTGGCCCAGTCCACGTGCGGGTTCTCCTTCGTGAGTTGGAGGCCGACCTCGTCGAGCAGGTCCTCACCGAGAGTCTGGACGCCGTCGAGAGCTACGGCGCGCCGGGCGGGTGCCCGACCTGCCATGACGGCGAGATGCGCGAGCGGGTGGCCAAGGCAGCACAGCAGGCATAGCCTGAGCACGTCGACCACCAACGGAGACCCCACCATGGCAACCGAAGCAGAGATGCAGGCAGAACTCGAGCAACTGAAGGCGGAGAACGCAGCCCTCAAGTCACGCGGCAGCAAGGGCGTGTCCATGAAGGTCAGCGAGAAGGGCGGCGTCTCCGTCTACGGCCTCGGCCGCTTCCCGGTCACGCTCTACATGGAGCAGTGGACCAAGTTGCTCGACCTGGCCGACGACATCCGGGCGTTCATCAAGGAGAACGAGCCGAGGCTCAAGAAGAAGGAGTAGCGAAGGCGGTGCGCTACATGCCTTTCCGCTTCAGCAAGCACGTCACGCCGGCTGGCCTGCGCCGGACCTTGTCCTGGAGCCTCCTGGCCAGCATCGGCGCGGGCGCCGTCATGTTCACGATCGCGTTCCTCGGCGAGGGACTTGCCCGGGACGCGATTCGCCAGGGCCGCCCCGAGCCAGATCTCGGGCTCGCCGTGATCGCAGGGCTGGTCGTCTTCTATGTGGCAGCCTTCGCCTTCCTCGTGGCCTCCTGCTGGGCGGCGTGGCTGCTCTGGAGGGGACGCGGGATCGCCCTCATCGCCGGACTGGCTCTTGCGGCCGGCCTCGCGGGATTCCTGGACCAGCCGCTGCTGGCCGCTGCCATCGGGCTTGGCGGTGTGGGTTACCTGTACTTCTCGCTGCCGAAAGGCGCCGCGAAGGAGAGCCCATGACCCGCATCGCCGCCATGTACCGGACGCGCCGCACCGCCGGATCCGGGAGGGTCGTCATGCTGGGCGAGCAGCAAAGGGAGTCGGTGCCGAACTGGCGGGGGGCCACGGACGGGATGGTGTCCAGCTGCCCGTCGGCGGCGTCGAGATCGCGCGCCGCCTTCTAGGGCGAGAGGCTCGTCGATCCGGGCCGTGGAGCGCCGTCGGTCACTGGCTCCGCAGACGTGGCCGGCAGTTCCACCCGGAAGGTCGATCCCTTCCCGACCACGCTCTCCACGGCGAGCGTCCCGCCGTGTGCCGTCACGATGGCATGGCAGATGGCGAGGCCGAGGCCGGTTCCGTTCCCGACCTGGGCAGTCGTGAAGAACGGCTCGAATACGTGCTCCATGATCTCTGGCGTCATGCCGACGCCGTCGTCGACGACCTCGAGCCGGACCATCCCCTCGGTCCCGGGGCCAGTCCGGATCGTGATCTCACCCCGCCGCCCCTCGGGGATGGCGTGGGATGCGTTGGTGACGAGGTTCACGATGACCTGTTCCAGTTGCCCCGCCGAGGCCACCACCTCGGGCGTCTCCTCGAGCACGAGGCGGATCGTCGCGCCGTCTCCCACCGATACCCTGAGCCACCGCATCGCCGACTTGACGACGGCGGAGAGCCGGACCGGGGCGCGCTTGGTGTCGGGGCGGCCGAAGGCGGAGAGGTCCTTCACGATGCGGGAGATGTTCATCCCGTCCGCCTCGGCACGGCCGAGCAGTTCGATCACGCCTTCGACGCTGCGAGTCAGGGCCGGGCGGTCGAGCGGATCGCCCCCGCGAAGGATCGCCGCGATCTTCTGCGACTCCTGGGCCGCCAGCGCCTGGCACGCCATGCCGCCGGCCAGGGGGTTGTTGATCTCGTGCGCCACCCCGGCCACCAGCGTCCCCATCGCCGCGAGTCGGGACGACACGGCGAGCTGGGCCTGCTGAGCTTTTCGTTCGACTTCAGCCCTCGTCGCGGCCGTGACGTCCAGGCCCGCGCCGCGATATCCGAGGAATGCCCCATCCGCCGAAAACATGGGCGTGGCCGATATTTCCAGCCAGACCGTACGACCGTTCCGGTGGATGGCCTGTTGCTGGAAGTGGGAGATCTTCTCCCTGCGACTCACCCGTTCGCCCAGGTAGGCGGCGCTCCGCGCCTGCTCCTCCGGCCCCAGCAGGCGGAGCGAACTCTGGCCCACGATCTCCTCGGGGCGGTAGCCCAGGGTGGCCTCGACCGCCTCGCTGACGTAGGTGAGGATGCCCTGCACATCCATCTCGAAGACGTACTCGCCTGCAGAAGCCACGACGTCGCGGAACCGCTGCTCACTCTCCCGGAGTGCGTCGACGGCCCGCTTCTGCTCCGTGATGTCGTCCAGGAAGCAGACCATCAGCCCCCGGCCCATGCCGATGAAGGTCACGCTGGCCGCGACGTTCATGGTGCTGCCGTCCTTGCGACGGTGGGTCGTCTCGAAGCGACCGCCCCCTTCCCCCTGGATTCGCTGGAGGTGCGCGGCCGTCTCCTCGGGAGACTCGGCCGTGTCCAGGTCGGAGATGTGCATCTCCAGGAGTTCTTCCCGGCCGTAGCCGCTCATCGCGCAGTAGGCCGGGTTGACGTCGATCAGCCTCGCCGCCTCGTCCACGACCCAGAATCCGTTTATCGCCGTCTCCAGGATCGTCCGGAGGAATCGTTCGCGCTCCTCCAGACGGGTCTCGGCCTCGCGGCGCGTCGTGATGTCCTGGCAGAACGCCATGAACCGGTCGTCCGCGATCTTCACTCCCCGCAGGGCAACCCAGATCTTGCGGCCGTCGGGCCGGACCAGCTGGTGATCCTTCTCCAGCCTGCCCGTGGAGACGAGGGCGTCGAAATCCCGCAGTGCGGAATCCCGGCCCGTGTCGACCAGCACGTCCCTGATGTTCATCGACTTCAGGGTTCTGGCGTCGATGCCCAGAAGATGCGCGGCGGCGGGATTGCAGTCCACGAATCGCCCCTGGCCATCCGTGACGAAGAGAGGCGCGGGCGCCAGGTCGACGTAGGTCCGGACCTTCGCCTCGGCCCGCTTCCGCTCGGTGATGTCCGTCAGCACCGCCCGGATCGCCGCCTCGGGCTCGCCGCCTGCCTGGAACTGGCAGACCAGGTGGGCGTCGAATACCTCCCCGTTTTCTCTCCGGAGCTCGAGGTCGCAGGAATGGCGCTCCGCGTCTCCCAGGACCTCCGTGAGCAGGTCCCTCCATCGAATGAGGCTGTCCGGACCGACGAACCCACCGAATCGGCGTCCGCGCAGCTTGCCGCGCACGACGCCCAGGAGCGCGGAGCCCGTCAGGTTCGCATCCTGGATGATCCCGACGGACGACACGGTGAGGTAGCCGACCGGGGCCAGGGCGTAGAGGTCCTGGTACCGGTCGCGAGCCTCCTCCACTGCGACATGGGCCCGCCGGAGTTCCTCGTTCTGCATCTCCAGTTCCTCACGGTGGACCTGGAGTTCGTGCTCGAGTTCCGAGGCGGGAAGCTTCGACGCCACCGGCGGCGGACCTCGGAAGAACCGGGTCTCCGCTTCCTCCCGCAATTTCTTGCGATCGTCGGTGGTGGACTTCTTCGACAGTTGGTCTCCGTCCGTCCCGGTGCGGAGAATGACTGCTTTTGGCGATCCACGCTTGTTCCTGCCCCGTCTGGGGCGTAAGTCGTTGCTAACTGGGTGCCCGAACAGGGCCGACGCCATGACCCAGGGACCGCCCTGACCGCCGTCACATCATCTTGCGGTAGCCGGTGTTGACGACGTCGACCTCGATCTGGAGCGACGGGACGTCGAGCTCGGTGCGGGCGGTGTAGGTGGCGCCGTCCATCAGCGTTCCCATCTGGGAGGCCATGCTCACGGGCTTGGACGGGTCTCCCAGGTAGGTGGTGACGCCGACAGCGAGGAGGCGGTTCGTCTGGATGTTCACGGTGATGCTGAGGACGTCGCCCGGCAGCTTGTAGTTCTTGAAGTTGAGCCGGACGACCTGGCCGGGCTGGAGCATGTCGAGGGTGACGTTGCCGGTCTTCACGGCCTGGTCGAGCAGTGCGGGGTTCGGCGGGAGGTAGCTCTTCACGAGCGCCGTCGCCTGCTTCATGGTGTCGGTCATCTCCTCCATCTTCGATTCCTGGATCGCGCCCCGCAGCCCGAACTTCTTCTTGGGCGGCGGGGACGACGCGATGGGGATCTTCTGGAGCGAGCCGTCGGCCCCGTAGTAGCAGCTCTCCTCCTTGTAGGACTTCTGCTCCCCCTTCAGGAGCACGGTGGTGGTCTCCACCCACTGGTACGTGCGCAGGTCCTGCTGACTGGCGATCATCGAGTTCTTCAGCGCAGCCACGCGCTCCTGCACCCCGCCACCGCCCTGGGCCTGGCAGGGCAAGGCCATGAGGGAACCTGCGAGCACCGCCGCGACGACCAAGATCTTCTTCATGTGTGTCCTCCCCTGATGCCGATCGATGCGAATCGCTCCCCGGACTCCGGACCTGGCTCCGGACGACGCAGGTGCCTCTTGTGGGCCCGTCGGCGCCGCGGCAATGCGTTTTGTGCACGAGGCGCGGGACGGCTAGAAATACTGGTACCAGACCACTCCCAGCACCGGACGCCAGCTCCGGGACGGTTGCAGGTTCGTGACGGTCGAGAAGTTCACCTCGAAGGTCTGCCCCCGACCGAACCAGTGGACGCTGGCCTGGAGCCCCGCCTCCATCCGGAACTGGTTCCACATCGCCGGCGGCGATTGCCAGACGAACTCGACGTTGACGAAGGGCGTGAGCCCGACGTCCCCTGCGTCGAACTCCCGCTGGGCCTGGAGCCGCCCCCGGTAGATCCAGGTGACGGAGTCGGCGCCCCCCAGGTTCCAGTTCACCTGGAGCCGGTTGCGGTTCGAGAGCAGGACCGACCCGGGCAGGAAGTAGCGTGGCGTGGCCTCGAACCGGATCGCGACGCTCTGGGCCGGCCCGACCGTCCCCTCCGCGAGCGTCCCCCGGTAGCGGATCCCCAGGCGGAGGTTCAGGGCGCGGGTCAGCGACTTGTCGGGGCTGACGAGGTCCCTCACGACCGGGGCGACGAACCAATCGACGAACCCTCCCACTGCGAGGGTGTCGTTGCCCTCGCTCGGGATGGCGCTGTCCTGGACCTGGAGCAGCAACCGAACGCCGTCGGTGACGTGCTGGAAGAGGTCCACCTCGGGCTGGAGCTGGAGCCCCTTGTCGGGCCCGAAGAACCCCGTGTCCTGGGCACTCGCCGTCGTCCCGGTGGCCAGGACCAGGAGGGCGAGCCCCAGCCGGCTCAGAAGACCTCTCCCGCGCCCAGGTAGATGGCGAAGGAGTCCACGCCCCACGCGAAGTCCACGCGGAGGTTGGTGCGGGATTCCTTGCTCATCATGACCCGGGCGCCGAAGCCCGCGGCCGGCTTCACGAACTGGAAGAGGTTCACCGCCGGTTCGCTCGTCGTGGCGTAGCTGAAGGCGGGACGCGTGAAGGTCTCGGCGTTGGCGAAGACCGCGCCGCCGAGGAGGCCGTCGTTCGTGATCCGGAAGCGCCACTCGACCTCGGCGTAGACCTCGGCCGGACCGCGGAAGCGCCCCTGGACGTAGCCCCGCCCGGTGGTCCCGGCCGCGTCCCACCCCACCGAGGGCAGCGCGAGGTAGGGCTGGACGCCGCTCGTCACGCCACTCGCGAGCACCCAGAAGGCGAGCACGTTCCGCGGCACGGCGTCGGAGAGTCCCAGGTAGGCCCGGAAGTCGATGCCGGCCATGGTGCTCCCCTGGCTGCTGCCCAGCCAGGTGGGGAAGCCTCCCAGGGCGAGCTGCGCGTAGATCCCGCGGTAGGCGTTGATCGTCGAGTCCCGGCTATCGTAGACGGCGTTCAGCGTCACGCCGGAGAGGGTGTACTCGCTCGGGTTGAAGCCGTAGTAGGTGCTGTACGCGTAGTGGCTCGTGACCACGGGCGAGGGCGCAGCGAGGTCGAGCGCCTCGTCGACGATGCCGAAGTAGCGGTCGACCCGGACGCCACCGCCGACGTAGAGGTTGCCCCAGACCCTCCGGAGCGCCACCTGGTGGAAGCGCAGGAGGTTGAACTTCATCTGCTGGCCTCCGTCGATGGGGGTGGTGCTCCCCCACCCGGAGATGGAGAACGACGTCGAGGTGAGCGGCGCCCCGGTGGACAGCCCGTAGGTCTCCTGGTTGTAGAGCAGGAACCGCCAGTCCCCGATGAGCTCCCAGTCGTCGTGGGAGGTGAGGATCGTGCTCCCCAGCTGCAGCACGAGCTGCTTGTTGGTGGTGAGCAGGAGGAGCAGCGAGGCGCTCGACATGGTCGTGTCCCCGGGGTCGCCGAGGAGCATGCCGGCCTCGGAGACGATGCCGATCAGGAACCCGA
>CAIVAR010000120.1 GCA_903904005.1 uncultured Anaeromyxobacter sp.
ACTGGGCGATCAACGTGCTATCCGAGCCGAGGATGGAGTTGCCGCTCCAGCTTCCGGCAAGCCCGGGATTGAGACCGGACGTGTCACTCCCGCCACAGGCTGCAAGGGTGATGGCCGCGGCGACGACCGTGATGGCTGCGAGGGTCTTCTGGGTCATGACGCTCCTTGCTGGGGCTCGGGCAGGCATGGTGAGCACGGTCCTCGACCCGTACTACCAGTCCGCCCCATCGCTGGGCTGCTCACAGCATGGGTCACGCGGAGTACGTGCGCCAGAGACCCGCTTGAGTAGAGCAACTTGCGTCTGTAGGTGCGGGCGGGATGTTTCGACGAGGAGCTCGATGGAGCGATCGCGCCCACGGAGGTCGAGATTGAGGAGTTCCCAGGTCAGCCGACCCTGCCCCGACGGGAGGAGCAGTCCACATCCATTCGTCCGGGTGAGCCCTCAACCGAGCGCGCTCCAGGGGAGGACCACGTTCGCCGCGAGGCAGCAGAGCGCGACGACGACGAACATCGTCCGGTCGAGGACGTAGGATGTTTCCCGGTCGCTCATCTTGACCATGAAGTGGTTGGAGAGCATCGCGAGCACGACGGTCAGGAAGATGGTGCCCTGCCCGAAGGCCGCGACGCAGTCGACGAGGCCGAACGCGCCCGACGGGGGGAGGATGGAGCTCGCCACGTAGGAGTTGGCCACCGCCCCGAAGAAGGCCGCCGTGGGCAACGCGAGCCGGGGCGCCACGTCGGAGGCCTTCACGAAGAAGCTCGAGAGCGCCAGCGCCAGCGCGGCGAAGAGCGACAGGAACACCTTGGCGTAGACCCCGAGGTTGACCCGGGCGATGTCGACGCCGACGATGTACTGGCTGAACGTCTTCGATTCGCCGGCTGTCAGCCGCGGGTCCCCGTATTTCACCCGATAGGTGTGGGGCTTCACCGTGGTGCTGGCACCGGTGATCCGGAACCCGGGGATGCGGGCCCGGGAACTCACGCTCGAGGTCGGGTCGGCGACGTACCGCAACCGGGTCCCGTCGCGCGATCCGTCCTCGATGTGGATGTTCAGCATGTGGCTCTCGACGGGCACGCGCATCGTGTCGAAGAACTTCAGGAACTTCCCCGACAGCCGGTACCTCTGGTAGTTCGTGCCGTCCGCCCCGTGGTGGTCCTCGAGCAGTTCCTTCCGGGTGACGTTCCCGTCGACGAGCACCATCTTCCCGCCCGGATCGAGATCCCTGGGCCCGGTCCAGTTGAACCAGACGTGGAAGTTCGCCGACCAGGTGGACTCCCGCAGGGAGAACCCGTCGATGCCGTCCACGTAGCTGCCCACCCGGACGGTGGCGAAGTCACCCTCGACCGGCAGCGGACTGGGCGGGGTGTTTCCCCGCTCGATTCCCGTCTCGCTCATGCGCAGCGCGTGGTTCCCGGACGCGACCAGCCGATTCCGGGCCAGCATGCTGGCGCAGAGGGTGATGCCGAGCGCGTAGACGAGCGCGACGGCTCCGGCCACGGCCACGACGAGCCGCCTGCTGCCCGGCGATAGCTTCCTCCATTCCTGGATGAAGATGTCCTCCTCCCGGCGCCTAGGGGCGCCTCGTCCCGCCGAGCGCCACCAGGACCTCGATGCGGCTTCGCGCCTTCAGCTTCCCGTAGACGTCCTGCACCCGGTTGCGGACGGTGTTCAGGGACAGGCCGAGCTCGTCGGCGATCTCCTGGGCGCTCTTCCCGCTGCCCCAGGCCGCAGCGACCTGAGCCTCGCGCGAGCTGAGCAGGTCCCGGGGCAGCGCCGCCCGGGCCCAGAGGGTCGTGAAGCCCTCCACCGGGGGGGCCGCCGAGACGACCAGCGTGGCGCTCCGATGGGCGCCACCCGCCCGGGAGAGGGGGACGAGCTCCCCGGGGAGGGACGGTCCGTGCCACTCCGGCCACTCGGCACGGAGGATCCCCTCGAACCCACCCTCGGCGAGGTGGAGCCTCCCCTGCCCATCCGAGATCGCCGCCAGCGCGCCGGGCTCGGACCGGCTGGAATCCTGCTCGATCCCGCGGAGCCGGGCCATCCGGTACGCGCTCGCCAGGTGGGGAGCCAGCCCCTGGTGGAGGCGTCGTTCCCTTTCCGTGAACCGCCCGGAACGCTCGGACCGGTAGAAGGAGGAGAACATGGCCAGGTTGGCGAACTCCTGGACGATCATGACGGTGACGATGGAGTGGATGTCCCAGCGCCGGTTGAAGGCGAGCCAGCGAGGATCGGCGCCGGCGGGAGGGCGCCGGGCGTCGAAGCAGATGCATCGGCGCGGTTCCCGGATGGCCCGTTGCGCGATCGGGTCGACGGCCTTCACCCGCTCGTACTCCTCGATGGCGTTCCCCGGGACGCCCGCCAGGTGAACGGCATGCACCTTCAGCACGGCCCCGCCGACGCTGGCGTAGCCCCAGAGCGCGCCGTCGAACGGGAGGTACTCCTTCACGACCGCCAGCGCGGCATCCTGGAAGGAACCGTGCGCGTGGACGCGGGTCAGTTCCCAGATGCGGAGCAGGACCTCGGAATGACGGTCCAGGAGATCGTCGCAGGCGCTGGCGCCCCTCGGGATGTCCACCGGTCCCATCCGAACCCTGGCGCGGCCAGTACGCCCCCTCCGCACGACTGATTCCAGATTGGGCCACCACCGGTGAACACACAAGTGTCCTTTCGGTGAGAATTTCACATACCGTGCTGGGGCCGCCGCCTACCTCGGCTGGTTGTTCCTTTCGCGCACCTCCACTTGCACGCCGGCCAGGCCTGGCCTGGCCCGGAGCGCAGCCGCCACCGCGAAGGGATCGCCGCCGGCCGGAACCTGGAAGAACGCGTAGCCGGTCGATTCCGCGAAGAACTCCAGCGTGGCGCCGGCCGCCCTCGCCGCGCGCTCCGCCTCGGCCACGGACGCAACCTTTCCGACGACCGTCCCGGTGATGACCCCGAGCGCTCCGGAGCGGGTGTTCACCGCCACCGCGAAGGACCTGGCCCCGGCCGCGGACGGGGAGGCATTTCGCTCCCGGTAGATGACGTATCTCCCCTTCACCTCGAGGACGTCGGGGCCGGACGTTTCCGCCGCGACCAGGTGGGGGGCGCCGGAGGCCTCCGGTCGAGCTTCGCCGGCCCGGACGCCCAGGACCACCCGGTAGTCCTGACCCGAACTCTGGAAGACGGGGCCCTGGGGCGCCGCAGCCACCACCTGGGCGCGACGGCTCGCGAGGCTGGCGCCATCGGCCTGGGCGAACGTCACTCCAGGAAGGGCGACGAGGAGGAACATCCGTCGAAGGGCGAGTCTCATGGGTGTCCCTCCTCAGTGTCCGAGGACACGGAGCTTCCACTGGTCGAGCGTCCCGACGTTCAGTGCGCGTCCGTCGACCACCTTCAGCGTCCAGGCGCCCGCCGAGGTCTCCCCGTAGAAGGCGTTGGAGATGAGCGTCATCTTCCACCCGGTGGACCCGACGTAGCCGTTCCGGATGTTGAGGAGGATGCTCTTCATGCCCGATGGGCTCACGAGTTCGAAGCCGAGGTCGCTCGGCATCGGGTGGGTGATGGTCACCTCGATCTGCACCGCCTCGATGGTGAGCGCACGTGCGACGGTGAGCCTGCTCGCGGCACCGGCCACGCTGTTGTCGGGGATGGCGAGACCGAGGGGCGTCGCGCTGGCGAGCCACCCGGCATCGGTGAAGGAGCCGAGAGAATTGGCCGTGTAGGTGCGCGCGAAGGTGACCGCGGCGTCCACGTCCACCGCGCCGAACCCGTACCAGTTGTGGAACCACCGGCCGGCGGCGTTCCGGGTCCAGGGAAGCTCCGCGGTGTAGGTCCCGTCGGAAAGGGTCGTGGTGACCGCCGCGATGGTCGGATCGACCTTGCGCGCGGTCATGGCGAGGACGTGCTTCACGTCGCGCCATGTCAGGTCGGGGCGGGCGTCGAGAAGCAGCGCGATGGAGCCCACGTTGGCCGGGGTGGCCGACGAGGTTCCGTTGAAGGTGTTGGTGTAATCGCAGGCCTGGTTCGGCGAGTATCCCAGGTCGAAGTCGCTGTCCCTCGCTGCGGTCCGCGCGTAGCCGTATGCGCAGCCGACCCGGTCCGTCGTCACCATCGCGGGCGCGTAGTACTGGGGAGGAAGCGTTCCGCCCCTCATCGAGGAGTTGAATCCGTACTCCCCGCCAGGCGCGGATACCCAGACTGCGGACCCGGCCGACGAGTAACTGGTCTTCCTTCCATCGGCCGAGAGCGCACTGGTGACGATGTCGTAGAAGATGGACAGCTCGCCATCCATGCTGGGGTTCTGGCAGGACACGCCGAGCGCAATGGCGTCGGTGCAGTCTGTATTCCTGAAGTTCCGGAATCCGTTCCCGGCCGCCCTCACGTAGACCGCGCCCAGGCCGGAGCGGAGGGTCGTCGCCCCCGCCGCGTACTGGGCCTCGATGGCGGGTTCGATGGAGGTGGGGTACGTGCTGGTGTCTCCGTAGCTCTGGTTGAAGATCCACACGTCGTTCGACGTGGGGTTCGACGTGGACCCGCCCAGCGACTTCACCTTGGTGACGATCGTCTCGTTCTCGAGGAGGTTGTAGCCGTTCAACCCCACACCCGGCGCGATGCCCATTCCCCCCTCGGCGTTGTCGTAGACCATCCCGATGATCCCGCTCACGCTGGTCCCGTGGTCGCCGTCCGGATCCCACCCGGACGTGAAGGTCGGGTCGTCCGTGTCATTCACGAAGTTCCACGAGCCCGGCACCACGTTGGCCGCCAGGTCGGGGTGGCGGATCTCGAGGCCCGTGTCCACCACCGCCACCTTCACGCCCTTGCCGGTGATTCCCAGGGCGAAGGCTCCCGACAGGTGCAGGTCCGCGCCCGCGGTTCCTCCCGTATCGGCGAACCCGTTCTGCCCGGTGTTCACGAGGTGCCACTGCTGCGACGCGAGCGGGTCGCTGCCGAGGGCCGGACCTATGGCCGGGCCCCGGACCACCCGGAGGGCGGCCGAGCCCTGCTGCCCACCGAACGTGGCGCTCACGGCACCGGAACTCCCGACCCGCGCGGCGGCCGGCGCGGAGACGCCACCGTCGGCGGAGACATCCGCCTGGCCCGGGACCGACGTCATCCACGTGGCCTGGGCCGTCACGTCCACGACGCTCGTGTCCGAGTAGGTGGCGCGAGCCTTGAGCGAAACCGTGGGACCTCCGGCCGTGACGTCGAAGGAGGCCGGGGTCACGGAAAGCGAGACAACGGTCGGACTCCTTCCGCAGCCAGATGCGATGAGGGCGAGCGCCAGGGAGATGAGGATGGTGATTCGCTGCATGTCCTTGCCTCCTCGGTCCGCGTGGAGAACCTCGGCGCACCACCCGTTCACCATAGGGATCTCGCGAGAGAAAACGCCAGAGACCCGGATGAATGAAACGATGTGCGTCCATGGATGCGGACTGGTTGACTCGCTGTGAATCCCTCATGCGCGCAACGGGCAGGCTCGTCCTGTATGCTCCACTGGGCAGGGAAACTTGCCTCCATTCGATCGAAGCGTGGCTGGGCCCGGCCTTCGGTTGCAGGACAGGAGAACCGCATGTTCACCCGACCCGGAGTCCGCGCAGCCCTCGTGGCACTCCTCGCAACCGTCCTGCTCTCCGCGTGCGGCAGCACGGCGGATTCCGTCCCCGCCGGCCTCACCTACTCGGCCAACCCGGGCATCTACGAGGTGGGTATCGTCATCGCGCCCAACCTGCCGACAGGCACCGGGGGCGCGATCACCTCGTACGCCGTTTCGCCGACCCTTCCCCCTGGCCTGGTGTTGGACGCGGTGACGGGTGTCATCGGTGGAACACCGACCACTCCAGTTGCACGGGCCGTCTACACCATCACGGGTACGAACGGATCGGGGAGCACGACCGCGGCGTTGACCCTGGGAGTGCCGGGATTCGTCGCCGCGGGGATCATGGCCGATTCGCGGGCGTCCCCGACCGCCACGCTTCTCGGGAGCGGGAAGGTGCTCGTGGCGGGCGGGAAGTCACCCACTTCCACTTGGGGGCTTTCCATCACCGAGCTCTACGACCCGGCAACCGGCACCTTCGCTCCCGCCGGAAGCATGACGGAGTCCCGGTATGGTCACACGGCCGTTCTGCTTCCGGACGGGAAGGTGCTCGTGGTGGGAGGCCAGAGCAGCGAGTCCTTCTTCCCGGAGAGCGCGGAAGTCTACGATCCGACGACGGCCATCTTCGCACCAGCCGGGAACACACGGGCGATCGGTCCGGTGGCGGCAGCGCTGCTGCCGAACGGGAAGGTGCTCGTGACCGCCAATGGTCTCGCGGATCTGTTCGATCCGGCGACCGGCGTCTTCACTCCAACGGGAAACATGAGCACCAAGCGATCGTTCCACACGGCGACGATGCTCCCGAACGGGAAGGTGCTCGTGGCGGGTGGCCTCAACACGGATTCCCTCGAGCTCCTGGCGTCCGCAGAACTCTACGATCCGGCCACCGGAAGCTTCACCCCCACGGAAAGCATGAGTTCGCCGCGGCGTAACCACACCGCAATGCTGCTGCAGAACGGGAAGGCGCTCGTCGTGGGAGGCATGAGCGGGACTCTGAGTTCCTACGAGTTCTTGGCCTCCGCCGAACTTTACGACCCTGCCACGGGAACCTTCACCCCCACCGGCAGCATGAACTCGCCGAGGACCAATCACACGGCGACGATGCTGCTGGGCGGAAAGGCGCTCGTGGCCGGCGGGACGGAAGCATCCGGCATTCTGGGGCGGTCGAACAGCGCTGAACTCTACGATCCCACCGCAGGAACGTTCGCGGCTGCGCGGGACATGGCCCAGCATCGTGCAAAGGCTGCCGCCGCCCTGCTCGCCGATGGAAACGTCCTCGTGGTGGGGGGACCGGGCGCCACGGCGGAACTTTACCTGGAGTGATCGAGGTCTCCGGCCCGGATACCGAGCGCGATGGCCATCCGGACCAGGTCGGCGAGCGATCCGGCCTCCATCTTGGCCATCAGCCGGACCCGGTGGACCTTCACGGTGTTCTCCGCGATGCCCAGGGCGTCACCGGTCTCCCGGCTCGAGGCCCCGCTCACGATCAGTTCCATCACCTGGCGTTCCCGCTCCGTGAGGGAGGCGTGACGGACCCGGAGCGCCTCGCCCCGCGCGTCGACCGCCGCGGCCTCCTCGTTCCGGGCGATGGCCCGGCGCACGACCTCGAGCAAGGTGGCCGGGTCGACCGGCTTCAGGAGGAAGTCCACCGCCCCGCCCTTCATGGCCCGGACCGTCGTGGGCACGTCGGCGTGCGCGGTGAGGAAGATGATCGGGACGGAGATTCCCCGCCGGCGCAGCTCCTCCTGCACCTCGGGCCCGGTACTGTCCGGCATCCGGACGTCGAGCAGCACGCAGGTGGGGGCGCGAAACTGCGCCGAGCGGAGGAAGGCGAGCGATGAACCCCACTCCACGGCGGCGAACCCGCTCGCGTCGAGCACCCGGGATATCGAGCGGAGGACGACCGCATCGTCGTCGACGACGTGGACCTGGGCGGGGACAGGTGGGGCGTTCACGAACCTGGATTGTACCGTGGCCGCGCCGGCGATGGATAATGCCGGCCGCATGACCGTCAAGGGCGCCATCATCCCGGAGCACGGAATGGAGGGCCAGTTCCGGGCCGACAGCCTGGTGGACGAGTCGCGCATGGCCACGGCGATCGTGGTCATCTGGATGATCCCGCTCGTCGCCTTCGCCCGGAACGACTGGTCGCTGCGCCCGGGCGGGTCGGCCGTGGGGAGCCTGATGGCGCTGCGGGCCCTGGTCGTCGTCTCCGGCCTGCTCGTCCTGGGCTTCTTCCGGCGGAGCCGGAATCCGACGGCGCGGGATGCCGCGCTTTCCGCATGGATCGTCCTGTACGTGGCCGTCGGCCTGGCGGTCCAGTCGATCCGACCCCCGGACTTCCTGGCGCCGCTCCTCACCGACGTGGTCGGGATCGTCACCTGCTGGGCGCTCCTTCCGCTTCCGTTCACCCTCCAGGGATTCGCTGCGGCCGTGGTGACCACGGCTGCGGTGCTGAGCCTCGTCCTGTTCAAGCGTCCCCTCCACGAGGCGGAGGCCGGCCTGGTGTTCGGGGCCCTCGCGCTCGCCCACCTCTGCGGGGCGAGCATTTCGTGGCTGTCGCACCGGGCGAGGCGGCTCCGGTTCATCGCCGTGCAGGAGACCGAGGTCGCGACCCGGGCGCTGGTGACAGCGCAGCGCGAGCTCGCCGAGGCGCGGATCGACGAGATGCAGTCCCAGCTCGTACACGTCCAGCGCGCGGGGGGCATGGGTTCCCTGGCGACCGCGCTCGCCCACGAGCTGGGCCAGCCGCTCACGGCCATCCGCAACAATGCCTTCGCCGGGCTGGCCTACCTCGGGCGAGGCGTGCCCGACCTGGCTGGCGCGCGGGCCGCGCTCGAGGACGTGGGCGGGGAGGCCCAGCGGGCGAGCGAGATCATCCGCCGGATGCGGGACTATCTGCGTCGAGGCCAGCTGCGCGAGGAGGCGGTGACCGCGGAGGCCCTGGCCCGGGACGCCCTCGCCCTCGTCGCTGGCGCCGCACGACGCCGGGGAGTCTCCGTCGGATCCAGCATCGCCGTGGATGCACCGGAGGTTACCGGAGACCGCGTGCAACTCCTCCAGGTGGCGATCATCGCGCTCGTGAACGCCCTGGACGCGGTCGGGTCGCACACCGGGGGGCGCACGGTGACGCTCTGGGCCCGGCGCGGAGTGGGGTGCCTGGAGATGGGGGTGGACGACGACGGGCCCGGCATCGAGGCAGCGCTCCGGACGAAGGTGTTCGAGCCCTTCTTCACGACCAAGGGCGACGGGCTGGGGATGGGGCTCCCCATCGCCCGCACCATCATCGAGGCCCACGGGGGAAGCATCTCCGTCGACGCTGCGCCGGGCGGCGGAGCGCGGATCGCCTGGACCATCCCGACGATCGCTCCGTCCAGGCCACACGCGGCAGCAACGGCGTGTCCCTCCGCTACCTCAGGAAGAGCCGGGGCTGGATGAACGCGCCGTCGAGCACGTCGGGAACGTCCCGGAGCGGCTGCCAGGCCCAGGACGACTTGCTCCAGACGAAGGGCGCCCCATTCACCTTGGGTGTCCCGAACTTCATCCAGAAGCCGCGCGCCGAGGAGGCGGTGTCGATCTGCATCGAGAGGCGGCTCGCGGCCAGGGCCATGGACGAGGTCGCCACCTTGGCGTCGATGGCGCCGTCCGGGATCTGCTTCGGGTTCGGCGTCTCGCCGTAGCCCAGGTCCCAGCGGCCGAAGATGGAGAGCGGGTTCGCCGGATCGGTGTAGGTGATGACGGTCTTGGCCGTCTCCGCGTCCACCACGCCGGGCACGAGCTCCAGCATCTGCCGGCGCCGGGCCGGCCGGTTGTCGGTGGATTGCAGGTCGTCCCGGATCTGCAGGCTCACCGGCATGTTGACGCCCAGGATCCAGCCGGGGGTGAGGAGCTCCCCATCGTAACCGGACGCGCAGGGCTCACCGTCGAGGGATCGCATCTCCACGGTGTACGGGCCGCCGGACGAGCGGAAGAAGGCTTCGCAGCGGTACGAAGCCTCCACGAGCCCGGTGTCGCCCGTCTTCGCGTCGGCCACCATGTAGCCGTTCATGTAGGTGCCGGAGTTGTCGAGGGTGATCAGGCGGAAGAAGCCGTCCACCGACGTGGCGAACTGCTCCGCGATGGTGGCGCGCCAGAAGGTCCAGATGGCGTCCACCCGCGGCTTCGACTTGCCCGCCCGATGGGTGGTCTCGTTGAAGAGGATGCCGTGGCCGTTGTAGCCGAAGTCGGTCATCGACCCCACTGCACCCGGTGTCGCCGCATTCACGGTGAGGAACTGTCCGTTCACCACGAGCGTCATGACCATCGTCTGCGACAGGAAGCTCGTCCAGGAGTTGTGGGTGATGATGATCTCGGAGCCCACCCGGCGCAGGAAGGCGGAGCAACGGGTGGGCGTCCCCTCCCCTCCCGCGCCCTCCGGCGAGTAGGCCACCACGTCGAGGAGGTCGTAGAAGGCATTCAGGAAGAGCACGTCCGCGAAGGTGACGGTGGGCGTCCCGTATCCGAGGATGAGGTCGTCGGGGGAGAGCGTGGTGGCGTCCGGCAGCCACGCCCCGGAGAAGTCGAGCTCCACCGGTTGCCCCCGGGTGGCCCCGTGCTGGATGCCGAGGAGGCGGAAGAGCACCCGCTTGCCCATGTAGGCGAGGTCCGGGTCGTCGACGGCCCGCAGCCAGCCGATGAAGAAGTCGTGGTTCGCCATCAGGAAGGTGGCTGCCTTCCCGAGCTCCGCCGGCGACGGGCCGTGCTGGCGCGGGAAGTGGTGGCCGGGGTCGAAGAGGTACGCGGCGTCCCAGTCGTTGTCGCGCGCGGCCAGGATGCCGGGCTTCTGGAGCTTCCCCTGGACGAACCCGGCCCGGTACTCGGCGCGGAGCGCATTGGGGTCGGAGGAGACCACCGTCACGCTGGCCACGTTCTCCACACGCTCGGACGCGCCCTGCGCGTTGGCGTCGAGGACGTAGACCTCCGGCCCGGCGGGGGCTGGCGGGCCGGCCGAGGAGCAGGCCGCGGCGAGCCCCAGGAGGGCGAGGAGCGAGAGCAGTCCGTTTCGACGTGGCATGGCCTTACCTCACCACGCGTGTGACTGGTAGCCGAGCGAGAACTGGAACTTCGTGCCCGCGGGCCATCCCGTGGGCGGGCCGTCGATGCGGAAGACCAGCGAGTTCGCCTGCTGGCTGAGGAGGCCGGTCGCACTCGAGGTGCTGCTCGCCGGCGTGTACGGGAAGAACTGCGGGCTCGTCACCCGGCCCGTGGGCGCGTAGCCGGTGCCGCACCAGCCGTTCGCGCACAGGTCCACGAGCGCCTGGCCGGCGCCCACGTTGCTCTGCGCGTCGACGATCATGTCGATGACCCCGTCCGTGCCCTGGAGGGCGCCGGCCGGGTCGGCGATGGGCGACGCCAGGACGAGGATGGCCGTGGCGTCCGCACGGATCCAGTTGACGTCCGTGGCGTTGGGACAGCCGGTCCCGATGCAGATGGACTGCGTGGCGCCCGTCCCGTGGTTTCCCGTCGCCGTATCAAGGGGAACGCCGCCCTCGTCGAGGAAGACGACCATGTAGGTTCCTGGCGCCGCCGCCGTCCAGCTGGAGTCGACCTGGTAGGGACCCTGGATCCCGTTGTTGGAGACGGCGACCCGGATGGCGTTCAGCCCGGTCTGGGTGGGGGGCTGCTTGTTCAGGAGAACGCCGTAGAAGCTGCTCTGGGGGTACGGCTGGAAGGGCTGAGGATTCGAGAGGCCCGTCTGGAACGAGGAGTACTCGAGCCCGTCCACCCAGACGTCCACCTGGTTCCGGTTGGTGCTCAGCGTGTAGAGATAGGGCACCTGGTCGGCCATCGCGTAGTGCCCGTCCCACAGCACGGAGAACGCGCTGTAGCCGCCGGTCACGCCCATGAGCGAACTCAGGCAGTCGAGCTGGCCGTTGACCGTCGCGTCGCAGTCGTTCGGCAGGTCGCTCCAGTGGAGCGAGGGCGGGACCCCGGTGGGGTTGTCGAGGATCATGAGCGGCGCCGGGCCTCCGCCCTGGGCGTCCCCGGCGAGTGCCTGAGCGAGCTCGCTCGCGCTCGCGTAGAAGTACCCGAGCGTCCGGTTCGTGCTGCCCGCCGGAGCCCAGCGGATGCGGTTGTCCGAGAACATCCCCTTCATCGTCCCGTCGGCCGCCTTGAAGTTGGCGTAGTAGCCCTCGACCACGTGGTAGCCCTGCGAGAGGGTCGCGGTGGCGTGCCCCTCCCTTGCCGTGCAGACGTAGGTGGAGCAGGGATCGGTGAGCGTCGCGGGATCGGCCGAGGCCCTCGAGGAGAGTCGCGCGCCGTCGACGAGCCCCTGGTAGGCGTGGGGGACGTTCGATCCGAAGAAGAAGTCGAAGTCCTGGCTCCCGCCGGAAAGCGCGCCGAAGTCGAACCCGCCCACGACGTGCTCGTTCACGAAGGTGTCGTAACCGGCGACCTGGCAGCGGGAGACCGAGGAGACGGATCCGCCGTTGAGCGTTCCCGAAGCGGAGCTCACGGGGCCGTCGAGGGTGATGCCCGGGAGCGTCACGGGAGCCTGCGTGCCGTTCGCGCAGGAGGTCTGGATGAGCCAGCGGCCGAGCGGCACCACGGTCATCTTCAGGGCGGCGTCCCGGTAGGGGGGCCAGGCGCACTCGTAGTTTCCGAGCGGGTGGTAGCGCAGCGAGTAGGCGTAGGGTGGCTTGCCGTTGAGGTCGATCTTCAGGAAGCCGTTCCCGCTCGAGCCGAAGTCGACCGAGTTGGTGTTGGCGGGATCGGTCGTGAAGATGACCGCGCCGGTGGCGTCGGTCACCGCCAGTTCGACCATGTCGCCTTTGTTCGAGTAGTAGGTGGGCGGGCGATCCGCGGTACCCACGTGCACGCAGGAAGCGATGGTCGGGTTTCCCTGGAACCAGACGACCGCCTCGGTGACGCTCGCGTCGAAGGTCGGGAAGGCTCCCTGCCAGAGCGCCGTGAGACCGTCCTGGGGCGCGTTGATCCAGGCCGCCATCTGCTGGGAAGACTCCACCTGGAGGTCGACGTCGGAGGCGCACTGGTAGGATGTCGGGACGGTGGCCGTTCCGTAGGCGGGGTCGTTGTAGAGCCACTGGTTCACCGCGCACGCGGGGCTTCCGTCGGCGGTCCCGGCGTAGCCACCGGCGCTCCCGACCCCCGACTCGCCCATCTCGGCCCAGGAGACGGACGCGCTGCCCGACTTCCAGCAGGCGTAGTCGGTCTTGACCTGCAGCGTGTAGGTGCCCGCGGCGGCGATGTCCACCTCGGTGGAGCCTCCGCTGCTGCAGCTCGACAGGATGGTCTTCGAGCCGATCCCGTTTCCGCTGAGCTGGATGTTGTTCACGCCCTGGAAGGAGAAGCGATACCGGGACTGCGTGAGCGCGATGTTTCCCTCCCACAGGTAGTTGTCGGAGCTGTAGACCGGGGCCTGGGACGCGTCGGCATAGACCATGTGGTCCATGCGCGGCGCGATGGGCGCCCCGCTGTGAGTGCCGGTCACCATGAACGTGCCCGGGCTGCCGAAGTAGGTCGTCTGGGGCGGTACGATGTTGAAGACCCATGTCCAGCCTGCCCATTCGACGAACGGGTACTTCCACTCGTGGATGAGCGGGACCTTCACGAAGAGGTAGATGTCCCCGCCGAGCGCGGTGATGGTGAGCGGGATACCCTCGTAGATCTCCAGGGCCGCCTGCGCGCCGGAGATCACGAGCCGCATGCCCAGCTGGAATTCCACCGAGAACTTCACGACGGTCATCTCGAAGCCGACGCCGACCTGGCACACCACCAGGTTGACCGACGCCTCCGCGTAGACCTTCACCCCCGCGTACGGCCCGATGGCGAACCCCAGGCTCCCCCAGCCGGTTCGGTCGGCGACGATCTTGATCTGCCCCTGGAGCCCCAGCTCTCCCTCGATACCGATCTCGGCCTTCACCGGGACGGGACCGACCATGGTCGTGGTCTTCCAGAGGACCTTCTTCGCGTTCTTCTTGTAGAAGGTGTAGTCCCGCTCGGCGGTCAGCTTCTTGAAGTCGCGGTCGAAGACGAGGGAGCTGAGGAGCTGGAGCTGCTCCGAGCCGTCCACTTCCCCTTCGGGTGGGTCCACGGCGGTGGCCGCCCGGTCGGCCGCGCTGGCAGGCTGCCCCGGCGTGACGGCGAACACGAGCTGCGTCGAGATGAGCTTCGAGGCGGAGTTCGAGGAGGCCCCGAATGCGGAGCTGGCGTTCGAGTACTGCTTCACGGTGGAGGGGACGCCGGATGGCGTGGCCGGAGTGGCGGCCAGGTAGTTCGGGTCGGCGGCCGTGTTCGCGAACTGGTAGGACCCGAAGACGTTGCCGTTGTCGTTCGAGTTGGCATTCGAGCCGCCCGGACCGTAGCAGTACTGGACGTTCGGCAGGCTCGGGTCCACCGGGCAAGGCGCCGCAGCCGCGAGGAACTGCACCGGGACCGACGTCATGCTGTCCTGGCCGCCCACGGCGGCGATCTTGTGGTCCGGGTCGATCGTGATCTTGAGCGTGCAGGTCTTGTCGGTGGTGGCCGCGCGCAGCTTCTCCTTCGCCGCCTCGCCCAGGTGAAGATGGTGGGTGGTGCCTCGGACGTCGCCCTGCATCATCGGGACGACGCTCCCGTTCCGCTCCTTGCGGGCGTAGGTGTGGCGCGACACCCGGACCGAGCCGCCCGCCGCATCCGTCTGCTCGACCTCGAGGGGATAGTCCACGCCGTCGATCTCGAGCAGGAAGCCGACCTCGGTGTCCCCCTCGTGGACGAGGCCGACGTTCGCGATCTCGGACGAGATGGACAGCGCCGGCCCCGGCCGGTTCTTGCCCGTCTTCTCGACCGCGGGCGGGAGCCGGAAGGAGTGGTTCGAGGCCTTGGTGTAGGAGTGGATCATCCGGGGCTGCGTGGTGTGCGTGACCGGCACGGCGGAGCCGGCTCGCTTGCAGGCCGGCTCCTTGCCACGCACCGCGCCCACCACGGAGTAGCTGCCGTCGGGGAGGATCGGAAGCTGGAACGCCTGGAGAATCTTGGCCTCGCGCAAACCCGTCTCGGGCGTGTAGGTCAGGCCCGTCGTGAAGAAGCGGGCCTGCCGGGAGGGCGAGGGCGAGGACTCGAGGAGGTTGTAGGCCAGATCGAAGGGGACCGTGCTCGCCGCCGCCTGCCCAAGCTGGCTGCACCCTCCGGTCGCGGCGTCGACCAGGTAGAAGTCGACGACCACCCGCTCGGCCCGCACGCCGGACTGGACCGTCGCGGTGAAGGTCCCGACCCCACCGCTGACCAGGTTCACGTCGTTCACGCCGACCGCGGTGACCGTGGGCTCGGTCGGGTAGCCGTCACCCGCCGTCCCGCCACAGCCCGCCAGGGTCGCGAGGCCCATCACCACTGCCGTCACCGTCAGGGAATGCAACCGGCGGGAGGGGTTCCGGGGGGGCTGCCTGTGGCTCTTCATGAGGTCTCCTCACTCGGGAGTGGACGCCGTCGATGGAACTGGGGGCACACGGGCCCGAATGACTATACGCAAGATCCGGGCCCCTTCCTTTGCGACCCGGGACGCGGATTCTCCGACACTTGGCTCCACCCGTAGTCACTTCGCACTACGGGGGTGGCCACCCCAGGGTCGATGGCGACCCGCGACCTCGGGCCACCCCGATGGGATACGGCCCGGGAACTGCTCAGCGTGTACCCTGTTGCCGCCTCCCGCCTCGGAGAAAGTCCATGAAGAGCAGGACCGTCGTCGGCGCCGCAGCGGTCGTGGTTGCGGCCCTGGGAATCTGGGTGGCGACCTCGCGGCCCCGGTCCGCTCCGGTGGCTCCGCCCCAGGCCGTGGTCCCGTGGAGCTACTCCATGCCGGATGGGCTCCGGCGCGACTGGGTGGTGGAGGCCGCCGGCGAGGGCGTGCTCGACGTGGCGCTCGCGTCGGGCGACCCGGCGCGTCCGGTCGGCGAACAGGTGACCGGTCAGCAGGGCGGCGTGAAGGTCTCGACCCGCGCCCGGCTCCAGGCCAAGTTCTTCGCCGACCCCCGTGGCGGATGGAACGTGGCCGCCCGCCTGGCGGGCGCCTCCCGCCTCCACAACGGCGCGAGCCCCCCGGGCGTAGACCTTCTCCAGAACCCGTTCTCGTTCCACCTCGCTCCCGACGGCGCCATGTCGCGATTCCGGTTCACCCCCGGGATGCCGTCGGCCTTCTCGGCGATCCCCACCGAGCTCGCCACGGGCCTGCAAGTGGTCCTCCCGCCGAGCCGGATGTCGTCGTGGACGGTCGAGGAGCGAAGCGGCGAGAATGTCCGGAGAGCCGCCTACACCGTCCGTGAGAACAACGCGATTCCGGGATCGCTCGCGCTGACGAAGCAGGTCCTCACCGTGATTCCGACCGGGAACGCGAAGACGGGGGAGACGTTCCTCTCCGGGACGAGGACGGTCGTCGAGAAGTACACGGGGGAGGCGGCCATCTTCTTCCAGCGGGGGGTCGAGCGGGTCTCCTTCTCGGAACTCACCTCTCTCCTCGCCCGCGAAGGTCTCCTGGCCCGCATGACCCTCGTCTACTCGGCGACCGGGGTCGATCCGGAGGCGGACCCGTTCCCGCCCTCCTTCGCCGAGTTCGAGAAGCTCGTCACCTCGCAGAGGTGGGTGGAGGCGCTCTACCGGCGAACCGATCCGGACCTGGACCGGGTGGGCGCGAAGATGGGCATCGAGGATGCCCTGAAGCACTTCCTCGAGCTCCAGCGAACCGACAAGCGCGCGGCCGAGCGGTTCCTCGTGAACTTCCTCCGCCAGAAGCCCGAGATGGCCGGGAAGCTGCTCCAGGTCCTGGATCGAGACCGGGAGCAGTCCCGGTACGACGAGTCCACCCAGCTCCTCCTCTGGCGGCTCGTCACCGAGGCCGGGACGCCCGAGGCGCAGCGCGCGGTCGCCACGGCGCTCCTCGACCCGGCCTGGGGGCGCCGCTCGCACGTGCGCGCGTTGCTCTACGCCGTCGACTTCGAGAACCCCGGCCGCGAGCTCGTCGATGCGCTCTGGTCGCTCTACCGCGACCCCACGAGGAACGGGGACCGCGCCGACCCCGACATGGCCCGGAACATGAGCCTGCTCGCCATCGGCGGCGTGGGTTCCCGGGAGCACCAGAACGCCGAGACCCGGGACGCCGTCGCGGCCTCCCTCGTCGAGAACCTCCGCACCTCGAAGGAGGACCGGGCCGAGGTCGCGCTGACCTTGAAGGCCATCGGCAACTCCGGGAACGACGCGCTCCTCGGCGACGTCCGGCCGTACCTCTCGGCCGAGGACGAGAAGGTCCGCGCGGCAGCGTGCGATTCCCTCCGGATGATGGAGGATCCGGAGGCCCGGAAGCTGCTCATGTCGTCCGCGGAGCGCGACCCCGCACCCTTCGTGCGCGAGGAGGCCCTCCAGGTCCTGCGGGGGAACGCGGTGGACGCGACCACGGCCGCCTGGGCCCGCGGCCAGGTCGCGCAGATCCCCTCCATCCGGGAGCAGGTGCTCGCCATCGAGATCCTCGGGAAGTCGCTTCCCGACTTCCCCGGGAACGAGGCTGCGCTGCGCGCGCTCCTCGCCGCGAATCCGGACCCGCTCGCGAAGGAGACCATCTACCGGTACATCGCCCCGGCCCCTCCCCGCTGAGCGGCACGCGGCTCGCGGTGGCGCCGGAGGAGGTCCATGTCGGATGGCCGGGTCTGCGCCCGCGCAGGGTCGGAATCGACCTATGCCCTCTTGTGATTAGTCGGACGCACAACCGTCCGAGAGAATGAGGAAACCTGCCCGCCCCCTTTGGGCCGCTTCTTGCTTCATCCCCAGCCGATCACACCCCGCTGCATGTTTCGGGATTTCCGGTCGAAAGGACCCCATGTCCAGCCCTTCCTGGCGCTCCGCCCTGCCCGCCCTCCTCGCCCTCGTCGCGGCCACCGCGGCATGCAAGTCGACCACGCAGGACGCAGCCACCTCCGCGTACGTTCCCCGGGTCTTCTCCGAGCAGGAGGTCCTGGCCGGGTACCCAGCCCACCTCGGGGCCGGCGACCAGGTGCTCCTGCAGCTCGAGCCGGCATCGGCCTCTTCGTCGCCCACGACCGACACGGGCACGCCGGGCGTGGACGTCCTGCCCATCCGGATCCCGGCCGCGGTCTCGTTCCGCCTCTGCTTCCAGTCCCCCCGCGCCCACCAGCTCTCGCTGAAGGCCGCCGGAGGAACGGCGCTCGTCTCGGTCACCGCCTCGACGGACCCAGCCTGCCAGGGGAGCCTCGTCGCGCTTGCGGCCGGCGACTACCTCCTCGAGGCGCGGCACGCGGGCGCCGATGGCACCACCTACCCGCTCCTGATCACGATCGGGACCGGCACGGGTTCCCCTTCCCTGCGCCAGGGCCTGGCCACCGTGACGACCACGGACACGACCGTCACCATCAGCGACGTCCCGCTCTACGACCCGACGCAGACCTACAAGCCGCCCGCCGTGGGCAAGCAGGCGGTGGTCGTCCAGTGGGCGGGCGTCATCTACCAGCTCGGCTGGTGGGCCAATCCCTACGATTGCCCGGTCCAGAGCGTCAACTTGCTCTCCTGCGTCGTGACCCCGGACCAGTGGAAGGTCTACGACCCGAACGTGAAGCCGGAATGGTCGTACTACGACTACCCGACCCTGGTCGCCTCCTACCCGAACCCGCCCGCATGCACCAAGGCCGACTACGGCATCGCCGCGATGGTGACGCGGGTGGATGCGCGCATCGCCTCGGGGGACCTGGCGTCCGCCACCCCGACCGGCGTCCCGTTCACCGACGCGGAGAAGCAGGCCCTGTACCGGGAGGCCATGCTGCCTTGCCTGCCGCCCGACCTGTCGCTGGTGGCCGACGCGGACCTCCCCGACAACGTGCAGGTGGTGAGGCGGGTCATGTCGCTCTCCACCTGGAAGACCTACGCCTCCAAGGCGGCCACGGCGGAGGTCAACACGCTCTCCGAGCCCGGCTTCGATGACCCGAGCCAGACCTACTGGCAGTTCCTCTCGGCGGTCGCACGGTACCCCTACTTCTGCGGGGAGGTCGGTGGTCGCACGGGTGGCGGCGCCTACCCAACCAAGGAGGCCGCTTGCATGCGGGAGCTCGCCAGCTTCTTCGCCCATGCGGCGCAGGAGACGGGCGGCGCGGACCCGCTCAACTCGTTCGAGTACCTCCGCGAAGGGGGCGTCTACGGGAACGCGAACTACCAGCCGGGCAACGGGGCCGAGCCTGCCTGCAAGTCGCCCTACGACTGCTCCAGCGCATGGGCGCTCTACTACGGCCGAGGCCCGAAGCAGCTGACCCACTTCTACAACTACGCCGGCTTCTCGGCGGCACGCTTCGTGACCTCCGGAACGATGAAGAGCTTCAACTACCTGCTCGAGTGGCCGGACCTCGTGGCCTACGACCCGGAGCTCTACTTCCTCTCGGGGATCTGGTTCCTGATGACCAACCAGCCGCCCAAGCCGAGCATCCACGACATCCTGCTGCACCGGTACGCCCCGAGCACCTCGTGCACGGAGGCCACCTGCGGCGGGCTCGCCTACGACGCCATCACGGGATTGACCCATCCCTTCCTGGCGACCATCGAGAACATCAACGGCGGCATCGAGTGCCGCAGGGGCAACACCAACGTGGCCCCGACCCACCGCTCGCAGGCCTACGCCAGCATGCTGCAGGGGCTCGGCGCGACCCTCTCCGCGGAGGAGCAAAACCAGCCGGACGGATGCGCTTCCATCATCCGGTACTCCTGCTCCTCCGACGTCACCGTGGCCTGCTCCGGAACGACCATCTTCTCCTGGCCGGCTCTCGACCCGGGCCTCCGGACGTGGATCGACCTCACCTCGCCGGCCTGCCAGGTCCAGGGCGTCGGGGGGGCCGCCATGGTGAGCGCGACCGCCCCCGGCATCGTGCCGGCCTGCAAGGAGTCGCACTGACCGACCCCACGGCGGGCCGTCGGCAGGCTACATTTCCCCCATGCCGACCGATATGTCGCAGACGTCGACCCTCATCCAGAACGTCGAGCAGGTCCTTCCCATCGACGAGATCTTCCCCACGAGCGCCCTCGCCCTCGGCGGGGCGGTCCTCCTGGGGGTCGTCCTGCTTCACGGGGTCGTCATGCGCTGGGTCCAGACCCACGTCAACGCGCGCGATCCGTTCATCCGACGCTCGCCCCAGGCGTGGCGGAGCGACCTCGTCATGACCTCCGTCATCCTGGCCCTGCTCGGCGCGGGGTTGGTCGAGGTCACGGTCTGGACGGCCGCCCTCAAGTACTCGAACCTCTTCCCCACCTGGGTCGGTGCGGCGGCCTTCTGTGCCTCGAGTTACACCACGCTCGGCAATGCCACCCGCAATCCCCCACCCGCCTGGAGCATGCTCGGCCCCATCATCGCCATCTCCGGGCTCTTCACCTTCGGCTGGTCGGGCTCCGTGCTCGTGGAGGTCGTCCGCCGTGTGAGCCAGGCGCGCGATGCGGCGCGGGCGCCGAAGGCGGCCACGCCACCGGGTTGAAGCGCACCGAGAACGCGAACTGCTTGCCGATGTCGTCGTCGTTCACCTGGTTGGTGAGCATCCCGAAGCTGCCCACGCGCCATCCAGCGGGTATGGCGCTGAATCCGCTGGAGTTGGTCCCTGCCTCCCAGGTAACTGGTGAGGATCGTCCACTCCTCCGTGGTCGGGACGTGCAGGGCAACCCGTCCGGGCTGGTGGTCCCGGAGGACCCACAGCCGAGGGACGTACCGATCAGGGTGATGGCATCGACCGGCATGCTCCATCATCCCGGATCCACCCCGCCAGGGACCCACGCCCGCCTTGCTCGCTGCCTCCCGGGAGATCATGATCGATCCCTGACGCAGGGTGAATCCACCGGGGAACGAAGGGGAGGACGCGATGGTTCTCGCGAGGAC
The DNA here is from genome assembly GCA_903904005.1 of uncultured Anaeromyxobacter sp. GTDB lineage: Bacteria > Myxococcota > Myxococcia > Myxococcales > Anaeromyxobacteraceae > CAIOAK01. The sequence continues at coordinate 20,458 of CAIVAR010000120.1, forward strand.
CTGGAGGGCGCTTGTCACCGGTAGTCTGGTCGCCGTGCTTGCATCGTGCGGCTCGTCCCCTCCCCCGGGGCCCGGCACCGTCGTCACCGCTGCGTTCGACCCGGTCGGAGGCGTCCTTCCGGCGCCGGATGCGCTCGCCATCGACCCCTCCTGGAGCCCCCACATCCTCGCGCCGCGCAACGCGGACGACGAGCTGCGCGGCCAGCTCTTCGCGCTGGGCGGCTACCCCGCCGATCTGGTCGTTCCGCTCCGGCTTCCGATCGCGGCGCTGACGACGTCCGGAGCGGACGTCACCAGCGCGGCCCCGGACCTGGATGTCGAGTCGGTGGTGCCCTGCACGGGGCCGTGGACGCCGTCGGGCTGCAACCTCCTCGTGTTCGAGATGCCCGCCGCTGGACACTTCGCGTTCCCCACGGTTCGGGTCTCCTACGAACGGGGGGCCACCGCAGGGACACTGCTCGTGACGCCCGTCGTGGCCGGAGGAGTCGCCAGCTGGACGGCCGGCGCCACCTACGCCTACGCGCTGCGCGGGGGCGACCAGGGACCGAGAACGCGGGGCGGTGCACCGCTCCAGCCCTCCTCCACCACCTACCTCCTCCTCTTCGGGCGTCCCCCCGACTTCACCTGTCCCTCCTCGCAGCCCGACTGCCCGCTGCCGAGGCTCAAGTCCTTGCAGGACCGCTACAGGCCTCTCCTCGGACTGGTGCAGGCGGCGGCATTCCCCCTGGAGGACATCGCCGTGGCGGGGTCCTTCCAGGTCGCGGCGATGACCACCTGGGTGATCGCCGATCCGGCGCGCGGGTCGGTCCCCATCCCGTCCGACTTCCTGCTCGACCCGCTGACGAACCGGGTCTCGAGCGCGGCGGCCTCGATGATGGGCGCGCCGGAACTCGCCACCCTGGACGGATTCAGCACCTCCGCGCTCGAGATCGCTCCCACCTCCGCGCCCATCCGGGCGAGCAGCGTGCGCAGTTCGGCCGGGAAGAGCGTCCACCTCTACCGGCTGACCGCCGACGGAACCACGGCGACCGAGGTCACCGCGGTGCTCGCGCAGCCCCCGGTGGTGACGATCGACCCCGCCACGGGAGAGCCGTGCCTCCCGGTGAACGCGGCAGGCGACTTCGCGGAGACCTGCCGGTCCACCAACGTCGGCCTCCAGCCCGCCGTGACGGTTCCGACTGCGTCCGGCCCGCTGGCCTTGCCTCCCCTCGAGGAGAGGACCGGGTACGCGGTCGTGATCACGCGTGGTGTGACCGACGTGGCGGGCGAGCCGATCTCGCGCACCACCCTCGGGCGCATCCTGCTTCTCGAGCACCCGCTCTGCACCCCCTCACCTGCTTGCGCGGGCGACCCGACCCGGGCGACCTCGCAACTCCCCGCGCTCTCTCCCGTCCAGGCCTCGCGGCTCGAGGCGATGCGGCTGCGCCTCCTCCCCGTGGCGGACGCCCTCGCCGAGGATCACGGGCTCGCCCGGTCCGACGTCGCGATGGCCTACGTCTTCCGGACCCAGAGCCTCACGGCGGAGGCGCTCCGCCTCGGCGTTCTCCCCTACGCGAAGCTCACCCCGACCGGAACGGACCGATTCCCTGATGCGCCGACGGAGGTGCACGCGGTCACGCCGCAGAGCCTGGTGACGGAGTTCGAGAAGCTCTTCAAGGACCTGCCCGATCCGGTGAACACGGTGCTGACGCCCGGGGTCCGGTACCTGGAAGGAACCATCGTCAGCTTCAACCGGCTCGACCCGGCGACAGGGGCCTTCTACGTGGATCCCGACGCGGGCAGGCTGGAGGACATCCCGGTCCTCCTCGCCCTTCCCGACCGCACCCCTCCGCCCGGTGGCTGGCCGCTCGTGGTCTACCACCACGGGCTTGGACTGGGCGGAAAGCGCGGGGATGCGCTCAAGATCGCGCGTTCCCTCGCCGACGCCGGCATGGGCGTCGCCGCCATCGATGCGCTCCGCCTGGGCCCGAGCGATCTGTGCGTGTCGGTCGGCTGGATGCTCGAGACGCTCGACTCCGGCCCGTCGGGGGTCGGGGCCCCGCCGGCGGTCTCGTCCGACCTCCCCGTGGGCAGGTGCCTCTTCCAGGCGAGAGACACATTTCGCCAGGACATCCTCGACGAGTCGATGCTGGTGCGGGTGCTCACGAGCGCGAACGGCAACGAGCGGATTCGCCTGGCCGCAGGGCTCCCCGCGGGCGCCACCCCGTTCGACGCGACCCGGGTCTTCTACGTCGGCCAGTCGATCGGGTCGATCGAGGGCATGGCCGACGTCGCCGCCAATCCCCGCATCTCCCGCGCCGTCCTCGCCACCGGCGGGGGGCCGCTCCTCGACGTCATCGAGAACTCCGGGAACAAGCTCATCCGGGCGTTCTACCCGATGCTGCTCGAGGCGATCGACGCGAAGCCCTGGACCCCCGCCTACCTGCGCTTCATCATCGCCTTCAAGTGGGCGCTCGATCCGGCCGATCCGGTGAACTTCGCGCGCCACCTCGTCTCGTCCCCGCTGCCCGACCTGCTCGCCGACCCTTCCGGCGCCACGCCCCAGGCTCCGAAGGCGGTGCTCGGCATGGGGGCGCGCTGCGACGACACGGTCCCGAACGCCCAGACCGCGCTGCTCTACGCCCTCGTCGGCCTCGCGCCCGTCGAGCCCGTCACGCCGTCGGAACACCCCGGGATCCAGTGGTACATGACCGACACCGGTGGCACGTGCCCGGCGGGCGCAACTGGCCCCGGCGTCGCCCACAGCTTCCTCATCGACTGGACCCAGGAAGCGCTGGTGCGGCGTGCACAGGGCAACGTGGTCGGGCACCTCGTCGGAGAGCCGGTGGAGCCAACGCCGGTGGTGAATGAGGCGTCCTCTCCGTAAGCCGTCGTGCAGTCATCGTCGACGGTCGGACTCACGTCTGTCCCACACCGCCGCCGCGGGCCGACTGCGCTCCCGCGGCATCGAGGTAGACCGGCGAGGTGGTGACCGACGCGAGCGCCATGACGCCCGCCCTTCCTCCCCTCCCCCCCTGAATCCGCGATTCACCAGACGACGAGCTTGCAGGTGTCGGTGGTGCGCACCGTCGCCGAGGGGGCGGTGGCCGTGATGACCACCTCGGTTCCCGAGGCGATGCTGGACCCGCTCCGCAACCGGACGTTTCCCGTCGGCGACACGATCACATCGGGGTGGGAGGACGTCAGCGTCACGACCGACGTGGGATCGCTTGGCAGCACGTCGAACCGGCCACTTCCACTGTGCAGCATGACCTCCAGGGAGAATCCCTGCTCGGTGAGGTAGGAGATGCTCGTCTGGTTGAAGGCCTTCCCGACCAGGAAGTCACGGTCGGAGTCCAGTGCCGCTGCGAGGTCGTCGTTCGAGCAGGGGAAGTTTGCCTCCTTCGCACACATGTTCCCCTTGGCGGACGCGTGGAGGTCGCAGGCGCCGATCTCACCGGACTTGCCGTCGGTGTCGTTCCAGCTCACGGTGATCTTCTCCCCGGAGTTCTCGTACACGAGGAAGCCTGACTTGGTTCTCGTGATCGTTCCGAGCGTGGTCCACTTGCAGGGACCGTTGATGCACGGCCACTCCTGCGCCGTGTAGGTCACCGGTCCCGGGACCAGGTTGAATCCGAGACCGTTCAGATCATCCAGCTTCCCGGCGGCGAACAGGGCCTTCAGGTCGGACAGCGTGGCTGGCTCCCACCGTGACAGGCCGCCGGAGACGAGCACCCGCGCGTGCTGGACCTTCTGCCCGCCCGTTCCGGTCGAGCCCGCACTGCCCTGAAAGACCTTCGAGGAGGCCATGTGGAAGACGTGCGAGTTGTCGAGCAGGGGAACGGGCTGGAAGGAGAACTGCTCCTGCACATGGCTCGCGATCTCATCCAGGTAGCCCGAGGCCACGTTGAGCGATCCGGCGAGGCTGCCCTTGAAGTTGTACTCTATCCGGTCCGTGTGGGCCGAGTCCTGGACAAGCCCTGGCTGGGCGCGGGTCACGATGTAGGAACCCGCGTTCGACTGGTACCTGAGCCGGCGGGAACTGACGGCGCCGGGCGCCCAGCCCGGCATGACCGTTGCGGCCAGGTCCTTCGCCGACCGGTGGAACACGCCCGTCACTCCACCGCCGTTGATGTTCTTCATGGTCTGTCTCCCTGAATGCACCGGAACCCGGACGGGGAGTGGCGGGGGGGGGCATCCCACCTTCACCTTCAGACGCAACTCGACCTCCTCAACAGGGGTGTAGCGAACGGGCTCCATCTGGTGGAGATTGTACTGTTGGTAAACCTCGAGAGGAGATCCACATGATCCGCTACGGTCTGCTGTTCGCCGCCGCATTCGCACTGGCCGGCTGTGGGTCGGATGGCCCGTCGGTGTCGCAGGTCACCGTCACCCTCACCCAGGGTGGGACGATCATCGCGGACGGTGCGGTCGTGGAATCGGCCGGCATGGACGGTTCGACGCCCACCGGCATCATCGCGACCCAGAACACCAACAGTTCGGGCCAGACGACCTTCGCGGTCCCGGCATCGACCTCCACCGGAAGCCTCTGTTTCTCCGCGCGCCGGATTGGCAGCAGCAGTTCCAACTGCGCCACCCTGAACTCGCTGTCGCCTGCGATCACGCTCGACCTCTGAGCCGCTTCGCCAGGCCTCCGGACCGCCAGGAACGGCAAGAGGCGGCTCTCGCCGCCCCTCGTCACTGCGATTCTGAAGGGAGATCCTCGAGCTACGCCTTGCGCTTCTCGTCGACTTCCTTGGCGAGCTGGGCGAGCTTCGCGTCCTCGACCTTCTCGCCTTCGGCGGCCTTCTCCTCGGTGGCCTTGCCGGTCATGTGCGCGGCGCCGGGGGCCCAGCCGGGGGTGATGGTCGCGGCCAGGTCCTTCGCCGACCGGTTGAACGCGCCCGTCACTCCGCCGACCGCCGTCTTCGCCGTCAGGTAGAGGCCGATGAAGGGGAGGAAGACCACCATCAGGCCGCCGAGCACCGGCATGAGCATGAGGGCCGCTGCGGTGTTGAGCTTCACGAAGTGCTCGGAGGAGGCACCGGGGAGCTTCTGCCCGTCCTTCTCGATGGGGAAGATCTCCCAGTTGCTCTTGGAGAGGTAGTACCCGCCCTGCACTGCGCTGCCGCCGTTGATGGTCTTCATGGTCTGTTCTCCCTTTCTGATGAGGAGTCTGCTCCTTCGAGCAGCCGTCCGATATTGGGAGAGGTACCGAGCCGGCCGACATTGATTCCGGTCCCAGCCTCCGGAAAACACCCCAACCCGGATGGGGCGTTCGGACCCAGCGACGCGCGGAATTCACGTCATGCCGGGCGTTCATCAAGAACAACGAGCAGAAACTGAAGAAGAAGGAGTGAACGGGCCCGCCCTCGCCAGCCCTTTCTCCCGCTCGCTCAGTAGATCGGGTTCGCGATCTTCCGGTAGGTGGGGCGCAGCGCCGGCCGCGCCCTGGGAGCGGTCGGCGGCGTGAAGTGAATCCAGAGCTCCATCGTGCTCATGTCCATGAGGATGGACTGCACCGTGCTGTCGGCCGCCGTCGTCTGCTGCAACTGCCCCTCGGAGTTGAAGATCGCCCCATTCGCCATCACGCCGTCGCCATCCGGCCCGGGGTAGCCCGTGATCGCCTTCAGGGTCTCGATGTCGAAGCGTTGCCCAGAGGGGACTCCCGCGTAGAGGTCGCGGAACGATCTCCAGCGGGCCTTGTTCCCCTCGTCGGTCGTCTTCCAGACGTTGCCGGGCAGGGGGAAGTCGTTCATAGAGGCGAAGGCGCCGAGGGTTCCCCAGGTCTGTTTCGGGTATTCCGCACGACCTCCGACAGGTACTGGAAGAAGTAACAGGTGGGCGATGCATCCCCCGGGAAGCAGACCTGCTGGAACGTCGCGGGTGGTGAGGGAGGATTCCCCCCGCTCGAGCAGCCGATGGTCGCGAAGGAAAGTCCGCCGACGATCGCCGCCAGGAGCGCAGGGATCCGGGGTTTCACGGACAAGCCCTCCGAGCCCCCGCTGAGGCCATCATTGGCACGCCCGGGGAAGCCCCGGGCGCGTCGCGAGCGACCCGCTCGTCCGCTTCCGACCGCAACCTCTCACGGTCCCCGGTGGTGGGCCTCTTTCCCTTCACGCCCCCTCCGGCACCTCAGGCAATTCGACCCGGAACGTGGACCCCTTGCCGACCTGGCTCTCCACTGTGAGGGTTCCTCCGTGGGAGGTGACGATGGCGTGGCAGATGGAGAGGCCGAGGCCCATGCCCTGCCCGACGTCTCTCGTCGTGAAGAAGGGATCGAAGATCCGATCCAGGAACTCCGGGGCGATTCCGGTTCCCTGGTCGACGACCTCCAGCCGCGCCCTCCCGGGCGAACCCGGCCCGAACCGGATGAGGATCGCGCCGGGCTTGCCGGGCTTCGTCGCATTCGCCGCATTCGCGACCAGGTGGACCACCACCTGCTCGATCTGGCCGAAGGACGCCACGGTCGCGGGTGCCCCGCCATCCTCCACGCGGACCGTCGCGGCCTGGCCGACCGTGGCCGGGAGCCAGACCATGGCCTTCTTCACGACGTCGGCCAGTCTCAGCGGTTCCCGACCCTGGTCCGGCCGGGCGAAGACCTTGAGCTCCTTGACGATACTGTTGATCCGGCGAGCCCCCTCCTGCGCATCCGCCAGTTCCTCGCCGACCTCGTCGAGGAGGTGAGCCTCGGCCTCCCGGTCGAGCGGGTCGCTTCCCCGGATACGCCCTCGGACCTCCTTGACCACCGAGGAAGCCAGTTCCAGGTCCGCCAGCGTCGCGGCCAGCGGGTTGTTGACCTCGTGGGCCACGCCGGCCACGAGCGTCCCCATCGCGGCGAGTCGAGAAACCGTCGCGAGTTGCTCCCGGAGAACGCGCTGTTCCGTGACGTCTCGGCAGTAGGCCATCACGCGGTCGGCCCCCAGCTTCACGGCCCGGACATGAGCGTGGATGACCTTGCCGTCCGGTCTCAGAAACCGACGGTCGTAGTCGATCTGGCCGACGCCGAAGAGCGCCTCGAACTTCCGGCGAACGAGGTCCCGATCCTCCTGGGGCACGAAGTCGGTGACGGTGCGCGACTTCAAGGTGTCGATGTCGACCCCCAGCAGATCGAGACCAGCCGGGTTGGCGTCCAGGAACCGGCCGTGGGCATCCTCGACGAACAGGGCATCCGGTGCTGATTCCACGTAGGTGCGGAACTTCGCCTCGGCGACCTCGAGGGCGCGCGCCTGCTCGAGGCGGTCCACGCGCCCCTGCGACCGCCGGAGTCGCTCCGCCATCCAGCTCATGAGGACGCCCATGACCAGGAACAGGGCGAGGGCCGACGCCTCCTGGATGGTCAGCCAGTGAAAGTCGCCGGGCGAAGGAAAGACCCAGTACCAGGCCATGAACGCCGACAGGACGGTCGCCAGGATTCCCGGTCCGATGCCCCCCAGCGCGGCGGCGGCAAGCACCGCCGGGTAGGCGAGGATGAAGGTCGGGATGACGTAGGCCGCCAGCGCGACCTTCAGTGCGGTGGCGAGGGCCGCCAACACCACCGCGACGGCGTAGTGGAAGAGACCGCGAGATCGAACGGCGGAACCGGGGGTCATGCCTCCCCCGGAGCGGCTGGCAACTCGACCCGGAACGTCGATCCCTTCCCGACCTTGCTCTCGACGGTGAGGGTTCCGCCATGTGCCGTCACGATGGCGTGGCAGATGGCGAGCCCCATCCCCGTCCCCCGCCCCTTGCCCGTGGAGCGGGTCGTGAAGAACGGCTCGAAGATGCGCTCCAGGATCGCGGGGGCGATGCCGACGCCGTGGTCGATCACCTCGAGACGCGCCGTGCCCTGACTCCCCGGCCCGAGCCGCACGATGATCGTGTCCCGCTCCCCCTCCCGGACGGCCCTGGCCGCGTTCGTGACCAGGTTCACGATCACCTGCTCGATCTGCCCCGTTGCAACGGTGACGTCGGGGGCGCCCCCATCCTCGACCCTGACGGCCACGGCGCCGGTCACCGTGGCCGGAAGCCATCGCATCGCCCCCTGCACGACGTCGATCAGGCGCGCCCGGACGCGCTGGGCGTCCGGACGCCCGAAGGTCGAGAGGTCCTTGACGATCCGCCCGACGCGTTGCCCCCCTTCCTGGGCGTCCTCCAGCGCCTCGATGACCCCGTCGAGCGACTGGGCCTCGGACTTGACGTCGGGGGAAGTTCCACGGCCAAGCCGGGCACGGACCTCCCGGGCCACCTCCAGCGCCACCCCCTGGTCTGCCATCACGGCCGTGAGCGGGTTGTTGATCTCGTGGGCGACCCCGGTCACGAGCGTGCCCAGCGCCCCGAGGCGCGCCGTCAGCGCGAGCTGGGTCTGGAGTGCGCGCAGGTCCTCCTCCATCCGCGTGTACTCGGTGATGTCGGCGAGAGCGATCCGGACCAGGGGCTCGGCCTCCTCGCGCACGGGCACGATCTCGAGCCAGCTTTGGACCGTCGTCCCGTCCGCCCGCCGGATCCGGACGGCCACGGATTGCTTCTCCTTCGCCTTCAGCGCCTTCTGGAACGCCAGGTGCCAGCGGTCCCCGTCGTCGGGATCGACAAAGGCCGCGAACTTGCTCCCATTGAGCAGTTTCCGGTCCAGGCCGAAGATGGGCTCCCCGGCGAGGTTCACCTCCCGGATGCTCCCATCGTCACCCACCGTGACATAGCCGACCGGGGCGAACTCGTAGAGGTTGACGTAGCGCTGGTTGGCCCGCTCCAGATCCCCCAGGAGCCGACGGAGTTCCTCGTTCTGCGTCTCCAGCTCGATCTGGTGGACCTGGAGTTCGTGCAGGAGTGCAGCGGTGGACGCGTGCGGCCTCGCCGCCGGAGGGACGCGGGTGGACCGCGCCTCCGCCTTCGCCCGCAACTTCTTGCGGTCATCGCTGGTGGGCTTCTTCGCCAGTCGGGCCCCCGTCCGTGCCTTGCCAAGTATGAGGGATACTTAAGCTCGACGCCGCCCCCCCCCCCGATTAGGGCGTGCGCCCTCGCTGGCCGACCTTGACCACCGGGTCCCCCATGCAAGCAGAGAGGCGGCCCGCGCCGCCCCTCGTTACCAAGATCTTGAAGGGAGATCCGGGCGTTACGCGTCCCGCTTCTCGCGGTGGCCTTGCCGGTCATGTGCGCGGAGCCCGGAGCCCATCCCGGGGTGATGGTCGCAGCCAGGTCCTGGGCGGAGCGGCTGAACACGCCCGTCACTCCGCCGACGACCGTCTTCGCGGTCAGGTAGAGGCCGATGAAGGGGAGGAAGACCACCACCAGGTCGGCGTGTCCATACGGAGAGCCGCCGTCGGGAGGGGCAGCGCTCGCGAGAACATCTTCGACGCGTCACCGTTCGAGGTGACCGAGAAGAACTCGCCGCCGCCATCCGCGAATTTGAACCAGTGGGTGGACCCGCCGGGGGTGATACCGCCGATGTCGGCCAGGGCGGCCGATGTCCCCCTCTTCAGGCAGCGGCCACCGGCTCCACAGGCGCCGCCGGTAGCTCCACCCGGAACGTCGATCCCTTCCCGACCTCGCTCTCGACGGTGAGCGTTCCACCGTGTGCCGTGACGATGGCGTGGCTGATGGGGAGTCCGAGCCCCGTCCCCTCCCCGACGGCCCGCGTCGTGAAGAAGGGGTCGAAGACCCGCTCGATCACGTCGGGGGCCATTCCCACCCCGCTGTCGATCACCTCGATGCGGGCCATCCCCGAGGCTCCCGGCCCGATCCGGATGACGACATCACCCCTCCTGCCGCGGGGCGTGGCCTTGGCGGCGTTCGTGATCAGATTCACGAGCACCTGTCCGATCTGGCCGAAGGAGCCCATGACGTCGGGCGCCCCCCGGTCCCACGGAACCACGAGGCGCATCGACAGAAGTTTCTCGGTTCTCTCTCTTCGTGGCGCCAGGAGCCATACACAGCGCCGCCTTCAGGCGGCGCAATCATCGCAAACGGCCCCGGAAGGACACCTCCGGCTCATCCGTCGACTCCGTAGTCCACTTGACTACGTGCCTTCTCGGGCGCATCCTCGATGAATGAGGGTCACCGATGTCGAGTGGGACCGCGCGAACATGCAGCACTTCCGGGAGCACGGCCGCTGCCAACGGGAGGAGGTCGAGGACGTCCTCCTTGCCCGCTGCCACCCCACTCGGGCCGTCGCCATCGAACGCGAGCGGGGCGACGAGCCGCGGCGGCTCTTCTACGGGCGGACCTGCTCGGACAGGTATCTCGCGGTGGTCGCGGCGCGCCGTCCCCACGACGTGATGCGCCCCGTCACCTGCTGGCCCTTGTCGGCGAAATCGGCGAAGAGTCACGCAGCCTGGCGAAAGACGGTGAAGCGATGAAGACCAAGAAGACGTCGCGGAAGACGTCGCAGAAGCAGTGGCCGCCCGGCAAGCCGCTCCCCAGGCTCGCAACGGCGGCCGAGGAGGAGCGCTTCTGGCTCTCTCATGACTTCGATGAGGCGATGGAGGCCGGCGGCGAGGAAGCGGTCTACGAGCCTCAGGCGACCCGCCAGGCGCGCACCCACGTGTATCGGGTCCGGCTCGATGACCTGGAGATGTCCACGCTGCAGGCGCTGGCCAAGCGTCGGGGCGTGAACGCGTCGGTGGTCCTGCGCGAGCTCGTTCGGGCCGCGAGGCCTGCCAACGCTGGCGAGGCAGCGACGAAGTAGTCTTCGACTGGCGACAGATGGCGCGCGACCCGCGAGACCTGGAGCGTTTGGCCGAGGACCGGGCGCGGGTGATGGCCGAGATCCGCTACCGCCGCGCCGCGCGGCCGCTCCCGAAAGGGTTCCGCCCACCGCTCCTGGAGGCCAGCGGCGGCCGGTGGATCGGAGGCGATCTCCGTCGCGACGACGTCTCCGGCGACGATCGCGGCAGGGCGTAGGCGTGGAGCTTCTCGGCGATGTGGGTCTCGACCGGGTAGAGACGCAGCGTCGCTGGTGCGACCCCAGCAAGGGACAGGAGGTCGTCTCCGGTCACTACCTCGGGCTCACCCAACATCGGGTCTCCGAAGGCCACGTCGATCCCGAATGCCTGGCCGTAGAGCATCCGAGCCAGTCGGCACTCTGCTCGGAACCGCTGTCCCTCGTACTGGATGCCGGGACCGGCAATGTTCGGATGGCGAGTGTCGGTGCGGACCTCGAAGGTCATGAAGTCTGCCAGGTCCATCCGGCGAGCTGGAAACTCGCAGGTCGATGTCGGGGGTGGTGCGCGCCCGCTCGAGCCGCACCTCGAGCACGAGACCGACCAGAGCCACAGTTCGGCGAGCTCCTCGTGCTCGGCGGCGGGGTGATGTAGGCGCCGCGCCGCACGCACTGGAAGAGTGGGCTCGATGTATGCGCGCCCCGACTCTGCCTTTCCCGTCCCGAGAGGGCTGCCCCGGAATCCCCCTGTGCAACCCCCGCCGGATGTTGGACGTTCTTCCCCGGGCCCTCGTGACGTCGCCTCCTTCGCTTCCTGGAACGAACGCTCATGCAACCACGAATGAAACGGAAGTCCCTGGCGCTCGTGATCGCGGTGCTCACGACGGGATGTGGCTCGAGCACGACCCACGTGCTGGACGTGCCACTGACGCCGGTGCTGTCCGTCCCGGGGGGAACCTACCAGGACTACCAGTCGGTCTCGATCTTCTCCGGGCAGCCCGACGCCACGATCTACTTCACGACCGACGGCGCCGATCCGGCGACCAGCGACACCCGGACCTTCTACACCCAGCCCGTCCCGATCACGCGAGACACCGTCCTCAAGGCCGTGGCCTCGAAGCCCGGCCTGTCGAGGTCGGGGGTGGTCTCGGCCGAGTACGTCATCCGGAGGGTCTCCCCGCTCACCATCGACCTCGCGCCGGGCACCTACGTCGGGGAGCAGGCCCTTCACGTCACGGCGGCCCCGGCGGGGGCGTCCTTCTTCTACACGAGCGACGGGACCGACCCGCTGACGAGCCCCACCCGGCAGGCCTACGCCGGAGCCATCCAGCTGTATCCACCGGGACGGCCCGGCGGGCGACTACACGTGTTCCGGTACGATCCTGTCGAGGATGACTGGATCCCATTGCCCGATTTCCCCGTCGACAGCGAGCTCGAGCTTGGCCTCGGGGCGCCGGGAGATCGGCTCTACGCCGTCACCACGGCAATCGGCCGCGCGTCGATCATCGGGCGCTCCATCGCACCTGCGGGAGCGTGGGAGCCCTTCTACGTCCCACGGGTGTCGAGTCCGTCCGTGTCGATGCACTCCCTGGTATCGGGAGGCGGCAAGCTCCACCTCATGATCGACGCAAGTTCCGTGGCCAACCGGATGTGCGCGTTCTCGTCTCCCCCGTCGCCGGCTGAGGACTGGACCGTGCTCGGAGGCTGCGGCTTCCCCCCGGGGTTCTCCGGGTCCGTCGACGGCGGCTTCGTCGTCGCGGAGGGCGGCACGACCCCGTACTTCCTGTACCATGCGACGCCACCTGGCGGCGGTTACGCGCTGATGCGCTTCGACGCCCGGTGAGCGTGCAGCTTCGGACTGCAAGGATGCCGAGAGGCTGGTATCCTCCGAGGGCGTGGTGAATTCCCCAGGTGACAGCAACACGGGTGGCCGTCGCCGGTTCCTGAAGAGGAGCCTTCTCGGTGCGGCAGCGCTCGGGGTGGGGGGAGCCGCATGGATGGCCTCCCGCGGGGCCGGAACCTCCGGAGGCAAGCTCGGCCGCCACGGGCCGTCCCCGGGTGGGCAGGAATCCGGGGCCATCGAGCGCATCGAGCACTGGGTCGTGGTGATGCTCGAGAACCGCTCGTTCGACAACCTGCTCGGGAACCTGCCCCATATCGCTGCGGCCGACGGCGTTCGCGGACGCACCACGGAGTTGCCCTACCCCGGAGGCTCCGTCCGGTTGCACCCGGCGACCCGCTTCTGGGACCCCGATCCCGACCCCGGCGAGGCCTGGACCAACGTCAACGTCCAGCTCTGGAATCAGTATCTCCCGGGCTCGAACGCCGGGAAGGCGGCCTACGCGGCCTACGCCCCCTTCATGGAGCCGCCCTTCAACGTCCCGCCCTACCCCGGCGTGCCGACCATGGATGGGTTCGCGCTCGACTACTACTGGAACTTCGTTTGGTGGGCCGGGCGCAAGCCGTCGCCCGAGGAGATGCAGGCCATCGGCTCGATGTACACGCCTGCCACGGCACCGGTGATGAACACGCTCGCCGAGGAGTACGCCGTATTCACGCACTGGCATTGTGACGTGCCCACCTGCACGTCGCCGAACCGCCTCTTCTTCTTCGCGGGAGCCTCCGGGGGTCGCCTCGACAACGAGCTCGTCTACAACCTCGCCTGGACCGTGGAGGCGAGGAACCTCTTCGATCTCCTGGAGGCGAAGGGGGTGCCCTGGGGGGTGTACTACGACCGGCGTACCCAGATCGTCCCGGAGTGCTTCATCAACCTCGGAGGGCTTCGTCGCATCGAGAGCTTCGCATCCCACACCCACACCTGGGAGGAGTTCCTGCAACATGCTGCCGCGGGCGCACTTCCGGCATTCTCCTGGGTAGAGCCGAACCTCCTGTTCGATCCCCTCACGGACTACCACCCGCCCACCGACATCCGGGCCGGCGAGGCCTTCCTCGCAGCGGTCTACGACGCGGTCCGGAGCTCGCCGGCATGGGAGAAGACCGCGCTCGTCATCCTGTTCGACGAACACGGCGGCTGCTACGACCACGTGCCGCCACCGTCGGCGCCGATCCCCGACGACAGCAAGGGTGACCTGGGCTTCGCCTTCGACCGGCTCGGGTTGCGCGTACCCGCGATCGTGGTGTCGCCCTTCACCGAGCGGCAGACGGTGGTCGCAGATCCCTTCCGGACCACGTCGGTGCTGCGGACCCTGCGCGACCGGTACGACCTCGGGCCACCGCTCACCCGGCGCGATGCCTCGGCACCGAGCCTGGAGGTCGCTTTCAACCGGCGCTCGCCCCGCACGGACCGCCCGACCATCGTGCGCCAGGACTATCGCCCGGCGGAGGGCAGGCCGCTTCACCTCTCGGAGATCGGCGAGTACACCCTTCGGAACGCGGCGCGCATCGTCGGTCACGACCCCGGAGCGGTCCCGAAGGATCCAGCCGGAAGCATGACGTTCCTCCGGAAGATGTTCACCGGGCCGGACGGTTCGCTTCGAGTCCCGACGCGCTGGCGCTGAGATGGCTCGACGGTCGTGAGACGCCGACGCCAGGACGGCGCTGGCGCGGGGAGTGTTACCCGAACAACTCGCTATGCGAGCCAAGGCGCACGAGCTGGAGCGTGTCCGGGCTCGGCTTCCGGTAGATGAGCAGGAGGTCCGGCCGTAGGTGGCACTCCCGGTGGTCGGCCCACGCGCCGGCGAGTTGGTGGTCGTGTCTGGAGGTCGGAAGAGGGCGGTCCTCCGCCAGCAGCGCCACGACGGCCTGAAGCAGGCCGCTCGCCCGCTTGCCGTGGACCCCGGAGCCGACCTTCTTCCAGTCTCGGTGGAACGCCTTGGTCCGCTCAATCGTCCGCATTGTGCGGATTCCGGCGATGCCGATCGGCCATTCCGGCCGAAGCCGATCACCCGTACCGGCAAGGCGATCACCCGGGGCGTGACGTCGCTGGGTAGGTCTATTTCGCCGGCTTTGGGTTCCCGGTCAAGCCGGCCTTCACCT